>CAYLZS010000342.1:0-24872 GCA_964388065.1 uncultured Granulosicoccaceae bacterium
TTGGAAAAAATCTCTATCCGTGAGGACCGACAGGCAGGCTGCACCTCCATCGCTGTAGCTTCTGGCTATAGCAGCCGGGTCAAAGTCCTCTCTGATAACCCCTTTACTCGGTGAAGCTTTTTTAATTTCTGCAATGATCGCGGCCTCACCTTTTGCAATGCGTGACTGCATTGAATTTATAAAACGACGGGGTTCAGAGGCTGCAGCTGCTAACTCCGAGAGCTTTCTAAGACTGGTGTTCTCACAAGCCTCAGAAATCTCTTCCACTTTACGGGCGAGAATTTTTTTTAAGATATCCGGGGTGCTTTGAGACATTTTTTCGCAACTACTGGTGAGTAATAATAATGGCTTGTAAATCAGCACGCATTGCTGCAGGAAATCAAATCTTCAAGCTTTGTCGCAGCACTTCCATCTGCAATTAACGCCAGCGCTTTCTCAACACCTTTTTCATGGGTATCGGTGATGCCTGCAATATAGATAGCAGCACCTGCGTTAAGAGCCACGATATCACGTGCAGGTCCTGCCTCATTGGCGAGCACTTGCTTTACCATTGCGAGACTTTCAGCAGCACTGCTCACTTTAATTTCTTTTGTGTCTGTGTTGTTCATTGAAAACATTGAAGGATCAATAACAAAGCTTGTTACTTTACCATCGCGAAGCTCTGCAACATTCGTCGGTGCACCAATACTGATTTCATCCATGCCATCTTTTGCATGTACAACCATTGCACGCTGGCTACCGAGTTTAGAGAGCACTTCGGCTATCGGTACTACCAGATGATCGCTGTATACGCCAATCAGCTGCCGAGGTGCTGAGGCCGGGTTGGTTAATGGTCCGAGCACGTTAAAAATGGTCCGCATACCCAGGTCTTTGCGCGGACCGATGGCGTGACGCATCGCTCCATGATGCTTTGGTGCAAACATAAAACCGAGACCAACTGTGTTCACACACTTCGCAACCTGCTCTGCATCAAGATCAATCTTTACACCGGCAGCTTCCAGTAAATCTGCAGCGCCCGAGCTACTGGATACCGCGCGGTTTCCGTGCTTGGCGACCTTGATGCCTGCCGCTGACGCTACCAGTGCGCTGCAGGTTGAAACATTGAAAGTGCTGGTGCCATCACCGCCGGTACCGACAATATCGACAAGGTCTGTAGTTTCACAAGTGACTCCACTGGCAAGCTCACGCATTACTTCAGCGGCCGCCGCAATCTCTTCTACTGTTTCACCCTTCACGCGTAGTGCAACCAGCAAGCCGCCGATTTGCGCATCAGTGCATTCACCAGACATGATTTTGCGCATGGTTTGCACCATTTCATCTGCCTGCAGTGCATTGCCGTCAACAACTTTGGCAATTGCCTGTTGAATGCTTATTTCTTCACACATTGGTCTGACCCCGAAAGACGCTGTTAACCATTTAGAAACTGCTGCAACATATCATGACCATGATCCGTCATGATCGACTCAGGGTGAAACTGTACACCTTCTATAGCAAGTGTACGGTGTCGGACTCCCATAATTTCTTCAACTTCGCCTGTTTCAGTCTGAGTCCAGGCGGTGACCTCGAAGCTATCCGGCAGGCTTTGTTTTTCAATCACGAGCGAATGATAGCGCGTTGCCGTCACCGGGTTAGGCAAGCCTTTAAACACCCCTTCATCGTTGTGATAAACCGGAGAAGTTTTGCCGTGCATGATCGAGCCCGCACGCACAATTTCTGCTCCAAAAGCCGATGCAATGCACTGGTGCCCAAGACACACACCCAATATAGGAATAACTCCCGCGCATTGCTTAACCAGCTCAACCGAAATACCTGCTTCAACCGGGGTACACGGTCCGGGAGATATCACCAGGTGCTTTGGTGCAAGATCAATCACCTGTTGTACAGTTTGCTGATCATTGCGCAGCACTTTGACCTGAGCACCCAGCTCTTCGAAGTACTGTACAAGATTAAAAGTAAAAGAGTCGTAGTTATCGAGCATCAGTAACATCAGCTTTTACCCCGGCCAGTAGCATCTGCTTTAGTCTGATGTTGAGGAAGGCGATCCAAACCACCGGCAGCAAGTGCCGCTGCACGAAAGACAACTCGCGCTTTGTTTTGTGTTTCATCCCATTCACTGAGCGACACGGAATCATAGACTACGCCTGCGCCTGCCTGAATAGTTAGCTCACCATCTTTTACAACCGCCGTTCGAATAGCAATAGCCGTATCCATATTGCCGTTGAATGATAAATAGCCAACCGCACCGGAATAGATACCACGCTTTACCGGTTCAAGTTCATTGACGATTTCCATGGCTCGAATCTTCGGTGCACCACTGACTGTTCCTGCAGGAAAAGTTGCTCGCAATACATCCATAGCACCTAGCCCTTCCTTCAACTTTCCGGTCACATTCGAGACGATATGCATCACGTGTGAATAGCGTTCAATTTTCATCTTTTCGGTGAGTTTAACCGTACCGGTTTCTGCAACCCGCCCGGCATCATTGCGACCAAGGTCAATTAACATCAGATGCTCTGCAAGCTCTTTGGGATCAGCAAGCAAACTTTGTTCATGTGCCAGATCTTCTGCATCAGTAGCACCTCGTGGCCTGGTGCCTGCGATCGGCCTCACCGTGACGGTATTGTCTTCCAGTCGGACAAGAATTTCCGGTGATGAGCCAACAATCTGAAACTCACCGAGATCGAGGTAGAACATGTACGGTGATGGATTTAACATGCGCAACGCACGATACAAGTCCAGCGGATGTGCATCAAACGCAGTTGCCATGCGCTGCGATAAAACCACTTGCATGCAGTCACCCGCTGAAATGTACTCCCGCACCTGTTCAACACCTGCCATAAAACTGTTTTGTCCGAAACCGGAAACAAAACTGTTATCGTCCAGGTGTTGAGGATCTCTTTCACGATGCGCGGGTTGAGCATTGCGAAGTGAGGCTTCTATTTCATCAAGGCGTTTGACACCACGTGCCGCTGCATCAGCTTCTTCAGGGTTAACATGTACAAGAATCAACGCAGTGCCGTTGAGATTATCGAATACAATAACCTCTTCGGACACCATTAACAGAATGTCGGGCGTACCGAGTGGATCAGGCAAGGTATCTTTAAAAATTGCAGGTTCTATATAGTTGATCGTCTCGTAGCCGAAGTATCCAACCAGACCGCCAGTAAAGCGTGGCGGTGATCCACCGATTTGTAAATCTTCGCACGCAAAAGTGGCGTGATACTTTTCTATCCAGTCCAGTGGCTCAGCAATAGTTTCACGATGCACAATATTGCCATCACGCTCGACGGTTAATTCAGGGCCATGAAACTTAACCACGTCACGACAGGGCAGGCCAATTATTGAATACCTTCCCCACTTGTCACCGCCAGTCACCGACTCAAACAGATAGGTGCCGGCACAATTTGCGACCTTCAGATAAGTTGAGAGCGGGGTTTCAAGATCAGCCAGAATCTCGCGAACGAGGATTCGGCGTTTAGCAATAGACTGACGGGTGTAGTCGGTGGTGTTCTGGTTGGTATTTTGATTCATGGCTTTTAGGGAAGACAGTGGCAATGGAGACGGTCGCAACAGAAGTAGCGCTTCGCCAACCAAACGCCGCAGTGTGCGCGGCCATTGTTGCTGTAAGTTTAGCCATCCTGCCCTTAACTTTTACCAGTAGATCTTTTAAACCCGGTAGGTCTTTTTAACAGAGGACCGCCGTTGCAGGTCCATTCGCGCGGGCAGCGTACCCGTCACTTGCGTGCATTTACCCATAAGCGCTATATCGAGTCAAGCGAGCAGGCAAAAACCGTGAGGAAGTCGGCTCACCCGCGGCTGCTCATTCTGACCAGACAGGCAATCTGCAGTTGGCAGGTGCCAAGCATTGCAACAACGGTTATATTACAGCCACACCCACTAAGAAAACTCCATAACATGGCCCGTATCCATCAAGATCACCTGATAGACAGTGTCGCAGATGCACTGCAGTTCATTTCTTACTATCACCCAAAAGACTTTGTCGATGCGGTTCACGCGGCCTATGAACGAGAAGAATCAAAGCCCGCCAAAGACGCGATGGCGCAAATTCTGATCAACTCACGGCTCTGTGCTGAGGGGCACAGACCGATCTGCCAGGACACCGGGATAGTGACAGTCTTCTTTAAGGTAGGCATGGATGTGCAGTGGGAGGGTGTAACAATGAGCCCGACCGACATGATCAATGAGGGTGTCAGGCGAGCATACCTGCACCCGGACAACAAACTACGCGCATCTATTCTGGCAGACCCGGCAGGTGCCAGACGCAACACCAAAGATAACACTCCGGCAGTCATTCATATGGAACTGGTCGAAGGAGACAAAATTGAAGTCGACGTTGCAGCCAAAGGCGGTGGCTCGGAAAACAAATCCAAAATGGTCATGCTCAATCCCAGTGACAGCATCGTTGACTGGGTAGTAAAAACCGTTCCAACCATGGGTGCTGGCTGGTGCCCGCCGGGCATGTTAGGTATCGGGGTCGGCGGCACAGCAGAAAAATCTGCAGTATTGGCAAAGCAGGTCCTGATGGAACCTGTTGACATACAGGAATTGAAAAGCCGGGGACCATCAAATCGCGTAGAAGAATTACGGCTTGAGATTTTTGAAAAGGTCAATGCACTGGGCATAGGAGCACAAGGCCTGGGTGGTTTAACTACTGTGCTGGATGTCAAAATTTCTGACCACCCAACACACGCGGCATCACTACCTGTCACCATGATTCCAAACTGTGCTGCAACCAGACACGCACACTTTGTATTAAACGGTGATGGTCCTTCTCTGCAAACCCCGCCATCGCTCGGTGACTGGCCAGAGATCACATGGGACGTCGGTCCAAATGCACGCTCAATTAATCTCGATACACTAACCGACGAAGAAACATCCAGCTTTAAACCTGGTGAAACCCTATTGCTAAGCGGTACCTTACTGACCGGACGCGATGCAGCACACAAGCGCATCAAGGAAATTCTTGACCGTGGTGAAGAGCTTCCGGTAGATCTCAGTGGCAAACTAATTTACTACGTCGGACCCGTAGACGCGGTACGAGATGAAGCGGTTGGTCCTGCCGGTCCCACAACCGCAACACGAATGGATAAATTTACCGACATGATGCTGGAGCACACCGGCATCCTTGGCATGGTTGGCAAAGCCGAAAGAGGCCCTGCCGGAATAGAGGCCATTAAAAAACACAAGTCAGTTTATCTAATGGCAGTCGGTGGTGCTGCGTACCTGGTATCACGTGCTATTACAGACGCAAAAATCGTTGCCTTCGAGGAACTCGGCATGGAGGCAATTCACGAGTTCGTTGTTAAAGACATGCCGGTAACAGTAGCCGTCGATAGCAGCGGGGAAGCAGTACACACAACAGGCCCGGCTATCTGGCGCGATAAAATTGCATCGGGTGAAGTACAGCCAATTTATTTCAAATAGCAGCCGCCAATACGATACGCCGGATTTCCTTTGCTCTAGATAGCGATCTTCTTGGTAGCAGTTTCATAGCCAGGTTGATCGCTGGAAATCTCGGCGTTCTTTTTGTGCTCTTCCAGATCAATAATGCTGCCCGCTTCACCGTCAACCACAGCAGGACTCCTAACCACAACTTCACTGAAGTGTTCTTCTGATAGTGCCACCGGCCAGTTTAAGCCGGACTGATCGCAATGCTTCACATCGGTGTAGAGGCTGCCGTTTATCTGGGTTTTATCGATAAGATAACGACGGAAACGTTTGAACAGATCCCGATCAACCTCACCTGGTGCATTCCAAAACGACTCCAGTGAACCCTGAAAAGTGAGCCCTTCGATATCGTAGATTGCTTCACCTAATGCTTTGACCGGTGTGTCGTGATAAAGCGATGATATACCTACCGTGCTGTTTATAAGCACAGACCCTTCAGCTTTTTGTAGTAGTGATGGTAAATCAGTGTCGTGTACATAGTGGATTCTGTTTTCAAGACCATACACCAACGCCATCTTCTTAATCACAGCTCGGTAGTTTTTGTAGCCACGATCATACGGATGGTGTTTTATCACCAGCAAACAGTCATCACAATCAGATTTTGAAAATGAGCTGATAACATGTTCAAGATATTTCTCTATACTCGAGAATTCTGAATGTTGCCGTACCTGCATATCACTGTGCACTTGTAATGGCAGCAGAAAGTACTTATCCCGACCACTCAGTATGGCATCACCAATCTTTCGTTCAGTAAAGCTGTAGGTTATTTTTCGCAGTCCCGACTGAATCCAGTACAGACCTTCAGTAACAACATTCAGGCTGCGATGGTGTTCGTAATTTTTGAACATGTGCCTGAGAACAGATGCAGCAAGATAGTATTGAACGCAATGCCTCGCAGCCGCCCTGAAGACGTTCGATACGGGCTCTGAAGGTACATCATCATTAGTTATCTCGGTTTCATCGAGACACTCATGAATGGTGTTTTTTTCACAGGCACTGGTAAATCCGTTCACCCCGTCCTTTTCAAGCGTTACATAGTTCGGTCGTACGTAACCTTCCTCAAACACATAAACATCAATTCCCAGTCTTCTTGCTATCCCGATCGCCTGTCGGTGATAACGTCGGCAATCACCGAATAGATATATTCTATCGATATCGCGTCCAACCATGATACTTTCAATCCATGCGGGCCAGACACTCGCTGCGGATGTGAAATTCAGATATTTACCACGACGGTAGTAATAGAGGTCACCACCGTTAAGATTAACTTTAAGAACGTTGTGGCCGCGACTTTCAAGCTGACGTGAAAATTTCTGAAAGAAAGGTCCGACTGGTCCTTGAAGTAAAAGTACATTACGCGGCATAAGTGAGACCTTTTTTTATATTGCGAACAATGTTCACGTATTTTTTTATCCCGGTCGCAGTGATGGAATGGCACTGCATTTCACGTTCTTCAACTATCGAGGCGATAGTTTTTTCCACACTGGTAAACTCACCTGATTCAATATCGAGGTAACCCGGATACTCGATGTAACAGATGTACACGAGCTCCGCTAAACTTCGTTTGCGAGTTCGTCGTTCGAACTCACAATGATCTCTCGTCAACCCCCAGCCCGCGTAGAAAGGCTTTCCATATGTAACGACCTCTTTGCCGCAAAGTAGCGCTTCAAGCCCCGCAAGCGAGGTCATTGTGTGTACCTGTTCACACAAATTTAATGTGATCTCTATCGAAAGACCTGTCTCTATGTGATCACACAAACTTTGAATATCGCGATAGTTGGAAATTCCGTCGCTGCGATTACCACTAACCACATCCGGGTGCGGTTTATAAACGATTAAAGAATCCGGGTTATTTGCTCTCACCGCCTGCAGCAGCTTGATATTGCTGTCGATTTCTTCACTGCCATAGCGCAGCGACGCATCACCCTGAACCTGCCCGACCACCAGCAGAACCCGTTTACCTGCATAAAACGAAATATCGGAAATTGCACAGTCTGCGGAGGTGTATTTACTGATTCCATTGTTGAGCAACAACTCAATCAATGATTCGGCGCGCCCAATTTCAGCAACACTGCAGTCCCTGTTCTCCAATAGATACTCAAGGCGAGAGAGCTTTGTTGCATCGAAATAGATACCAAGATCATCAACCACGAGGGATCTGGGTGCTGTAAAGTTGCTGCCTAATCCGACGGACCGTACAAACCCGTCTTCCATCCGTGCGACCTTATGCTGGTCTAGTAACTGCTCTGCAGCAGTGTCAGCAGCAGCGCGCCCCCAAACCATTATTGTCGGACTTTCAGCAGCGCTCGAAGAGTGAATCTCATTCGCAGCGTCAGACGGTAACTCCTGCAGTTGCTTCAATGATACGTATTGATGGTTATATTCAGTGGCCATCATGTATCTGTCTACGTAGCGTTTTTTCCATGGCGTGATTCCGAGCAGGCGATAATCTCCACCAACTCTCTTTACCTGGCGACGCTGTTCAATGATATGGTCGATAGTGGCGGCCAACGTACTCGCCTTGCCGGTAACCGGATCAACATAAGTGGGATAAATCAAATACGCAGCAATAAACATCTCAAGCAAGCTGCGCTTTACCTTACGTCTTTCAATTGGCTTTTCATCTTCAGTTACACCCCAGCCAGAATAGAATGGCTGACCAAAGCACACCACAGGAACATTGTGCATCAGCAATTCAAACCCATACAGCGATGTTCCTGTATAAGCTGCAGTGCATTGCCTGAGTCGGTGCGGCGGAATATCGCTGCTTATCACCTTGACGCCCAGCTGTGAAGCCAGTTCAGACAAGTAGCCCTGCTTACGTCCTGCAAGTACATCAGGATGTACTTTGACACGAACGTTTTCTGCAGAATGTTCAGATACTGCATGTTTCAACATCTGGTCGAAATCTTCCTGCTGCATACCTCCATACCGAACAGATTGATCACCAACAGTCTGGTCAACTACCAATGCAAACGGCGTTTCATCGTTGGCTGAATCCTCTGCATCAGACAGAACATTGTATTTACTGATCCTGTTATCGATCAGACGCTTCATTACCTGTTCTGCATTCGCTCGATAACTGCTGTCTTCTAACTGCCAGGAACATTTATCCAGGTTATTTAATATATTTTCCAGTCTTGAAGGTGAAGTCGCATCGTAATAGATACCAACTGAATCAATAACAATTGAATACTTTCTGTTGCGTCCACCACGACCAAAGGAACAGACAAATCCATCTTCGAGACGTGTGTGCTGGATATCAAGTGCATGTGCAATGCGACTGGCAATTTTACTGTAAGGCTTATGACCCCACGAATAAATTCCAGTACATGACTTACTGCGTAGAACTGACGGATTTCTGCAAAGTTTGGCAATGCCAAGAAACTTTTCAATATTCGGAATACTTCCGATACCTGCAGATAATGTAAACCCCTTCAAGATCTAATCACCGTGCTAGTTAACCAGACTGATTGCTATACCAGAGGCTATCGCACAAACGCTGACATCTATGACGAGAGGCTTCCAATGATCCCGCATCGTTTGCACCACGCGCTGAATTCCCACTGATGGTTCAGGCACTGTCGATTCAGCATCGAGTTCACCGATATCATTTGCATCTGAGTCTTCGGGGGTTACGCCTGTAACCGGCACCGGCTGGGTGGATATTTCATTGGAGTTTTGTGTCGCGTTATCAGACTCAGGACCAACCAGCTCACTGAGCTGGCGCAAGACCGATGCACCATTGTCGTCCGGGCTTTGATTCGCTGCCTGGCCAATAATCGTCAACAAACCGCCGCTTATTCCTTTTTCACGCGCAGACTTCTGCAAAACCGTCACTTGCTCCTGTAGAGATATCAGCTTTTTCAACGCAGTATCGCAATACTCAGTGCGCGCAGCAGGGGTATCGCCATGAGGTACTCGACTGATATCAATGGACTGCAGTACGGTATTGGTATCCGACTGGCCGCTCTCAGTGGCCGCATCGACGATAAATCGGTTTAAAGCCACCGCATCAGCGCCCCACTGGATCAGTTCCTTTTTACCTGCCTGCAAGCTGGTAAACGTCTGACTGTATTCATCAATGAGAGTTGGGCTTTCTGACGAGGCCATTTTGATTCGCGCACGCGCTATCCGTGTAGGTTAGACTGTTAGTGCAGAAAACAAGCCAAGCGAATCTTGCGGATGAGAGGTAAGTTACCATCAGGAGTACGCCGCCGGTCAGGCCAAAAACCAGCCGAAATTCTTAATCAAAATTATCGGGAATGAGCAGTTCCTGTGCTGTTCTGCATGGCCCGATAAACCAGCCATAATCCGCTAAACGCCAATCCCATCAGCGCTGCAATCAACGCGTCATAGCCTCCCGCAACCCATATCAAAGATCCCAGGTAAGGAGATATTGCTGCACCGACTAAATAGAAAAGCGCCAGCAATCCGGACCTCGCACCAAAGTTTTCTTCACCGAGCAGATCCCTGGCAATGAGCGGTCGAATGATACTCAATGTTCCGTAGCCACTACCGAAGACCACAGCGAACGTAACAGCAACAGCAAGACCGTAGTGAGCATTGAACAGCAGCAACATGGCAGAGCCCATTAAGATAAATGCACCATAAACAATTACCTTATGGCTCAAATGATTTTGTAACGCAGTAATTACCACCCTGCCAAACACCTGCATCGGACCAATCAAACTGGCAACGAATACAGACACACCAAGTGCTAACCCCCTGTCTTCCAAAACGTATAGCAGGTGATGTAGAGTCGCACCGTGCACCACCGCAAGCAGAGCAAACGAAATGGCCAGTCGCAGAAATACCGGGTTGCGAATATCACCGGATGTAGAATTAGCACCGTCAGACGTGGAGTTATCATGTGTGGGTATCTGCGTTGACGTGAAGCGTTTATGGTCACGCTCTACATTGATTGCGCCGATATAGAGCAATGGAACTCCAGCGAGGAGTGTCACCAGTGCAAAGCAGCGTGTAACCATCTGCCAGTCCCAGTTGTTCGCTATCAGGTGCGCTGCGGGGAAACTAATTGTACTGGCAAAACCCGCAACGAGTGTCACGATGATAATGCCACGCTTGGCATCTTTACCGTATGTGCGGGTGAGTATTGCAAAGCACGGTTCGTATAAACAAGCTGCGAAGCAAGCTCCGATCAAAGCCCACAGCAGATAAAATTGCCATAGACTGATAACGTAAGACACCAAAAACAGACAAACACCACCGAGCAGCGCACCGGTCGAAAGCAGTTGCGGACCATAGCCACGATCAATCCATCTGCCAAACAGGGGTGACAACACAGCAGATACAAACAATGCCAGAGTGATTGCACCGGTTAACTGCACTTTCGACCAGGCGTATGCGGACTCCCACCTTATTAGCAGTGCAGGAAAAACATAAAAAAGACAGGCCCATACCACAGTTTCACCTGCAGCTAATATCGCAAAGGTGCGACTCCTGCTCATGGGCTTAATGACAATGGGATTGAACAGTTTTCATCATCAGGCAAAGTTACCATGACAGGTACTGCAAGATGATGAGGAATGATAAAAATTTAAAACTGTCAATATTCTATGATCAGTTTAGAACATGTATTATCAAGCTCACCAATCAAACGCCTGAGGATAACAGCTTCACCATTCCAGTTGTGTCGCTTTGAACCAGGCTCTAAATCATAATCGTGGTTAACATCTGGCGGGCCGAAGGAAAAGCCCGCAATATGGCCGCTATAGGTATCCGGTTTACGCGCAGCAATTTCAGCAACCACACTGACAATAAGAAGACCGGCCGATGGGCTGGTTCCAAGTTCTGTATACAATGACCGCCAAACAGACCTCGGCACTGTATAGATTGCCGAATAATCCTCATTGGCAATAAATTTCCTCCAAACACGACTTCTGCGGTGAAAAATGCTATTGCCGGTGATGCACAGACTATCGGATTTTACTGTCTCGTCCGTTTGCCATGACGGAGTGACTACATGTATTGAAGCCACATCTGTAATTCTTGAGTTTTTAACGTAACTGTTAAAGTAAAATTTACAACAGTTAGCGGGAGTACTTTTAAGGGATGCCCCCGGTGCATTACCAACTATAGAAAAACCACCTGCAAGCATCAATTGTTGCTCAATAGTTTTGCCAGATGGATTGATCGCTGTATCAAGATAATCCAAACATCTTGATTCCGCGGCATCCAGTTCCGGTATCGGCAATTTCGACTGTCTGCAAAATGAAAGAACCTGATAGAACTTCTTCATCACGGGTGACGATCCACTTAGAGACGAGAGAAGATTCTTCGCTACTGATTTTTCACCCAGCTGTAAGTACAAAGAAGCAAGATAGTAGACCGCAGCCCGCGTTCTGGTTTTTTCCTGTGAGTTCCAGAGCTTATTGAGGAGCTCCACATCATAATCGCCGCTCGCAGCCAAACCGTCCAGCTGCTTAAGCAGTGCTCTGGACGCCGGGCGAAAAATAAGGAAATCACTGATCAACTGTACAAACCACTACCCTTGCGCACTGTCAGCCCACAGTGTACGCGCAATCAGTCGCAGTGCTGCACTATTGGAATCTGAAAAGAATGCACGCGGGTCATCACATAACTTAGCCACTTTTCTGTTTAGTCCGGTTTTGCGATCCCGCAGGTCAGACAATCTGTTGCCTGCATTAGAAGATTTTATGATCAGATCTGTATTGAGGTTTTTATAACCGGATAACCAGTCACTGTTTGCACGTTTGCCATCATTCAATACGTTCAGTTGCTCCAAAGCGATATCGAGAGCAGAAGTAGAGTTTTCTACAATCAGGCAGAGCGCTTCATGTTGGCCAGCAATATCCATTTTTTGACGAGAATTGTCGTATACATCGCAGCCAACTCTGACCAGTTGTTGATGCAAAACTGTAAATACCGGATTTTTACAGAAGATTTCGTCAGTGATCAACAGGCAACTGCAGCCTGTGTATGCAGCATCCAGCGCTCTCATGGTATTGACAAATATAACAGTCGTTGCCTGACGATATATATTGTGCAACGCCTCCGCATTGTTCCATTCCGGTTCGACCACATCTACCGCTATATTGCCATCAAACCTCCGTTCCAATAACTCACCACAAGTGTCATGTGTAGTATTACCCAGCACCACAACGCGAGTTAACGCCTTACTATCGATAATACCTGCAATGGCATCAACAATTGACAGATCGTTAATATCATCAGCGTCAATGACAACAGCATTTTCATAGCTCCGATCACGGTTCACATTACTACAGTTAGCGTAGACAATATCAGAAACATCAGGTACCGATAAATTAGCACAGGATACACCGGCATCTACATTGAGTATAAGAATGTGGTTGAAGACAAATGATCCGGGAAAGGCAGCACGCAATGTCAGGCCTTTCTGGTCAATTGCATCAATCTGTTCTTGTTGAGAGTCTTGCCAGTATTTTTTATCCGGCCTTTCTTTCTTCAGCGAATTTAAGCCGCGCATCGCAGATGCTCCTGCAATACAGGCATTCTGGCTTTAACCGAAAAACGCTCAGCTAACTCACTGGCTAATGACTCTCGGTCTGCACTATTGGTCGACATATCCAACGCATCACCCAGGAACTCAACCCACTCACTTTCATCGGTTACCAGCATTGCGAGCTCATTTGAATGATCCTGCATGTCCCGGTTTGTGCTCGCCACTACAGGCGTGCCAACAGACACAGACTCAATTAGCTTCACAGCGGACTTTGAACGGTTAAAGACATTGTCAGTCAGGGGCGCAATGGATACATCTACCAGTGAAAGCAACTGAAGATAATCACTGTAATTTGCAAATGGAAGATGCACTACGTTCTCAAGTTCTGCGTAGTCACACTCGTTAACTCTGCCAACGATGAGCAATCGAACGTTGGCACTGGTAATTTCCTTTAACGCAGGAATAACAGATTTTAAATCTTTGCCATGCCCCCTGCTGCCGGGAAAATAGCCAATAGTCTTCAGCTCTTCATTTTTTACGTTCGCGCTGGGTGGTGTAAAATAAAGCGGAAGCGAATTTGGCAACACAGAAGTCTTTGCCTGCGGGAACACACTGCGGAGCTTTTCATTAAGATAGTCGGTAGAAATTAAAAAACTGTCAAAACGCTGCGCAGCTTTATGAGTATTTTCAAATTGTCGCTCCACCTTATCTATCGCACGATTACCAGTAAGGTAGAGTGGACTATGTTGTGCGAACTCAGGGTGGAATATCAGATCATCGTAGTCTGCATGAATCTTCACTGATTCCCTGCGGCAGCACTTTAGCGCGTGTACAAAGCGCGCATTCCAAATAGGACGGTGAAAAACCGCATGATTGTACTTTTTAATAATGTCCGGAGAAATACGTTCCATCGACATTACAACGGAGTTTTCCCTATCGGCAAGCAACGCATCAGCATAGTGGAAGCAACGGTGCCTTGCAGACGGATGCTGCCAGGCGCTTTGTCCGTATCGAGTATCCGTCAGGTAGATTACTGAGGCCACTTGAATTCCAGACCTGACTAACCCGGCACTATAAACGGACTATTAGTCAGTTCGAAGTTACCATCTGCCGTGCGAATTGAAACACGATCACCCGGCACGATCCGCCCGAGCTCGTTGAGCTCTAAAGAAAATCCACACTTACCGTTCACGTGCAAACCCTTGCGCTGTACATCTTCTCGATACATATCTGCCGTGAGATCTGCACGCTTACTACCATTGATGAATACAGACAAATTGGCAGGCTCAACAGACTCACGATCAATCATCCAGCCAATCAGTTTGCCCTGATTGACCTGACCCATGCTGCCACAAAATCGCTTCATCGTCTTAAACGAATGTTCTTTTGAGCTTGACTGTTTTTCAAATTGCGAAAGTGCCGTACGGTACAGTTCGACATCTTTTTGGTTTAGCTCTTCAATTTCCGCAAGCTCATCTTCGGTCGCTACACTGTCTGCCAGACCCTTGTATCTGCCAACATTCAGTTTAACCAGCGGGAAGTTAGTCCCATAGCGACTGTTAAACATTTGCAGACTCACCTCATACTCCTCAGTGATACCAAAAAAATCAATATCAGCCGGAGTACACTCAGACATTGACGTTTGCTGTCGATTTTGAAACTGAGGACGTGTATAAAACTCTCGCAGATCCCCATCGAAATCATAGTGCGAAGAAAAATGCACATATTCTGAAACGACACGATCGATCGGATTGCGAAAGAAGGTAACCACCGGTGAATCAGGAAATATTTCTCTGTATTTCGCCAACGTAAAGTGACCAGTCAAAAACTTGTGTTCCACCCCGGTCCTTCTGAGTTTCGCAACATCATTGGCAGTGTAAAACGCAGATCTGATATCTTCAGACGTGCTCGATGATTTTTCACCATAGTCGTTTAAGACCTGCTCGGGGCCGAAGTACTGTTCAGCACTCTTTCTGAAACTGGTACCCGCGGTCTTCGGAATATGCAGATATATAATAGGCAATTGCATCTGTGTGAACCGCTATGCTGCCAGCGAGAAATCTTCCCGCACCAATGTCAGGTTGGAATTATAAGCCGGGTCAGATTCCAGCAATCCACCCCACTGTTTCTGCATATACAAGGCTTCATTTTTAAATCGTGTCTGCTTTTCATGTGTGTTTTCATGACCACGACTGACAGACTCATGATGATACAACAAAGCGTAGGGAGTCCATACGTTACGCAAATCCAGCGAGCGGACTCGCAAACAAAAATCGACGTCATTAAATGCCACTTTGAGATCACTCTCATTAAGGCCGCCGACCCGCAGATACAGGGACTTCTCGACAGTCAGACACGCTGCAGTAACCGCGGACATATTTTGTGTCAAATGCAATCTTGAAAAGTAGCCCGCCGATTCAGCATCGAAATATTTATGTGAGTGGCCAGCCACACCACCCAATGCCAAGTATCACACCAGCGTGCTGCACCATATTGTTTTTATACAGAAGCTTGGCTCCTACACAGCCAATCTCGCTGCGAACAGCATGACCCACCATTTCCCGAAGCCATTCTTTTTCAATCACTTCGATGTCGTTATTCATCAGGGTAATCACGCTGCCGCTAGCTTGCGATACCGCATAATTATTTATCGCAGAATAATTAAATTCACCGTCATACTTAAGAATTCGAATGTTATCCTGAGCTTTTAGCTGTTCAAAATAGTCAAGCGTTGACGGCTCTGTTGATTCATTATCTACGATAATAATTTCATAGTCCGGATAGTCAGTAAGCTGCAACACACTGCCAATACACTGCGAAAGAATATCGAGTCGGTCTCTGGTTGGAATGATAATACTGACTTTGGGGGCAGCCGATGGCAGACCCCACCGCACGCGATAAGTATTCGGGTACTTAGCCGCTTCCACAACAGCATTCGAGCCAACGCGCGACAGATGATCTCTAATAGCTGCAACACCACTATCGGTTGTATAGTTTTTTGCACTTGCGACAGAAGCTGTTGATCCTTCAGCCATGCGCCAGTGATACAGAATTTTCGGAATATGCCGCACCTCTTCATTGGCCACAACTTCCATGGCACGCAACAACAAGTCGTGGTCCTGCGCACCTTCAAATCCAGTGCGACACCCACCCACCTGCTGAATTACGTCCCGTCGCAAAGCGACCAGGTGGCAAATATAGTTTTGCGAAAGCAGTAAATCCGGATTCCAATCCGACTTAAAATGAGGATCTATGCGAGCTCCCGTACTGTCGATTTTGTCTTCGTCAGAATATACAAGCTTCAGATCCGGATTATCGATAACCGCTTTCGCGACTTCATATAGGGCATGATCAGCAAGCAAGTCATCGTGATCGAGGAATATACAATACTCCCCTCTGGCTAGCTGAAGTGCAGAATTCGTGTTATTGGCAATACCTGCACTTTGCTGTCCGAATACAGCTGTGATTTTCCTGTCCTTTTCAACCCAGGCGTTAATGGCTTGCTTTACCTCTTCAGAGTCCGATCCATCATCTGAAATACACAACTGCCAGTTTGTATAACTCTGCGATGTAACCGACTGAATAGCTGCGTTTAAAAGGTCTACATCACTGTTGTATGTAGGCATTACTACGGATAGTAGTGGCCGCTCACTTCCGCCATCAATATTGACGATATTATTTTCCGTTGGTATTTCCAATGCCTCCACGTTTTCTATCCACTTACTGTAGTTATGGCTACGCATTGGATTAGCGAATAACGCTGAGTACTTTCTTTCAAGCACCGTCTGGTATTTTTGACCCGCCTGCTCGGCTTGCTGCATTAGCATCTGTCGAGTAGCGTCTACTGTGTCCTCATGGTTAGACGGACTCCAGCGCATCAACTTGGTAATCATACGGTTTTCTGCAAACCTGAATGTCACCGGGCTCACCGAAAACTCATGAACACTAAACTGACCAGCACTGCTCAGCGGATCAAACCGAATGCCCAGCGCTTTGCGATTGAACTTAACAATACGCTTGCATATTTTTCTGGACTGATACGGCATCTTGATCGCTTCATCTTCCAGATGACCGTTGCCTTGATTAACGTATATTTTGGCAGTATCAAATACGCTGCTACACTCGATTTCGAGTGTGATCATATACCAGCCTGTGTGCAGATCTATCAGAGGAAACTCACAGGTGAATTGCGGGTCTTCACCGGTTGAGGTCCAGACACCGGTATTGCCTTTATGGCGTTCCCGAATATCATTGACAGGCTTTAAGCGGGGTTTGATACGCGGCGTCAGGCGAACAACCGGTGCCAGCACGCTTTTTATTTTTTTTATTTTCGACGTGTTGAGATTCATTGACTCGTTCGCAGGCACGATCACGGCATGCATCAATTGTTGTCAGGCAATCACCCATGCAATGGTATTGAACAAAGCCAGGTACCAAAGCGTGCCGGTGATCACACCTGATAACGCAATCTCTGCGCCGATTTAAGGTATAGCACCCAGGAAATGTGAAATGGTGCGACTGAGTGACAAAAATAAAGCGGACGACAGGCGTCAGGTAAAGCTACAAACTCAGAACTACCCTCGTTGCGATAGCAATTCTGTAAACAATCTCGGTGATGCTGGAAGCCAGCTGTAAGTTCTTGGTTGGTGCCTCAGGAAGCACCAAAAGCTCATCACCAGATTCTACCGGTGCATCCCCTGCGTCAACCACTCGACCATCCTGCTTAACCAACAGGACATTGGTGCGATTTGCGTTGTTTGTAAAGCCACCTGCTCTGGAGATGTAATCATTAACCGAGTTACCCTGTTCCCACAGGAACGCTCTGGGTAATCGAACTTCTCCGGAAACCAGTACGCTAGGGGTTCTGCGAGGGATGAATATCGTATCGTCATTCTCCAGCACGATATCGGCGACTTCATTTTCAGATACCACAACTAACGTACCCTGGGGCTCTACCAAAGATCCCTTCTTAACAAATGCTTCAATCAGTTCTGCCTCCTGTACCCGTATTCGGGACTCCGCATCGGTAGCGGATGATGCAGTAAAGTATTCTGCCTCAAGACGCTTCAAGCTATTTTCTATGGCGCTTTTTTGCCTGAGCGCGATACTTTTTCTTTTTACAAATATCCGTTCGTAAGCACTGAGCTCCGGGTCTACCTCTATTAGATCAAGTACCTGCCTGAGCGTCGCGCGCCTGTTAACGGTTATTGCTGACGCACCGTTAAAAGAGCCGTCGATATTAACACTGATATTGCGTTCATTTACATCAGAGCGAAATGAAACCACATCACCATTGCCAATGAGCCGATCTTTAAATACTTTAAGCGGCAGGTACTCGAAAACACCTTCGCCATCTCTGATCTGACTGACTGCTGCATGGGTAACACCCGAGGCAGGTGAAGATAAAGCAATGACGTCGCTGCCAGTGATGGTATCGCTTACAAACTCAAAACGATTCGGTTTGGCAGCATCACCGCCAACGTACACAGTATGCATGAGCGGCTTAACGACAATAGCATCGCCTTCTTTCAGTACAACATCAGGAATTACTCCCTCACGGATAAATTCATACAGGTCGATCACTGCAATTACTTTAGAATTTCTCAACACCTCGACCTTTCGAAAACTACCACTGGCTGAGTCAATACCCCCCGCCCGATCTATAAAATTTAGTACCGAACTGCTTGGCATTCCTGCATATTTACCTGGTCTGTGGACATACCCGGTCACATAAACACTGGCAGACTGTGCAGTGATCAGATTGGTGTATACCTCAACATCATCTGTATAGACCCTCGCAATTGCCGCTTTAACTGTACCGTTAACATTGGAATTCTTTACTCCGCCAAGCTTTACCGGACCTACGTCAGGAATAAAGATATTACCCTGAGAATCGACAACCTGTACTTCATCGTAAGAGGTTGCTCCCCAGATGCGAACTGCGACTCTGTCACCGATACCGACGATGTAATCTGAATTAAGCCCCTGAGCTTCGGATGCCGAAAACCCACCGCCAAACAATGTGTGGCCAAACGGTTGGGTATCACTTCGAATTCTGTCAAGCTGTTCGGTTTTTTGATCTTCAAACAAATCACCAGGGCTATCTACCACGACCTCCTCTGATTCTACAGTGGTTTGCGCGGCAACCAGTGAAGAGAACATCAATGTAGCCAGCAACATCAGTATTTTTTGCATGATTGTTTTTACCTTGAATCTATCGATTACGCTAAATCGCAAAATCGATATGTTCTCTGATAGCCGCTCTGAACAGTGCAAATATTGCGTAGAGCAAAAAGGACAGCAAAACAGCACTGAATGTATCAATCAACCGATCAGGCTCGGTCGACGACGTTGGCATACTTGGCTTTACAAATGTTGCGAGGTAGCGTTTTTTCGTTTGAGATTCAACTCTTGCCGTCTCAAGCGCCATTAATGCTGCTGCATACCGTTGCCGACCCAGCTCTTCCTCAACCAACAGCGGTTTGAATCTTTCGATCGCAGTACCAACACCCTGATCATTCGATAAACGTAAACGCTCTCGCTGAAGTTCAGTTTCAATACCTTTAATCCTGTTTTTTAGCGCTCTGACCTCTGCTGATGATTCACGCATATAGGCAGCCTTTTCGGTAAATAGCGCTCTGGTTTCTGCAAGTTTACTTTCAAGCGCTGCAATGAGTCCGGCTATTGAGGTGGCATCAGTACCAGGATTAATTGACTGATTCTCACTTGTAAACTCCGACAGACGAGCCGACACATTTCGGGCATTTTCAATAGCATCGTCCACTTCTTTGCTTGCCGCCTGTAAAGTATCTTCAACTATTCGGTCAGACAATCGGTTAATCAATAGTTCGCTGCGCGCTATAACTTCCTGATTGATATCGTGAGCCAGTTCAGGTGAAAACGCTCTTGTTGTAATTGTTATGATTGAGCTCGTTTCTTCAAAATTAATATCTATCATGCCGCGAAGGTAGTCGAGATATTCCTCATCATTGGAATCATTTGTAAGACGAGAGACAAAATCCAGAGAATTATCGGAGTAATGTTTGCGCAGCTGCAATTCTTCATCAAGATGCAGCGCCATTTCCATAGATTCAATGTAGTCCGAAACCACCAGCACGTCTTGTGTGTCAGGATTCGCGACTGGCAACAATCCCCCTAACGACAAGTTCGATGTAGACTGATTGCCGCTACGCAACACCACAGCAGAGTCAGATACGTAACGGTCTGAGGCAACCAATCCGAAATAGCAGACAGCCATCAGTACCGGCACCATTGACGCCGCAAGTATTCTTAATGCAACAGGGTTCAAGCAACACTCTTCTTAAATAGTATTTTTCTATACAGCACAAATGCATCATCCAGATTATCGAAGTAATGCAGCTGTCCATCATGCAGCACCGTTGCTACATCGCAGTTTTTACGAATGGTTTGCTCATTGTGAGATACCAGTATCACTGATGAGGTCTGACGCCTTTGCTTAAAGATCTGGCGGAATTTTTCTTTCAGCCTGGCATCACCCGTCTCCAGGGCTTCATCCACCAGGTAGTATTCAAAATCCAGCGCGTAACTGAGCGACATAGCAAACCGCGATCTCATACCGGCAGAGTACGAAGATAACGGGCGATCAAAATATTGCCCGAGCTCAGCGAAATCATTGGTCTTGCGCTCGACCTCATCAAACGGCGCACCGTAAATGCGAGCCACAAACCTTGCATTTTCCCTGCCTGTCAGTGTTCCCTGAAAACCACCTGAATATCCCATTGGCCAGGATAATTTGCTGGTTCGAATGACACAGCCTGTGTCAGGCTTTTCCGCACCACCAATGATGCGAATTAAAGTACTTTTGCCGGCACCGTTTGCACCCAGCACACCGACGCTCTTACGGTAGGGGAATTTGAAAGTGATGTTGTTCAGCACCAGGTGAGCTTGATCACCAATACCGTAGGACTTAGAAACATTTTCGAGCGCAATCACAATCTGCCCCGCTGCCTCTCGAACACCATAAGTAACATAATTCCAAAACTAATTAGAACAAGGCTGAATGTTATTACGTAGTTGAGATCAATGTAGCGACTCTCAAAATTTTCAAACATCGATGCGCGAATAAGCTCAATACAGTGCATCAGCGGGTTATACAACACTATGTCTCTTGCAATGGGGGGCAACATGCTCGCAGAGAAAAATAATCCGGAAGTTAAGAATAAAGGTCTGCTAAGAAGAGCTTGAGCGATAGACTGTATAAATTCGTACCGAATACTTATAGCACCAAGCACCAGACCCAAGCCAAAGCCAAGCAGCACCATCATGGCAAAACCAATCATGACGCCCATCGGATCTTCAACGCTGAAGTTAAACCCTAAAAAGTACAATCCAATCAACAAAATAAAGAAAACAACTACCGAAACCAATGTAGTCAAAATCACTTTTGCTATCAGCAAATCCATTCTGGTTACCTGAGGAAACATCAACAAAGACTGATGGCCCACAGCGCCTTGCATCACTTCACCAAACACATCGCGAAACATTAAAAAAGGGCTGAACCCGGCTACGAAAAACAACGGCACCGGAATTCCACCCTGCGATTCACGTCCAAGTAACTGAAACCCTGCAACAAAAATGGAGATGAAAATCAACGGCTCAATCAACGCCCACACAAACCCCAGACGCCGGTTGCCATATCGTGATTTCAATTCTCGCAGAATTAATGCATGAAGCACCCTGCACTGCACTGTGAATGCACTTTCGGGAGGATGGATCGCATGGTCGGATGGCATATCAGTCGCCGCTAGCGAACAAAAGAAGACAAGGGAATTTCCGTCCACCCGCGAGCTTCGTCCTTGCAGCTCACACCGGCGACATCACGTCCATCAACAAATTCCGAGAAACGACGGCACAATCTGCCATTGGCAGAAAAATATTCCGATTGCACAACCAGTTCGATCGTCTTACCCGAAAGCTCGTCTTTATAGACTCGCGGCACACCGATGCCGGCAGCTGCCACCGCTTGCGTTCGAGCAGTATTCGCAGCTGCTGCAGATTCAGAACTCTGACCAAATGCTGAAGTATCGCTTTTTTTTGGAGTTGTAGAGCAACCGTTCGCAGCAAATACACAGAACGAGAGCGCACACACCTTTACCAGTTTCATATCATTCACCGCTACTGAATATTTCAAGAATGCCGCAGATAGTTTCGCGCTCACCGTCTCGTGCAGATATCACAACCAGCGCTCTTACCTTGTTTTCCCTCATCAGACTCTCTGCATCTTTGATTAGCGAGTCTGCCGATACACAAACCGGATTGAGTGACATGTACTCACTCACTGGCTTTTCCATCACCGATGTACCAGACAGCAGCGCACGTCTGAGATCACCATCAGTAAAAATGCCCTGTACCTTGTGATCGGTATGTACAACTACCAGTCCAAGTCGTGAGGATGTCATGGCCATAACGGCGGTAGAGATCGAATCGGTGGGAGAGCACAAAGGTACGTTTTCATTTTGCATTACGTCGCGAACTTTCGAATGCAGGCTCTTACCCAGCATACCTCCGGGATGGAATTGGGCAAAATCCGCCGGGGCAAAGTTTTTGGCTTTCATTAACGCCACCGCCAGTGCATCACCAACGGCCATTGTCACCAGGGTAGAGGTCGTTGGAGCAAGATTGTTCGGACACACCTCACGCTCGACAGGCAACACCAGTGTGACGTCTGCCGAATCACCAATACTTGAGTTATGCTTGCCAACCAGACTAATTGTTTTGTTGCCAAAATATTTGATAGACGGCAGCAGTTTTACAACTTCTTCGGTGCCACCGGAATTCGAAATCAGAAGCACCACATCGACCGGTGTAATCATACCAAGATCACCATGAATGGCATCAGCGGGATGAACGTAGAAAGCAGGCGTGCCAGTTGAGGCCAGGGTAGCGGCAATTTTTTGACCAACGATGCCAGACTTGCCCATACCAATAACTATCACGCGGCCGGTAGACTGCACGATTAGCTGCACTGCGGCATCAAATTCAGGACCCAGCCCGGCTGCAATACTTGCCAGTGCAGCAGACTGCGCGAGTATAGATTCCCGCCCTATTTGCAATGTGTCTGTATCGGATATTTCATTCCGATAATCAGATACTGGAATACCATCCGTCACTTTATCCCCTGCTCATCAAACTTAAGCGATTGCGATTACTAAGACCAAAAGTTCAGATTGCAATTTATACGCCGATGGATTGCGGGGTGACATCCTGGCAGAGAACGGGTGATTTGATCTGGAAAAATCCCCGCCAGTCCACGTGAGTACTGCAAAAAGCAGCTATCTTGTCAAAGCCTGTATTTGCTGCAATGCCAGTGCACGATCAAAAGTCGCACCACCAGGCGAATTCAGTGCCAACAAATAATATTCCAGCGCTTTGTCCGGATTTGCCGTGTGCTCAAAACTGACGGCAAGGTTAAAGTAATAATCTGCCGGGGGTGCAATTTCACGAGTACTCGCAAGTGATCGGATAAACATTTCTCGGGCATCGGACCACCGGTTGATCTGACCATAGTAGTGCCCCGTTATCGCGTAGAGTGATGCCGGATCATCCGCGATTTCCGCGATGTGTGTCAGCAACTCTGTTTCGATCATACTCGAATTGGAAGACAAGCCGAGCATTGCGGAAAATGCGTCCTTATCATCGGCGTCAAGCGATAACAGATGCCGGTAGCGATCTGCTGCAAGTTTATAATGACCCAGCGCAGTCGCCGCTGCCGCAACGCCAAGGTTCGCATCGCGATGATAAGGATCCAGTTGTATCGCCTGACTATACCAGTCATGGGAGAGTACCTGGTTTCCATCGACATACGCGTTATAGCCATTGACAACCAATTGCTCTAACCTGACCGATTGCGGTTCTACCTCTTTATAACCAGAATCCGATTGGGCAGGATTGAGACTGATTACACTATCATTTGAATTGTTATTACTATCAACATTGTCCACCGCAACATTTAAAGAAGCATCGGTTGTGCTTCGATTTCCAAACTCAGCCTGCAATCGCAGCTCGTGGTTTTCAAGTGCGAGCAGTTCTATCTGTTGAGTCTTTTCATTTAACAGGGCTTTCAAATCAGCAAGCTCATCAACCGGGTTGCCTTTTTCAACAAGCTGAATCGAACTGGCAGTCTCGGTTTGATCTAAATCAGAATTAGATCTGTCAGTACCGATAAGCGTTTGCGGTTGAACAAGCACATCCTCTGGGGTATCAGTCTGGCCAACATGAGGCTCTTTACCTGATTCCGGCACGTCACTGTTAATTTCGCTATCTGCTACTTTTTTAGCAAGCTCTGCATTCGATGCTTTCAACTCACTAAGGTAGACATCTATATGCTGCTCACTGTGTTGCAGAAACATCCAAAATACGCCAATAAGAACTGCTGTCAATAAACACCAGACAACATAAAACAACGGGTCTATATTGCCTGAAATTCGCTGCCAGAAAGTCTTTTGTGGTAGTTGCGATACAGGTTGGCGTTCATCCCGGTTACTGGCTACTTCAGCAACGCCGGTAGCACAACTGACATCATTATCGGTGTTGGTTTCGCTTTTATCTACTACATCTGCCGTCTCCGGCAGCAGCTCCATGGCCATAACTACCGCCTCTTCTCTGCACGATGGTTGACACCAGCCTCTATATTTAAATGACTAACTGAATCAGATGTATTACCCGATTGCGATATGCCATCTTTGTTGGCTTTATTGTTAAAGTCATCGATTACCGTCGGCCGCAAAAATATTAACAACTCTGTCTTTTCCAACTCCCTTGTTTCATACGAAAAAAGCTTACCCAACACAGGCAGACGACCGAGCCCCGGGACACCGCTTGTACGGTTATCTACTTTGTTTTGCATCAAGCCCCCTATAATTGCAACGTTGCCACTTTGCACTCTAAGGAGAGA
>CAYLZS010000343.1:0-5612 GCA_964388065.1 uncultured Granulosicoccaceae bacterium
GACGCTGCTGAAGCGGAGCTGGTATACAATGAATTTTCTGCACACAAGCCCAACGAGGTGCGTTCGAAATCAGAATAGCCTGTCACTCGACCTGCCCATCGGCAGGGAAAGGCAGGCATCCGATTGTCACCTGGCCATTCGCATATATGCCTGTTGGTTTCGCACCCTGAGTCCAGTATGTTCATGCCTGAGGTACGCAGCATGTACATCCTGGACTCAGGGTGCAAAACCACCAGACATATCTGAGAATGGCCCGGATACAACCGGATGCCGGCCTTGCCCTGCCAATGGGCAGGACGGGTGACAGGCTATTCTGCTTGCGATCGCACCTCGTTGTGCGTCTCTGCAGCAAATTCATTGGCCAGCAGCTCGACTTCAGCAGCTTGCCAGCCTTTCTCGCTCTTTATTTGAAGAAAGGACACTTCCTGGCCTTCTCGAAGGTTTTTGAAGCCTTCTACTTGTATTGACCGATAGTGGACAAAAACATCTTCGCCTTCGGGGCTCAGGATAAACCCGTACCCTTTCTCAGTGTTGAACCACTTAACGGCTCCTTGCTTTCTTTCGCTCACAGCAACTCCTCGCTAAACCAATAAACCCGAAACGGGCCGTCTCTTAGGACTTCAGTTGTTCTATAAAGTTCTGCCAGCTACGACAGATTACACAAGTTTTTTTAATTCACCTTACTTGACGGACAACAAGGTTGTGTTGGTTAACGTTGTAGATTCAAAACCACGCTTACGAATTCCATATCTTTATCGTTATACACTGCAACTAAAAAACTTAACTTAAAAACTGAAAAACACGCTAATACACTGCATATATAGCACCAAAGCTGTAGTTGTGTTGCGGTATAACTATGTTGCATCAACACCACAAAACCATTTTTAATACACAGCTTAATTTAAATCTTGCAAGGTTAGCCGAGAGAAAAACCTTTCGGTTTCTCCACCGTTTTAGTTTCAATATTCTGCTAACCACAACACAGTGTCACGAGTCAAGTCATCATCCCGAGCCCACAACGTTGATCACCGTGCTTTCAGCAGTTACTGAAACTATGAAAAACAAACAAGACCGTTGAATACCTATCTCACATTTTGACAATTCAACAGTAAAGTTGCTCACACCACGGAACAAAGGTTGCAACGACCGTCAGTCAACCATCGCTGTAACCTTGTGTAACTGTGATTTCACTGACAGCTGCCGTTAACCCAGTTAGTTGCGGGCAGATTGGCCCGATGCGGAGATACAAAGAATGCAAAAATTAAAACTTATACCTTTGGCAGCATGCTGTGTGTTGGCCCTGACTGCCTGTGGCGGCGGTGATGGCGATTCCACTGCAGATTCTGTGATCCAGCAGGACGGAGGCAATCAAAACGGCATTGGCTTGATTCAGGCTGACGACTCTTCCCCGGACACTGATGGCGATGGCCGATCCAATGATGCGGAAGGCACTGGTGATCCGGATGGCGATGGCATACCAAACTACCTCGATCTGGATAGCGACGGCGACTCTATTTCTGATGCACACGAATACAATCATCCGTGTGAGCCTGATTTTGCTGCAGCAATTGAAAAATTCGGTGCACCAACGGCAACCCGCGATTACCCGGAGCTGTCAGAACGGATACCACTGATCATCACTGAGCACTGGTTCAGTGACAGTGCAACGATCGTACGCTTCACCTCTTTGGAAACGGAAGATTTTTGTACTGTTGCCGAAGAAGAAAACGCATCGCTCTGGACTGACTAACACCAGCGAAACCGCTCGTCAGTCGGGCCAGTGCTGGCCCGACTTTAAACATCTCCTCGACTACCCCGCTCTCATTGGGGTACTGTGGCACGTACTCCGCCTTTTAAAGCAAAGCTGACTTTACCCCTGATTCTCTCTGCGTAAAAACCGCAGACACAGGTGGTACAAGCTGCATATAAGCGCAACAAGACAGGGCCTCTTACTTGCCACGTACGATCTATCTGCTGACAGCGTGTCAGGCCTACATGTTCATCTGCTCTTCGCTGCTGATCACTGTGTCTGCACTGATCGGCCTCGAACTGGCTGACAACAAAGCGCTGGCGACATTGCCACTCGCACTTCAGTTTATTGCGGTCATGAGTTGCAGTGTGCCTGCTTCACTGGCAATGGGCCGCTGGGGTCGGCGAAACGGCTTCCTGTTTGCCACTGTTATAGGTATCACCGGCGCCTGCCTCGCACTGGTGGCAATCTATCAGCGCTCTCTTGGCATTTACTGCATGGCAACCTTTTGCTTCGGCAGTTTTACTGCCTTTGGCAACTACTACAGATTTACCGCGCCAGAGATTGCACCAGCAGATAAAAAAAATGTCGCTATTTCATGGGTGATGGCAGGGGGTGTGGTGGCTGCGTTTATCGGCCCGAATCTGGCTCACTGGAGCCAAAATATGTTTGATGTTTCCAGATACGCCGGTGCTTTTGTCATTGTGATTGGCGTGTATCTGCTATCACTTTTGACTATCAGTTTTATGGACTTGCCAAAGCCAAAGGCCAAAGTAGCCGGTGACGGCAATGGCAGACCGATCAGTGTGATCATCAGACAACCAGTTTTTATCGTTGCCTGCCTGTGTGCCACACTGGGCTACGCGACGATGAATCTGGTAATGACAGCAACTCCACTGGCCATGCATTCCGGTCATATGACACTCAGTGATACCGCTTTTGTTATCCAGTGGCATATCGTCGCCATGTTCGCCCCATCATTTGTAACAGGCAACCTCATCAACCACTTCGGTATTAACAAAATACTCTTTTCAGGTGCTGTGCTCTGCATGCTTTGTGTAGTACTCAATCTGACGGGTCAGTCGCTCTGGCATTTCTGGGCTGCCCTGATACTGCTTGGTGTCGGCTGGAATTTTCTGTTTGTTGGCGGCACAACCCTGCTGACAGAATGCTATGAAGAATCAGAGAAAAGCCGCGTCCAGGCGGCCAATGACTTCATCGTATTCAGTACCGTTTCAGTCACCGCATTGTCGTCCGGTGCGCTGCATCACCATTTGGGATGGGGCGTTGTAAATCTGTGCGTCATACCGTTTATACTACTATGTGGCTGGAGTGCGCTCTGGCTGGCGAAGCAGCGCACCGGCACCACCTTACTGAAAACATCAAATTGACCGCAATCAAAACCCCACTGGTAAACGTTAAATCAAAATGAAATTCTTACTTGTATCTCTCGCCTTACTCGGCAATGTCGCACTGGCAGCTGATGGCATTATGATCCCTGAAAACAGCGCCTGGGCCAGAGCCACGCCACCCGGTGTGACCACCACCGCAATTTATCTGACGCTGATGAACCACAGCAGCGACGAGCTCAGCCTGCTGAGCGCCACATCAGATATTTCACCAAGAATCGAACTGCATACCCATAAGCACGAAGATGGAGTGATGAAAATGCAACAGGTTGAGTCAATAGCAATAGCCGCCGGTGAACAAACAGATCTCAAGCCACATGCCGAACACATTATGGTGTTCAGCTTAAGTGATTCTCTCAAAGCCGGAGACCAGATCAAAGTAGAGCTGACGTTCGATAATGGTAAAACAAGGACTATTGAAGTACCTGTATTGAAAGAAGCACCGGACGCAGATGCAAAACACACAAGCCACAAAGAACACAACAAACACAAGAAAAAGTAGTCGACACCAACAACTATTTTTAATCCACCAACACCTTACAACCCTACACAAGAATAACGTGAACAAACTTTCTATCATACTAGTAGCTGTCGTTGCATTGGGTTCCGGACTCTATTTCGGGACACAACACAGTGGCAAACCAGACTTAAGTCAATTGACCGGATTTTCTTTCCCTGAACCTGAAAAGCTCAGTGATGTAAATCTTGTCGATCACAACAACAATCCTTTAACCGAGGAAAATTTTTCCGACAAGTGGACATTTATCTATGTTGGCTACACCTTTTGCCCTGACGCCTGCCCAATGTCTCTCAATACACTCAATCAGATGGACGGACTGTTAAACCAACAAGATGGTCCAAAAGCAAGCTCCCTGCTGGTGTCTGTCGATCCTGAGCGCGATACACCAGAGCATATGAAAGGCTATGTTAAGCATTTCAACAGCGGTTTTAGTGGGGCTACCGGCACACCTGAAGCGATAAAACAATTCGCAGATCAGGTCAGTGCAATTTATTCTGTGCCAGAGGATCGCAGCGATCCAAACTATCTGGTCGATCACTCTTCTTCTATTATCCTGATCAACCCGGATGCGGCAGTACAGGCCATATTTACCCCGCCTCAAAGCGCAGAAGTACTGGCAAAAGATTTCAAACTGTTGGTTGCTCACTACGAATCGCGCTAACATCGGCTCAATACCAACAAATGGTTAGTGACCGATGGTAGTTAAAGACCTGCAAACTTTTATTGTTGGCAACCCGCCTCCTCATAAGGGCGGTCGCTATTTTATCTTTGTTAAGCTCACAACCGATGATGGCATAACCGGCATCGGTGAAGTTTATAACGCGACGTTTGCGGCTTCAGTGGTTAAGCACATGATTGAAGATGTGTTTCGCTCCCATGTCGAAAACACAGATCCATTCCAAATAGAAACTCTGTGGCGTAACGTCTACGGCCGCGGATACTCGATGCGTCCCGATATTTCTTTGATGGGAGTATTGAGCGGGCTTGAAACCGCGCTTTGGGATATTGTCGGAAAAGCCACTGGCAAGCCCGTCTACGATCTGCTCGGCGGAAAAGTATTCGATAAAATCAGAACCTACACCTATCTTTACCCACCCGACAACATAAGCGCCAACTCGCAACACCCGGTCTACAGTGACCCGGATGTTGCCGCTGCCCGCGCGGTAGAATATGTCGAACAGGGTTTTACTGCGGTTAAATTTGATCCGGCGGGCGCGTACACCACGTTTGATCCACATCAACCGGATCTTGAATCAATCAAACGCAGTGAAGCTTTTGTTAAAACGATTCGCGAGGCGGTTGGCACTAAAGCCGACTTACTGTTCGGCACCCACGGTCAGTTCACAACCTCTGGTGCAATTCGTCTGGCTGCAGTACTGGAGTCGTCCGACCCATTGTGGTTTGAAGAACCCGTACCACCGGAACGTCCGGAAGAAATGGCACGCGTTGCACGGCAAACCACTATACCCATAGCAACTGGTGAACGACTGACCACTAAGTACGAGTTTGCACGACTACTCGATCTGCAGGCTGCTGCCATACTGCAGCCCGCACTGGGGCGAGTAGGCGGTATATTGGAAGCAAAGAAAATCGCCGCCATTGCCGAAGCAAGCTATGCGCAGGTAGCGCCACATTTATATTGTGGTCCGGTAGAAGGTGTTGCCAATATTCACTTAGCCGCCTGCAGTCCCAACTTTCTTATCCTTGAGAGCATTGAAACCTGGACCGGTTTCCACAATGAATTGCTTCAATCACCGATCAACTGGCAGGATGGCTATATCATTCCTCCCACAGAACCAGGCCTTGGAATTGAGCTGAATGAAACCGTTGCACTGAATCATCCCTATAACGAAGAGGCGCTGCACCTTGAGCCCCAACCCTCTCCGTATCTGCCGTATTTCTAGCACTGTCCTGCTAGCCGGGATTATTCATG
>CAYLZS010000344.1:0-21268 GCA_964388065.1 uncultured Granulosicoccaceae bacterium
CACTGAAACACTGCTGTCATCGAGTACGGTCAGTTCCATCAACCCGCCCGATGTCGCAACCGATATGTCTTTTTTGTCCGTCAGTCCCCGCTCCGTTACATAGCGCGCTAAACATCGCGCACCGTTACCGCAATTCTCAACCTCACCGCCATCTGCATTAAAGATCCGGTAGGTAAAATCAGCACCTGAATCTCCGGCCGGCTCAACGATCAACAGCTGATCAAAACCGATACCGGTGCGCCTGTGCGCCAGCTTCGAAATTTCACCACCGGCAAGCTCAAACGGTTTCTCGAGGGCATTGATAACTATGAAATCGTTACCAAGGCCGTGCATTTTGGTGAATTCAAAGGGCATCTACGCGCCATTCCCGACACTGGGCACTAACACTGTTTACAGGCGGCAGATCTTAAAGTAAAAAATCACCTATAACGACTAGATAGTTGTTTTTTATATTTTTTGTAAGAATCCAACAAAAGTTGTTTGCGCACAGGTAAGACTTCTGTCCACTATCTATAGACCATGAATCAGAGTTTTGACGGCTTAACTGCTTTTGGTGGCGGATTTTTGACAGTAAGACGCTGAGGGAGACTTGAGACTTACAAGATAACTTCGAGACGAACTGTCAGAAGCACCGAGCAACATCCATCATTAACACGGTTGCTAAAAACAACTCAAAGGCAGGAGGTAAAGCTTAACTTTCAGAGTTAAAAGCGAGCTGCGGAATACACAGCTACGGCAGCACACTCTCACCGGCAAACAAGTCTTCAACCGACTCACGCTCACGTACAAGATGTACATCACTTCCGTCGACGATTACTTCAGCCGCTCGCGGTCGCGAATTATAGTTTGAGCTCATCACAAAACAGTAAGCACCGGAAGACAGTACCGCCAGTAAATCACCCTGTTGCAATGCCAGTTGCCGGTCTTTACCGAGAAAATCCGCTGACTCACAGACCGGACCGACAATATCGTATACCGCTGTATTAACATTCGCATTGGACTGAACGGGTACGATGTCCTGCCAGGCGCTATACAAGGCCGGTCGGATAAGATCGTTCATTGCCGCATCGACAATGGCGAAATTTTTATCATCTGTATGCTTCAGATAGCGTACCGAGGTTAACAATGCACCCGCATTGCCCACAATACTGCGACCCGGCTCGACAATAATTTCAACCTGACGCTCACCGAGTACTTCATCCATGGCAGTGGCCCACGATGTTAAATCAATCGGCTTTTCATCACGGTAGCGAATACCCTGGCCACCACCGAGATCCAGGTGGGCAATTTCGATTCCCTGCTCCTGCAGTGAATCACAAAGCATCAGTAAACGCCGCAAGGCATCCTGATAGGGCGAGATGTCAGTCAGTTGAGAACCGATGTGACAATCCATACCAGTGACTTCAAGATGCGGGTTATCGGCAATTTTTCGATAGGCACTCAGAGCAGTGTCTGTGTCGATACCGAATTTGTTTTCTTTAAGACCGGTTGAAATATACGGATGTGTGCCGGCATCAACATCCGGATTGATCCTGACCGATACCGGAGCTATCGACCCATGAGCAGCAGCTACCTCTGCCAGCACATCAATTTCTGCAGTCGATTCAACATTAAAGCATTTGATACCCGAGGCCAGCGCTGTCGCCATTTCATCAGGCGACTTGCCTACCCCTGAAAAAACCACTTTAGAAAGATCGCATCCGGCCGCTTTTACCCGCGCAAGCTCACCGACAGATACAATGTCAAAGCCCGAACCGAGCTTGCCGAGCACACTTAAGACTCCAAGATTAGAATTGGCCTTCAGCGCATAACAAATAAGATGCGGGCGCGCAGACAAGGCCTGATCAAATGCATGCCAGGCACGCTCGATAGTAGCGCGGGAATATACATAGAGCGGTGTACCGTATCTGGACGCCAGTTCTGAACAGGCAATTTCTTCGATCTGCAACTCACCATCGGTTCGACGTTCGAAACTCACCACACCGGCCCATAAAACAGGGTCATAAAATAAAAGCTCACTGAGACTCGCGTTGACGCTCTACATCCCGCGCCAGTTCGGTAAGATCAACCGATATACCTTCGGCAGTCTGATTATCCAGGCTATTGTTCTGGCTACTATTCTGGCTTTGTTCCTGAGTACCGGCAGGGACAAGAATCTCCGCATCCGTGGCAATTGTTGTGACTTTATCCAGCTTGATATTTCCATCTTCGACTTCGCCAGACGGAAAAAAGGAAGTGTCAGACTCAGTCAATTTAGACAGTTCGGCCAAATCCTCCGGATCTGGTTGAGCATCTGGCTGAGCATCTGGCTGACGCACAAGATCGTCCTGTCCCTCTTCAGGCAGGAACAAATCCGATTTAAAACCACAGCCTGCAAGCGATCCTGCTGCAAACAGTACTATACATCCCACTATTTTAGCGCGCATGCCATTGTCTCACCGTTAGTAAACCGAGGAAAAAGTATACCGTATCGCATTGCATTCCATACTGTTGTATCAACAATAATTACTCTACGTAATATAGGGAAAAACAAATTTATGGTGAATTTATTAAGGTGTCCGGGTCGATACAACCTGTCAACTTAGAAAGCAAAAAGGCAGACCCGCTATTCTGATAAACCCGGATTGGAGAATTCTACTTCATCTATAGCGCATGCAGTCTGATTCCATGCCACTTTTATCTGTGTGACAAAACTTGATCGCCTACACAAATCGGCTTGCACCCGTTCGACAACATAGTGGCATAAACCCGCTGAACTTTTATTGATAACAAAGTGGTTTGGACTGGTGCAACCATTACTAATAACGTTAAGTATCATCTGATCAGATGTGAGCCGGATATCCATCTTCTCTGGCGGCCTGGAAGCTTCAGATACAGTATTCACTGAAGGGGTATTTCGACAACCACTAACCGAGAATAATAAGGCCAGAGAAAAAAGCGGCAATAGAATAGAAACATCAGTGCTGCCAGCACCTGCTAATCCGGTTGCAAATTGCGAATTTACGGTGACCGCTGGCCTCGCAACACTCGACACATTGATACCGGTAATCGCGTTAATCCAGTAAGCATAGTCGCTGACCCTGGTATAGACCGCCGGCACGCTGTTAAGACTTCCACAGCCCAATCCGAAGCTTGTAATTCCTGCAAGCTCACTCTGACCATCAACGTCAACTATTAGTGGACCGCCACTATCTCCCTGACAGGTATCTCGCTGTGTCACAGGCTCAAAAGCACATAACTGACTTTCATTGAGCTGTATGGTTTCGGGGTCAATGTTGTTAGCCAGGAAAAAGTCATTCCACATAACCCTGCACTGATCCAGCGGTACTAATGTAACTGATGCGGAAAGCGGTGTTCTGCTTGTGGCGTCTACACTATCCACCAGCTCATCCGGCTCCCGGACCTGCGTACTGCCCCAGCCAAGTACCAGCGCATTGGCAGATTGTGCCTCCAGTTCATCGATCACATGGTTCGATGCAACCTTCATCACAGCAGAAACGTTTTGTTTAATTGGTGCCTGAGCGAGTTTTAGCAATGCTATGTCACCATTGGCACTGAGACTCCGCAAGGGATTACCGGCAACGTAAATTTCTTCAATCGCCTGTGCCAGGTGCCTGTCATGCGTCAGGTCATGTGCGCCAACACTTGCAGTTAATTCCCAGGTTTGAACTTGACGCACGCCATCTGGTGTTTGCTCAAGCACACAGTGCGCAGCAGTAACCACCCAATTGCCACCGAGATAGGTGCCGCCGCATAGTATTGTTTCAGAGATACGCGGTTGCACATCTACCTGTGTAGAACCTATAGATACAGCATCTGCGAGTATTGCAGCAGCCCACTGCTCATTGAGAAACACTGCAGGAATTTTTGGTGTCCCATCGAACAAATCCGTACGTGGGAGTATTCCGTCCTCCGCCACAAACAGCGCACCAATTCCACCACCCAGAGTGCAGTTAGCGAGTTGATCTGCCGGGGACAAAACACCTGCCAATTGCGCGTTGGTTTGTATCAGACAAACTTTGCCCGTCGAGTCAGGACATGTCTCAGTTGCGCGACCGCAAACAATTCCTTCACCGGAAAAAGCAGTGTTAACTCCGTGACCAAAAAAATAGCCACTAATTTGTTGTTGGTTATTTAACCCAATGGATACACTGCGTCCTGTTACAAGTGCAGTAAGGGTAGGATAGGTATTGGGAAGAAAGGAGCTGCCATTAACAATAGCGACTTCGTTACCTTTGGAATCATTAAGTCTGGAATCGGGAACGGCGATCGCTATTGATGCAAGCCCGAAAAGGAAAGTAAAACAGGCGAGGACCAACATAATCGTGGCAGGTACAAGTGCTTTTCCAGTGGTCTGACTGCCGACCCTAAGCTCTTTTTTTTGCCCCAATACCCTCATACACGCAAACTCGAAAAAAATCAGCAGCAGTGTGAAGGCAAAGTTATTTTGAGTCGCAGACTACATCCGCACAAACAGATCGGGAATAGAGACAAAGTGTGACTGGATTCTCACAACGATCAGAACCCGGAAGCTTAGACATCACGGGTAAAATGACTGACAGTACAAACCAACTTGGCACTGAATTGGTTCAATGACACCTGCAATCAAATTACTGAAAAAGTTAAAAATCGACTTTGAAGTGCGTGAATACGCAACCGATGAAGAGTCTTCAAACTATGGAATGCAGGCGGCAGACGCACTCGGCCAAAGCCCGCTGCAGGTATTTAAAACGCTGCTCGCTGTTGTCGACGGTAATGATCGCAAACCGGTGGTCGCAATTATTCCAGTCGCAAATCAGCTGGATCTGAAAAAGCTTGCCAGTCACTTTGCCGGTCGCCGTGCAACTATGGCAGATCCTGCGGTCGCAGAACGTGTTACTGGCTATATCGTCGGTGGTATTAGCCCGGTAGGCCAGAAGCAGCGCCTGAAATGCTGCATTGATGAAGCCGCCAGTAACTTCGAGACTATTTATGTCAGTGGTGGTCGACGGGGCTTACAACTCGAAATAACACCGGGAGATCTCGCAAAAGTAATAGAAGCCAGTCTCGCAGATGTAAGCAAACAGTGACGAGAGGGAATTGCTGGTCGGTTTATAGTTTATCCACAACACTGTAAATCGCGTCAACACAGGATGAACCGAGCTTGGCGGAACGCTCATCCGACCAGCCAACTACATTGTTCGGTGAATCCGCGGAGTCTTTAAACGGCATTTCGAGTGTCATGGCAGGACAACCAAAACTCTCTGCGATAAAGCTGCTGCATATTCCATAGTTGGCAGACTTCGGCGGACTGATCGGGTACCCGATAGTGGTTTGAAAGTCAGGGTTTATCGCCATCAGGTTGCTTTTAAATAACTCCTGCAATTCTTTGCGTTCATCACTCCACGATTCAATACCTTCGGTACCGGCGATAAAGTTATACGGCAAAGCCTCATCGCCGTGTACATCGAGATTCAGACTAATACCGGTCTCACGCATTTTATTGAGCACATAATATACTTCCGGAGAATTTTCCGCTGTGGTTTTGTTCCACTCACGATTCAGGTTTATACCACGCGCATTAGTTCTGAGGTATCCCCGAAAACTACCGTCAGGATTCATGTTTGGCACAACATAAAACACGGCTTTTTCGAGCAGAGCTGCGGAGACCGAATCCTGTTCGTCCAGCAGTCGGGACAGATAACCTTCCATCCACCACTCAGCCATGGTTTCACCGGGATGTTGTCTTGCAATAGCCCATATTTTCAGCGGCTTGTTAACATCACCAATACACAGCAGATCAATGTCTCTGCTTTCGTGGGTCTTACCTAATACTTCAACAGATACGCGCTCATCTGTTGCACACTGAGAAACCAGCGCATTGTGTTGTTGCATAGAATACGGTGCAAAGTAGGCAAACCAGATAACATCTGATTGAGCTTCGATTGAAAAACTAAGCACACCATCACGGTAGCCAGTGTCGATTCGAAACCACTCTGTCTGGTCAAATGATGCAACAACGCGATAGTCTTTCCAGCCATCCGGGTAAGAAGATGTTCCGGCGTTTTCAATATGCAGGGTATACCTCTGGCCCGCGCTTCCTGTCAGCCTGAAATAGAACCATTGATAAAATTCTCCACCGGCATCAGGCATTATGTTGAGTCTGATATTATCGGCGCTATCACACGATACACATTCGATATTGCCACCATCAAACTGGCTGCTGATAACTGGTGGTTTATCCATCGAGGCGTACTATTGTTAGAAAATACATCAGTTAAAGGACTCTATCTGTTCCAGAATTGCACTGACATCTGCTTCATCAGGCATGCGCCAGTCACCACGAGGTGACAAACTCACACTACCCACCTTCGGACCTGACGGCAGCGTTGTGCGTTTGAACTGATGCATATAAAAACGTTTAAAAAAGAGCTTGAGCCAACGCTTAATGGTGGCAGCATCATATTTATCTGCAAAAGCCAGTTGTGAGAGCACGTATATTTTTTCAGCGCCAAATCCATTGCGCAGGTAGTGATAGATAAAAAAGTCGTGTAGCTCGTAAGGGCCAATAATTGATTCAGTATGCTGTGCAACATCATCGCTGGTGTCATCTTTAGACGGCACAAGCTCGGGTGAGATTGGGGTATCAAGGATTCGCAATAACGCCTCAGACAAGGCTTTATCTGCACGATGTGTCGCATACCAGCGCACCAGGTAAATGACCAGTGTCTTGGGCACACTGGCATTGACGTTATAGCTGGACATTTGATCGGCATTGTAGGTACACCAGCCAAGTGCCAGTTCTGAAAGATCACCCGTGCCGACGACAATGCCATTCATCTGGTTGGCCAGATCAAACAGTATCTGTGTGCGCTCACGTGCCTGTGCGTTTTCAAAAACCACATCGTGATCACCGGCATGAGAAAGATCTTTTAAATGCTGTGCAACTGATGCATCAATTCGCACCTCTTTAAGATTGGCACCTGCCGATGACGCCAGCATACGTGCGCTGTCGAGTGTATGTTCACTGGTCGCAGGACCCGGGAGCGTAATAGCACACAGTGCGTCGCGCTCTTTATTGAGCAGTTCCAGTGCATCAAGGCACACGAGGAAAGCAAGCGTTGAATCAAGACCACCGGATACACCCAGCACCAGGGTTTCCGAATACGCAGCCATCATCCTGCGTGCAAGCCCGGTACTTTGAATGCTTAAAATCTCACTGGCGCGTTCACTGAACTCACCTTCATCTGCCGGCACAAACGGCCTGGGGTCGAAGGTGCGACGCAGCGCTTCAAGGTTTGGTCTCTGCTGTTTGCCGCAGTGACGGTAGCTGGCAGGACGCTCACTATTGGCAAAGGTACCGTTACGCGCTCGGTCATGACGCAGTTTCTGCCAGTCGAACTCACAAATGATCTCGCTGCCAGATAATGCAAAACGCGGCGATTCTTCACTTAAAACACCATTCTCGGCAAACAAATGATGCCCGCCAAAAACCACATCTTTGGTTGACTCAGTCGGACCGCAGCCCGAGTACAAGTAGGCACACACACCCTGGGCGCTTGCCATACGGATCAGGTCACGTCGGTAGCTTGCCTTGGAAACCAGCTCGGTGCTGGCAGAGAGATTAACAATTAACTCTGCACCGGCTCTGACATGCGACATGGATGGCGGAGCCGGGTGCCACAGGTCTTCACAGATCTCAACAGCAAACCACGATTCACCAATCGCAAACAATTGATTGGTCGCAATTACAAACTGGCCGAGTTTCGGATGATCGACACACTGTTCAATATCGCTGCCCGAAACAAACCAGCGCTTGTCGTAGAATTCTGCATAGTTTGGATGAGAGGTTTTCGGCACAACACCGAGTATTTGTCCGTTCTGACAAACCACTCCAACATTAAGCAGCCTTCCGTCATTCAATCTATAAGGGGCACCAACGACTACAATTCGTTCGTCGGTAGCTCTGGCAATCTGCAGCAGCGCTTCCTCGCACTGATCGACCATCGATTGGTTGAAAAACAGATCTTCACAGGTATAGCCGGATATGCAGAGTTCCGGAAACAACATCAGGGAAACATCGGCATACTCGTTTTGCTGCATCGCCAATACAATGTGCTCGGCATTGCGCCTGGGGTTGCCAATGGCAACCGGTGGGGCAATGGCGGCCAATCGAATGAAGCCATATTCTGCGTAGTTCATAAGACTATTCTAGCGCGGATTCAGCGACACAGCGCCAATGAATCGGACCGGGAATCAGCCTGGGGATCAGTCCCGAGAACTAATTTGGGCGTTTGGTAAGTGTCGTCCTGCGCTTGCCGAGTCTACAATTACACGAAATTTGCACAACATTTCACCTATCCCCGACACACGCAAAGCCTGCGTCTGGACTACCCTCCTACTATGACAACAAAAGAATACGACTCGATTGTGATCGGCTCCGGCCCCGCCGGTGAGGGTGCGTCGATGAAACTGGCCAAATGTGGACATCACGTCGCCATGGTCGAGCACTATCGCGACGTCGGTGGTGGCTGTACCCATTGGGGCACAATACCCAGCAAGGCCTTGCGCCACTCGGTACAGATGGTTAGCCGATTTCGGCACGATCCGGTGTTTCGGCGCGTGGCAGGCCAGGTCGATGTTACCTGGCAGGAACTGGTCAAATCCGCGCAATCGGTAATCGAAAAACAGGTCAGCATGCGCGAGAGCTTTTACTTCAGAAACCGGGTTGATCTGCATCGCGGCAGCGCAAGTTTTATTGATAAAAACACCATCAAAGTAGCGCTTAAAAACGGTGGCGAAGAAATATGTACTGCGAATAACATCGTTATAGCCACCGGTTCAATTCCCTACCGACCCGATGAAATCAATTTTGATGATCCGCGTATCTGCGACAGCGATACCATCCTCGAGATCGATTTTGTTCCGCGCTCGGTTATCATTTACGGTGCCGGCGTCATAGGTTGCGAATACGCTTCTATTTTTGGCAATCTCGGCGTCAAGGTCGATCTGGTCAACACTCGCGACCGACTACTTTCATTTCTCGATGGAGAAATAGCCGATGCACTCGGCTATCACTTCAGGGAAATTGGCGTCACTGTCAGAAACAACGAAACCTTTAGTGCAGTCACAACAGACAGTAATTCTGTACTAATGACAACAGAAAGTGGCAAGCGCTTTAAAGCTGATGTTCTGCTTTGGGCCAATGGCCGTTCCGGTGCCACCGACAAACTAGAACTCGCCAATGCCGGGCTCGAGCCGAACAGCCGAAAGCAAATTGTCGTGGACGAATACTATCGTTCAGAAGTACCGCATATATATGCCGTCGGTGACGTAGTGGGTGCACCAGGCCTTGCCAGTGCCGGCTACGATCAGGGCCGCTTTGCAGGCACTCACATTGCAGAAGGCCAGAGCGACACCCGATTGATCAGTGACATTCCAACAGGTATCTATACCGACCCGGAAATAAGCTCGATTGGTTTAACCGAGGCCGAACTGACCGAACAAAAAGTACCCTACGAAGTCGGACGATCACTCTTTCGCTCCATTGCGCGTGCACAAATTACCGGTCAAACCACTGGTATGTTAAAGATACTATTCAACACACAAACACTCGAGATACTCGGCATTCATTGTTTTGGCTATCAATCTTCAGAGATTATCCATATTGGTCAGGCAATCATGCGTCAACCGGGAAAAGGTAATCGCGTTACCTACTTTACCGAGAATACGTTTAACTACCCGACCATGGCGGAAGCTTATCGTGTAGCCGCACTTAACGGCTTAAACAGAATTCAGTGGCAGGGAAACGACGAGATAACAAACGAGATCTCATCCAATGCTTAAAGCTCATCGTTAAGTCTGCGAGCACCGGCATAGTTATATAACAATGCCGGATGCGGGCACTAATTTGCATTACCAAGTACCTGACGTGCATCAGCAATCGCTGCACGTACCTGCTCCGGTGCAGTACCACCCAGGTGGTTTCTGGCAGCAACAGATCCTTCCAGAGTTAACACAGCAAATACATCCTGCCCGATAACACCGCTAAAGCCCTGCAGTTCCTCAAGCGACATTTCGCTTAAGTCACGTCCCTGCTCTATGCCATAAGCGACAGCTCTTCCAACCACTTCATGGCTATCTCTAAACGCCATACCGCGCTTGACCAGATAGTCAGCAAGATCAGTGGCCGTTGCAAAACCTTTGAGCGCAGCTTCACGCATGTTTTGTGTTTTTGGCTCAATGGCTGGAATCATATCGGCGAACGCACGCAGGCAGCCCAATAAAGTATCAATGGTATCGAACAGTGGTTCTTTGTCTTCCTGATTGTCTTTGTTGTAGGCCAGCGGCTGTGACTTCATCAACGTTAAAAGACTGACCAGGTGACCATTAACTCGACCGGTTTTACCACGCACAAGCTCTGGTACATCCGGATTTTTCTTTTGCGGCATAATGCTCGACCCTGTGCAGAATCGATCGGGTAAATCAATAAAATCAAACTGCGCAGACGACCACAATACGAGCTCTTCTGAAATACGTGAAAGGTGGGTCATTACAATACTTGCAGCGGCGCAAAACTCAATGGCAAAGTCGCGGTCGCTGACAGCATCGAGCGAGTTACGCGCAACACTTGCAAAGCCCAGTAACTCACAACTGTATTGTCTGTCTATCGGATACGTTGTACCGGCAAGAGCCGCAGCACCTAAAGGCATCACATTGACGCGCTTATTGCAGTCGTGCAGCCGGTCGATATCGCGCGTGATCATTTCAAACCACGCCATCACATGATGCCCGAAGGTTACCGGCTGTGCGGTTTGCAAATGGGTGAAGCCAGGCAGGATGACTTCGACATGCTTCTCGGCCAGTGAAAGCATGCCATGCTGCAATCGATGGGCTTCAGCAATTAGGGCGCTAATCGCATCCCGCATATACAGCCTGATGTCTGTGGCCACCTGATCATTGCGTGAACGCCCGGTGTGCAATCGTTTACCTGCATCCCCGATTCGATCGGTAAGACGCGCTTCGATATTCATATGTACATCTTCAAGCTCCACTGACCAGGGAAATTCACCTGCATCTATTTCCTGACTGATTTCATCCAGACCTTGTAAAATGCTTTCAACATCTGCAGAGGACAACACACCGGTATGACCCAGCATTCGCGCGTGTGCCCGTGAGCAGTTGATGTCCTGCTGTGCCATGCGCTGATCAAACGAGACTGACGCGGTAAACGCCTGTACAAATTCGTCTGTGGATTCTGTAAAACGTCCACCCCACAGTGTGTTGGTGTTTTCCTGATCGGTGTTTTTTTCTTTTGTCATTAGATGGCCGGGCGTGTTTTGCGCCGTTGACGAACAGAGAGTTACAAGCTTGCGGTTGTGAATCCCGCGATGGTTCGGGGATAATCAGCTAATATTATCAGCTTGGCTCGATCAGATCAGCGACCCCTCCACACCAGTTGCTTCAATCGCCAAACCACGACGGAGCATTGAATGCCGGATATTTTAAAAATCGCCACACGCAAAAGCCCGCTTGCTATCTGGCAGGCCGAGGAAGTGCAGCGACATCTGCACAAGGCAGGCGCTGAAACCGAGCTTGTCAGAATGTCTACGCGTGGTGATGAAATCCTCAATCAGCCGTTGGCAAAAATAGGCGGCAAAGGCCTGTTCATCAAAGAACTGGAGCGCGGAATGCTCGGTGGACTGGCAGATATGGCAGCTCATTCAATGAAAGATCTGCCATCGGTTTTTCCAGAAGGGTTACATCTTGGCGCAATCATGAAGCGTGAAAATCCAACCGATGCCTTCGTCTCAAACAAATATGAGTGCCTTGCAGATCTGCCGGAAGGTGCGATTGTCGGCACCTGCAGTTTGCGACGTCGCTGCCAGTTACTGGCCAAATATCCACACCTTACAGTTAATGACCTGCGCGGCAATGTGAATACTCGCCTTTCCAAACTCGACAGTGGCGACTTTGATGCGATCATTCTGGCAAGCGCCGGCCTGATTCGACTGGAACTTGCAGACAGAATCAAAAGCGAAATAGACATCAATACTATGTTACCAGCCTGCGCTCAGGGTGCGGTCGGTGTTGAATGCAAAATTGATGATGATCAAACCAACAATCTACTGGTATCACTCCATGATGAAGATACCGCTGCAAGAATTCATTGCGAACGAAGCCTGAATGCAAAGTTAGGTGGCAGTTGTCAGACACCAATAGCAGCGTTTGCAGAACTAAACGGCGATACTCTGAACTTACGAGCGCTCATCGGAACACCTGACGGCAGCCTGGTTCTAAAAGCTGACGGCAGCGATCACCGAAGCCGCGCAGTGGAACTCGGTGACGCCGTAGGTCAGGAATTGTTGGCAGCAGGTGCGCAAAAAATCATTGATGATCTTGCACTAACTTAAAGCGTTGAACGGTTTGAAAAGTCCATCAGCCAGCGTACTGATCACTCGACCTGCACACCAGTCATCAGCGCTTGTTAAACTTTTAAAAGACACAGGCATTTCAAGTGTCTGCCTACCAACCATAGAAATTGATTATCTGGAGGCAGACCTTAAAGACACACTGCAAAGTGATCTGATTATTTTTACCAGCGTCAATGCCGTCACCGGTGCTCACAAGTCTGAGACCTTACCCTTCAACAGCCGCGCAAAAATAGCTTCTATTGGAAAAGCAACCACAACAGCCCTGGAGCGCTTAAACTGCAGAGTGGATGTGGCACCAAAAACGAGCGCCAGCAGTGAAGCACTGCTTGAAGTCATTGGCAATGTGAAAAATATGCAGGTGACTATCGTACGTGGAGACACAGGACGTGACGCGCTGCGCACCGCACTAACAAGGCGCGGTGCAACCGTCAGATACCAATCTGTATATCAAAGAAAGTTACCCAGCTATACAAAAACAGACATTCAAACGCTGCTGGTGCAAGGACTGCCGGATATTATTTCGATCACCAGTGACCTTGGGCTTAACAATCTGCTGACAATAATACCGGATGATTTCAAAGCGGAACTTTTTACAAAACCGTTAGTGGTTAACAGCGAAAGATGTGCAAAATTTGCCCGAGACAAAGGATTCACAACGGATGTTTTAGTTGCAGACCCTCCGGGTAATGAATCCCAGGTGAAGTTAATCGCGAAGCTTGCAGCGTCAGACTGAGTTAGTACACCGCTCAATAATTTGACCCTGAGCAAGGCTATGGCCAATAGCAATCCGCCTGCTGTTGCCGAAAATCAGAAATTCCCGCCTCTCCAATGTGATACCCATCACAAATTTCGACGTTGCCTGCTTTAGGTCTCAATCCTGCACCTCAGATGCCGACGAAGACTTAAAGGTGCGCTTTTCAATTCGCGCGCAACTCTTTAAGACCGCACTGTTTTCTGCAGGAACCATTATGACTTTAAAACTTATCAGAACACTGAAGGCAACTTCTGCAGCCATGGTTATCGCCGCTGTACTGGCTGGCTGTGCAGCACCAAAGCAAGGGCCAATGTTCACCAGTACCAGTAACGCCATCAGAGCCGCACAAAACGCCGGCGCAATTGAGTACGCACCTGCGCATTACCGCAAAGCCAACGAAATTTATCGCAAAGCAGAGGTTATGCAAAAAAACCGTCGCTCGAATCGAGCACAGAAATTGCTGGAACTTGCAACGGCCGAGGCAAGTTTGGCCCGAGCAATCAGCGAAGCCTCATCGGCGGAGTCCTCACTCGGGTTCATCAGCACAGGCCAGATACGCTAATACAGCAATGAATCTTTACGGAATTCCCAAGATGAAAAAATTCCATCTTTCAAGCATCGCGCTAATAGTTGCACTGTCTGGCTGCGCAGCCAAGCAGCAATGGAGCCCTGAGCTTGAAGAAGCTCGCAAGGCATACAACGCAGCGGCCAGCGATCCGGTTGTGGCATCTCTGGCAGCAGCCGAGCTTGATCAGGCGCAGAAGCAACTGCAGGTCGCAGAAAATGCTTCTGACTTCTTCAAAGGAAAAGCAGAAATTGCCCATGAGGCAACACTGGCGAGATTGAAATCGCAGGAAGCCCAGCAGGTAGCCCGTGCGCTAACTGCAAAAGACAACATCAGACTGGCTCAGGCCGGATCACTACCTTCTAATGTATTGGGGGCAGAGTCACCGATAATCGCTGCAGCTAAACCGGATCCGTCACAGTTCAAAGGATCCATGCAGGGTGGCAGTGCCAACGAGTCTATGACTGAAACGCAGCTTATAGCACAACAACTTGCAGCCCTGAGTGATCAGCTCAGCCAGCTTCAAACACGCATCGCTTCCGGTGCACTATCAGATGATGCACTACAAGGCGCTGATGACAGCATCCAGCTGGATCCGATTGCACTTGCACAGGCTGAACCGACACTGGGTGCCGCACGACCAGCGCTAAACACCGGTGAGGTAACTCTATCGGTTGCACCAGAGCCAGAACCAGAGCCTGAAGTAGTCATGGTGACCAGCGCTCGACTGGATGAAGAACTGCGCGCTATGAATGCACGACCTTCAGATCGTGGCATGTCACTGTTACTTGGTGAAAGATATTTCGAGGCAGGTTCTGCAAGACTTTGGAACGGTCGCGCCGGACGTCACCTGGATAACATTGCCGCTGTCATGGTTGAGAACCCGGATCTGTTGCTTGAAATTGAAGCACACACCGACAACAACGGAAGTGCTGAACAGAAAGACAATCTGACATCAGACCGAGCTATCGCAATTAAATCTGCACTGGTTTTACGCGGTGTCAATGCGTCACGAATGAGTGCCACCGGTTTCGGTGATTCAGCACCACTCGCAGACAACAACACTCAGCTGGGTCAATTGCAAAACCGACGGGTGGAAATTATTTTCCCGAACGTCGCTAAGTAAGCAACCAGGCCCGGGAAAAGACAACACAAGAAAAGAAACCCGGCAAGTCCGGGTTTTTTTTTAGCTGTGAAAAGCAAAGGCAATCTCAGGATCATCGGATGAACAAATTTAAAAAATTTACTGCTGTTGCACCACTGGCAATTCTTTTAACTGTTGCGAGCGGATGTTCCGACCGACCGGCACCTGATGAAAACGCAAAGGCGATAGCACTACTCAACGACACATGGGACAGTGGCTGTCATGAAAACCCGCGCCCTGTTGATGATCCGAACAGTCCTGTTGGGTACTTCAGGGAAACACTGTTTATTGATGGCTCCAGTGCAACGCAGACAATCGAATATTTTGACGACCCAAATTGCAGCGTGCCAGTCACCAGCCAGCAGGTTGTTGATCAGAACGACGATACGTTCTTTCTTAGCATTCAGTCGCAGGATTTGATCGTAGACTACCCGGAAGGCTCTACGATAACGGCACTTGGCGAAGCGCGATTTATTGATTTGCAGGTAGATTCCGTTGCTATTAACAATGCCACTCTGACCGAAGCAGAGCTCGTGGACGCCGGCATTGAGCTGAGCCAGTTATTGGGACTATTTATAGTCACAGAAAGTGATCGGCTGCACCTTGGTACAACAAATTCAGACAATCGACCCATTACCGTACCGCTCGACTTCTCCTATGAACGGCTTGCTGAGTAGCTTGCTTTAATACTACCGGTTAATAGCAAAGTCGTATTCGGGTTTATAGTCCCAGGGATTGCCAAATCTCATCGACACGAGCTTTGGTATCCTCAGCCATAACAATAGGTTCACCCCACTCTCTTTGCGTCTCCCCGGGCCACTTGTTGGTTGCATCAAAACCGATCTTGGAACCGAGACCTGACACCGGCGATGCAAAGTCCAGATAATCGATTGGGGTGTTTTCGATAATCGTGCAATCACGTGCAGGATCCATTCGGGTTGTCATAGCCCAAATAACATCCTGCCAGTTGCGCGCATCGATATCATCATCTGTGACAATCACCATCTTGGTATACATAAACTGCCGCAGGAAAGACCAGACTCCCATCATCACGCGCTTGGCGTGCCCCGGGTATTGCTTTTTCATGGTTACCACTGCAACCCGATAGGAACACCCTTCCGGTGGCAGATAAAAATCAATAATCTCCGGAAACTGTTTTTGCAGTATCGGTACAAACACCTCGTTAAGCGCCACACCCAGTACCGCAGGTTCATCCGGTGGTCGGCCGGTATAGGTTGTGTGATAGATCGGTGACTCACGTTCGGTGATTGTATCGATGGTAAACACCGGGAAGCTGTCCACTTCATTGTAGTAGCCGGTGTGATCACCAAAGGGCCCTTCATCAGCGACATCATTTGGTGCAATTGAGCCTTCAAGCACAATCTCGGCGCTGGCAGGAACCAGCAGATCATTGGTTTTGCATTTCACCAGTTCAGTTCTGCTGCCGCGCAGCAATCCTGCAAAAGCATGTTCTGAAAGTGTGTCTGGTATGGGTGTTACCGCTGCCAGAATTGTCGCAGGGTCACAACCCAGCACCACTGAAACCGGAAACGGTTCATCAGGATGTTGCTGCTGCCACTCCAGCAGATCAAGTGCCCCACCGCGATGAGACAGCCAGCGCATGATAACCCGATTACGTCCAATCACCTGCTGACGATAAATACCCATGTTCTGTCGTTTTTTATTGGGTCCGCGGGTAACCACCAGTCCCCAGGTAATTAGCGGCCCGGCATCTCCCGGCCAGCAATGCTGAACAGGGTAACGAGACAGATCGACTTCATTGGCTTGCAGCACCGACTGTTGGCAAGGTGCATTGCGTGTTGTTTTAGGTGCCATATCGAGCACCTTTTTAAAAACCGGCAGAGTGCTCCACGCATCTTTCAAGCCTTTGGGCGGGTCAGGTTCTTTTAAAAATGCCAGCAGCTTGCCAACTTCACGTAATGCTTCAACATCATCTTCACCCATACCGTAGGCAACTCTGTCGGGCGTACCAAACAGATTGCATAGTGCAGGTATCTCGCTGCCAATCGGGTTTTCAAACAATATCGCCGGACCACCAGCTCGCAGCACACGGTCACTGATTTCCGTCATTTCAAGATATGGATTGATCGGCTGACTTATGCGCCTGAGCTCACCACGTTGCTCAAGGCTTTGTATAAACTCTCTCAGATCGCGGTATTTCAAAATCCGCTTACCCGTTTTGTAGTTGGCACGAAGCGGCTTAGCAGAATTTACTAAGCAGCAAGACCGGTATGACGCAACAACGCATCAATTTTCGGTTCACGACCGCGAAAAGCCACAAACAATTCCAGTGCTTTTTGAGTACCACCCTTTTCAAGAATGGACTGCATAAAGTGGCGGCCGGTTTCTTCATTGAAAATACCGTCTTCTTCAAATTTTTCGTAGGCATCTGCAGACAGTACTTCAGCCCACTTATAACTGAAGTAACCTGCGGCATATCCACCGGCAAACACATGGGAAAATGCATTTTGAAATTTAACTTCTGCAGGTATTTTGTAAACAGCGACTTCTGCACGTACTGAATCCAGTAGTTGCTGGATTGCATTTGCGTCCAGAGCATCAGTGCGCAAATGCATGTGCATATCAAATAAACTAAATTCAAGCTGGCGCACTGTGCCAAGCCCGGACTGAAAGTTTTTAGCAGCGCGCGCTTTGTCGAGCAGTTCCTGAGGCAGTTTTTCACCGCTTTCAAAATGACCACTAACAAGATCAATTGATTCACGTTCCCAACACCAGTTTTCAAGGAACTGACTGGGCAGCTCCACCGCATCCCACTCTACCCCGCTGATACCAGCAACCGACGCGTATTCAACCCGAGTCAGCATGTGATGCAATCCATGGCCAAATTCGTGAAACAGGGTTGTCAGTTCTCCATGGGTAAGCAGTGCCGGTTTGTCACCGACCGGGGGTGTCAGGTTGCAGGTAAGATAAGCCACCGGTAACTGAATACCGTCTTTCTTTTTCATCCGGCCAACACAGACATCCATCCATGCACCAGCCCGTTTACCATTGCGAGCGTAGTTATCCATATAAAACGCGCCGCGTAATTCGCCGCTGGATTTGTCAGAAATTTTATACAGCGATACATCCTCGTGCCAGACATCTGCATCTTTCACTTCGGTTATATCAATACCAAACAACTTACCGGTCACTTCAAACAATCCGGGAATACCGATACTGGCTGGAAAGTATGGCTTTAAGTCCTGTTCTGAAAAGTCATACAGCTTCTTTTTGAGCTGATTTGAATAATAAGAAACATCCCATGGCTCGAGACTTTTGACTTTTATCTCTGCCTCACCAGTTGCAAACGCTTCAAGCTCAGCATAGTCTTTTTCGGCGGAAGGCTTGGCACGCTTACCCAGATCATTGAGAAAATCGATTACCTGTTGCGGGCTATCAACCATTTTATTGGCGATTGAGTAGTCGGCGTAATTATCAAAGCCCAGCAGCTTTGCTTTCTCAGCACGCAACCTGACGGTTTTTTCTATGACCGGAGCGTTATCCCACTTTTTATCTCTGACACCAGTGGCGCGGGTATTCCAGGCTGAATACATTTGCCTGCGCAGGTCGCGATCATTGGCAAAAGTCATCACCGCATAGTAGTTGGGAAAATCAAGCGACAGGCTATAGCCCTGCTCGCCTTCCTGCTCTGCATTTTGTCGGGCCAGATCCAGAGAGTTTTGCGGGAAGCCATCAAGGGCTTTTTCATCACTAAAATTCAGTCGGAAATCATTGCCTGAGTCGAGCACGTTTTCATTAAATTTGGTGCTTAGCTGGCTTAGCTCAGAGGCAATCTCTTTGTAGCGATCGCGCTCTTTACCTTCAAGTGCCACACCACCCAGAGTAAAACTTAAGAGCTGATCTTCAATGCTTTTGCGCAACCCCTGATCGTAGGATTTAAAAGCGTCACTGGCGGCTATGGTTCGGGTGTGTTCATACAGTGCCCGGTTCTGACCAAACTCCGTGTACCAGGCAGTAAGTTTCGGCAGACAGGCATTGTGGACCTCGCGAATTTCATCGCTGCTCACTACTGCATTCATGTGCCTGATGGGTGAATAGAAACGCTGGATCTCATCGATGGTCTGATCCAGTTCAAACAGAAAATTATCCCAGCTCGGATCGACGACTTTTTCGAGCGCTGCAATTTTTTTATCGGCATTGGCGAGCAGCTCATCGAGTTGCTGTTCCACTTTACCCAGATCAATTTTCGAAAATTCGGGAAGGTCCAGATATCCTTGCATGACACGATTTCACTCTGTAGATGTGCTTTTTTAAAGGCAGCCACATGACGGATCACACTGCTTTGCGGACCAGCAGACTGTGACTGCCACCCAGATGTTCACGCACATTAAGCCCATGCGAATATCGGGTTATCGGTACTACCAAATTAACTGCTGTTAAGACTGGTACTAGACGTCAAGGTTCGACACAGACAGCGCATTGTGTTCAATGAAATCACGTCTTGGTTCAACCTGATCACCCATCAGCGTGGTAAAAACCTCGTCAGCCTGCATAGCGTCTTCAATACGTACCTGCAGCATGCGGCGGGCATCCTTGTCCATTGTGGTTTCCCACAGCTGCTCCGGGTTCATTTCACCCAGTCCCTTATAGCGCTGGATGCTCTGACCCCGGCGCGCCTCTTTCATCAGCCAGTCCATTACCTCTGAAAAATTGCTGACTTCTTTCTCGCGTTCACCACGTTTGACCACAGCACCCTCTTCCAGCAAGCCATGCATCCGTTCAGCAAGCTTCGCAATAACTTTGTATTCAGAGGTACCGAATAACGCAGGTTCAAGCTTGATAATATGCTTGTTGCCGTGAAGCCAGCGTTCAAGCTCTACCCCATACTTGCCATCGTTTTCGACAACCCGTTGCTGAAAGTAGTTACCGTCCGCCGAATTGGCCATCAAGCCTACATGCAGCTCATCTGCCCATTTTTGTACCAGGGCTTTGTCAGAAATCTGTGTCTCAGACAACGACGAAATAGACATCATCTGATCGAGAACCGTTTTATCAATACGGCGCGCCAGCATTTCAATTGCACCCAGTGAATCGTTAAACAGCGCTGCCATTTCGGTCAGCTCTTTTGAGTCGAGCGCTTTACCACCCGGTTTTGGTATCAGGCTCGCATCGGTCATTGCCAGTTCCAGCAGATAGGCATTTAATTCAACATCGTCCTTAACATATCTCTCCTGCTTGCCCTTTTTCACTTTGTACAACGGCGGTTGCGCAATATAAATATGACCGCGCTCGATAAGCTCAGGCATCTGGCGATAGAAAAACGTCAGCAGTAAAGTGCGTATGTGCGAGCCATCGACGTCGGCATCAGTCATGATCACGATGTAGTGATAGCGCAGTTTGTCCGGATCGAATTCCTCTTTACCGATACCACAACCCAGTGCTGTGATCAGAGTGCCCACTTCCTGTGAAGACAGCATCTTGTCAAAGCGCGAACGTTCAACATTAAGGATCTTGCCTTTCAGCGGCAGGATTGCCTGAGTTCTGCGATCACGGCCCTGTTTGGCTGATCCGCCCGCAGAATCACCCTCCACCAGGTAAATCTCTGATTTTGCTGGATCTTTTTCCTGACAGTCGGCAAGTTTTCCGGGTAAACCGGCTATATCGAGCACACCTTTCCGTCTTGTCATCTCCCGAGCTTTTCGAGCAGCTTCCCTTGCCATTGCCGCTTCAACAATTTTGGCAGTGATCATTTTTGCATCGGTCGGATTCTCATCGAGGAAATCGGTGAGCTTTTCATTCATTGATGATTCCACCGCTCCCCTGACTTCAGACGAGACCAGCTTGTCTTTGGTTTGCGATGAAAACTTTGGATCCGGTACTTTGACCGACAGCACAGCTGTGAGCCCTTCCCGAGCATCTTCACCAGAGGTATCAACCTTTGCCTTGCTGGCGATACCGTTCTTTTCCATGTAAGTATTCAGTGTTCTGGTAAGCGCTGCTCTGAAACCCGCCAGATGGGTTCCGCCATCTTTTTGTGGAATGTTGTTGGTGAAGCAGTAAATGTTTTCCTGGTAGGAATCATTCCATTGCAATGCCACTTCAACTTCCGCCTCTTCTTTCATCTGGCGCAGATGAATCGGGTCTTTGTGGATTGCATTTTTATTGCGATTCAAGTGTTCAACAAATGCTGCTATGCCACCTTCGTACTGAAAGATATCTTCCTTGTTCGAACGCTCATCATTTAAGCGTATACGCACACCGCTGTTTAGAAACGACAGCTCACGTAAGCGCTTGGACAATATTTCGTAGGAGAACTCTGTGAGTGAAAAAATAGCGGCGCTGGGTTTGAAATAAATCGTAGAGCCTGTATCTGTAGTATCTCCAACAGTTTCCAGTGGTGCTACGGGAAC
>CAYLZS010000345.1:0-6767 GCA_964388065.1 uncultured Granulosicoccaceae bacterium
CGCCATCATTGCAGGCCAGTGTGGCAGTGTTTTAACAAACACTCCTGCCGGCATCATTAGGTCATCTTCAGATACAAATACATCTTTTAGTATCAGATCGCGAGAGACAGTGCCGCGCATACCCAGTGGATCCCAGTCACCAACAATGGATAGTCCTTTGCAGTCTTTGTGAACAGCAAAGTCCATGGTGTCTTCGTGGCGGGGTTCCTGATCATCAAAGTGTTCAGTGCAAACAATCGAGTAATAATCACAATGACCTGCCAGTGATGCGAACTTTTTAAACCCGTTAATGACCCAGCCACCATCGACTTTTTTACAGTTGGTTTTAATAGGATCGGAAGTCCAGTTAACTCCACCCTCTGATATAGGTTGTGAAAAAATAGCGTTGTCGTTTACTACTTTGGGAAACTGAGCTTCACGCATTTTACCAAACGCGCTCTTTTCTTCCGCAGTGAGGTGAGGCATTTCATACATAAACCGCAGCCACATCATAGATGAAGTATGCATATTGAATGTCAGCGCAGAAGCACCGCAGTATTTGCCAATTTCAGCACCAATAGTGGCGTATTCGCCAAGGGAAAAACCATATCCCCCAAACTCCTCCGGTATAACCAGCTTTAAAAAACCGTGCTCAGCAAGCTCCTGATAATTCCCGGTGGGAAACTCGGCATTGAGATCGCAGTTAACAGCGCGTTCGGCAAAGCCCGGTCCGAGCTCATTGATTTTATCGAGCATTTTAATGTGCTGCTCACTGAAGCTCGACGTATCATAATAATCTCTGAAATCACTCATCACGGGTTTCCTTAAAACCTGAATATTTAAAACATGCGTTTTTAAACACGGCCTTTTTAAAACGAGCGCCTTTAAAACACATCAGGCGAGCTCGCCCTGTAGCCTGCCCTCTATAACAACGGGCTTATCGTCAAGTGTTATGGTGCACCGACGCATCGGCAGATCAAAATGACCTAAGGTAAATCGGTTGGCATATTGGTTAGAGCCTGCGGACCATAAAAAATTGCCAGCCCATGCACGGAACTCTGTGGCCTGCACATCGCGCTTGTCGTAAAGTGCCATCGACTCCCAGCGCGCGTGCGGATTCATACCCCAGCCGACATGGCTCATGCCATAGGCGACCGGATCATCCCATGCAGCCAGATATTCACGGAACAGATCTGCATCGACGTTATCGCCTTCAATGGAAGTGATAAAATCATTTTCTATGGTCAGGTCGATTGTGTCGCGCAAGTAGTCTTTAAAAGTTAAATTCATATCACCCGGTGCCATGACGATGCGACCGTTAACCGCTCCTTCACCGGGAAAACACAAGCACAAACCACCTGGCCAATGAGCCACTCCACCCGCACGCGTTGTAAAGCCAGGTGTGCCGCCACAAGGTGCGTTTTGAACATCGATGGTGAGGTCGGTACCAGCCTTACTTGTAACCCTCATTTCTTTGGCAGCACTCAGCATATCGATGCCGAGTTGCACTTTGGGCCCAAGTTCCGCACGGGGTTCAGTCCGTTCAAGAATTTCCGGGTGTTCGTTACAGACTACAAAAAGTCGTGTGCCAGCCTCTTCAATTTCAGGCCATTCCTCCGCGTGCAGCATGCCTTCAACAGTGACGTCGACGATAATGTCAACATGCTTACACGCTTCAACAACATGACGCATGCCCTGAATGGCGTTCGATGCACCTGTGGATTTTACCGGCACAGGTGCAGTTTGAGGTGGCGTGGGTAACACGATTGTTGAGTACTCTGCACCGAGGTCAAACAGCGCAAGTCCGCACAACTGAATTAAAACAGGGCGGGACTGAGTCTCTGCCACCACTGCAACAGTTACTCCTTCAGCAATTCCATTGAGAGCGAGCGCGCGACGGAATGACGCTACCCACCTGCCCTCTGCAACCTCTCTTAACATGAATGCTCGCCCGCTTAGTATGGATATACTTTACTGAACGGTTTAGTAAAATTCAATCGCAAGAGTCAGATTCTAATTAATATCTTAAAAATCAATGACCTAAAATCTGGCATAGGCCGTGTGTGCACCGCCACAGGTGCTGAGGGATACACCAAATGCACGACTACAAAGTCTAAAGCAAGCGCTGTCTGGCCTGAATCCAGGCAAACTCTGGGTAATCTACGTCGAACTACATTCGACTGGCTTGTTTTCTATTCTATACCAGGCCACCCGAGCTGTAGTTCGACATCAGTCCTTAAGCGGCGTGCTCGGAATTGCTCACAGAGGCCAATTGATTTTTTTCCAGATACCACTCAACGGATTGCACAATCGCATTAACCTCCGGATGCGTGATTCTTTTTTGGTCTGCCAGTAATTTCACCAGCCGGTCAACACGTTCGATGGCAGCGACTCCGCGATCAAGCGCTTTGGCTGCTGATGATGGCTGCGAGAGCCCACTCGCGGCTTTGGCATATTTTTCAAAAGGAACCATGTCTGCGGCATCCGCACCGAGTGCCATGCAAAGATTCGCCGTCCATTCATATATTTCTTTGGATTTTTCGATGTTGGTATGAACCGCATCGGCAATAGCAACCATTCCGTCTTTTTGCACACACCGATAGTTACCAGCCATTAGCATGCTCCACTTCGCTAATGGGACATACAATGACTCATGGACTTTTAACTTAACCGGCAGTTCAATGTGCGCACCATTGTGCGGATGCCGTGCCGCAATAATGTCTGCTTCAATGTTTCGCAGCATAGCTGTATGTTCATCTGACTCAAATCGCGCCACTTTGAAGTTGGTCGGCAGACTGACCTGCAAGTTATTCTTCGGCTTTTCCGGTGGTCGAAACGCCTGTGGATCGGGACTTGCCAGTGTCACCAGGCCTGGTTCAAATTTATCCCACACTGAAGCATCTGCATAACAACTGGTCAGTGAGTTTGCGTCTACACCTGGCAACCTCTTCATGTATGCCAACGGCGGCATATTCATAATTGCCATGCAGGGCTTGCGCGCCGACGCGATGTTCGCCATCAATCTTTTGACTTCCGGATTATTGTATTGCGGTTCCTGCATACCCAGAACCACGAAATCGAAGTCATCAATCTTTATATCAGATGGAGTGGCGGCAGTGATGGTGGCAGGCAACTCTCTTGATTCAACGTTGACCAGCTCATCTACGCCGCGCACCGGAAATCGTACCGCAACACCTTGTTGGTTGATCAGTTCTGCGGTGGGAGCTGTACACACCAGGGTGACAGGATGTCCTGCCAGGGCTAACTTGCAGCCCAGTAGTGAGCCGTAGGATGCACCGAGTATTAGCGTGTTATAGGTGTTCTTCATTAGATTATTTCTCATAAAACCAGAAACACACTTTAAATCTATTGCCATGATAATTTCACAATAGAAATTACACACTGTGTATTTCACTGATACTCGATAGCTGGCTCAATAGGCGGCCACATCTGTTAAATGGCTCAGGACCTCAAAACTCAGCCGTACTGACAAGAGTTATCAGACCCACTTTCAACTGAATAGTGTGTGTTTTCCCAATCACAAAGATCCATCGGAACTTCCCTTAATGAATAGAAATCTTTCGTGCTTGATATTTTAAGCATGAAATTTTAAGCTTAAAATATATTTGAGAGCGCAGGTCACCTTTGATGACTACCAGCGAAAACGCGGTAAGAGATTACTAATGCGCATAGCCTGCCTTGGCGGCGGCCCTGCCGGTCTGTATTTCGCAATTTCAATGAAACTGCGTGACGCCGGTCATCAGGTTACTGTGATCGAACGCAATCGGCCGGATGATACGTTTGGCTGGGGCGTCGTGTTGTCCGATGAAACTCTAACCAACCTCAACGATAACGATGCGCAATCCGCCGCTGAGATAAGACGTCACTTTGCCTACTGGGATGATGTCGCCGTGCACCTTCACGGGCAACGTATAGTCTCCAGCGGCCACGGCTTTTGCGGTATTGGACGCAAAACATTGCTTAACGTTTTACAGCAGCGAGCACGAGAGCTCGATGTAGACCTGCGCTTTGAAACCGAAGTACAAAACGCAGAACAGTATCGCAATGACTACGATGTTGTGATTGGCTGTGACGGGCTCAACTCGAAAACCCGTGAGCTTTATGCCGATGCTTTCAAACCCGATATCGATGAACGGCTCTGCCCGTTTGTGTGGCTGGGTACTACGCAAACATTTGCCGATGCTTTTACGTTTATCTTTGAGCAAACAGAGCATGGCTGGGTGTGGGCTCACGCTTATCAGTTCGACGATAACACGGCAACGTTTATAGTCGAGTGTAGTCAACAGACTTTCGATGCCTGGGGGTTCGGTACAAAGACACAACAGGAATCGATAAAAATTTGCGAGCAGATTTTTAAGGACTACCTCGACGGACACCCGTTAATGACTAACGCCAGTCATATTCGAGGATCTGCGTGGATAAAATTTCCACGTGTATTATGCGAACACTGGAGTCACGAAAACATCGTTTTGCTTGGTGACGCTGCAGCCACTGCACACTTTTCTATCGGTTCTGGTACCAAACTCGCGCTGGAAAGCGCAATTTCACTGGCAGATCTGCTACACAATGAGTCATCTATAGAAAAGGCATTCGAACAGTACGAGGATGCCCGCCGGCTGGAAGTTCTCAGGTTGCAATCAGCTGCACGCAACTCACTGGAGTGGTTTGAACAGGTTGAACGCTACCTTGATCTTGATCCGGTTCAACTGAACTATTCCCTGTTGACTCGCAGCCAGAGAATCAGTCACGAAAACTTGCGCGAGCGCGATCAGGCATGGCTTGAAAGCGCTGAGCGCTGGTTTATGGACAGCGCCGGAGTATCAAGCGATGCCGAGCTGCGCTCACCGATGTTTACCCCTTTTAAGCTTCGGGATATGACGCTGAAAAACCGCATCGTGGTATCACCCATGGCACAGTACAAAGCCGTGGATGGATGCCCGACTGACTGGCACCTGATCCACTACGGTGAACGCGCCAAGGGTGGTGCATCACTTGTCTATACCGAGATGACCTGCATCAGTGCAGAAGGACGCATAACACCGGGCTGCCCCGGGCTGTATCACGCTGATCACGAGGCGGCATGGAAGCGACTAACCGGCTTTGTACACAGTCATACGGAAGCAAAGCTTTGCTGCCAGATTGGGCACTCGGGCCGCAAGGGATCAACCCAGCTGGGCTGGGAGGTTATGGATGCGCCACTGGATAACGGAAACTGGGAACTTGTCAGTGCGTCTCCTATTGCCTGGTCAAAAGATAATGCAGTACCGCGTGAGATTACCCGCAGCGAGATGGATGAAATAAAAGCGCAATTTGTTGCTGCCGCTGAAATGGCAGAGCGTGCAGATTTTGACATGATTGAACTACACGCGGCACACGGTTATCTGTTGTCTTCTTTTATCTCGCCAGTGTCCAACCAGCGCAATGACGAATACGGTGGAAGTTTTGCAAATCGAATGCGTTATCCGCTTGAGGTGTTCAACGCTATGCGAAGTGTCTGGCCAGAGGCTAAGCCCATATCGGTTCGAATATCTGCCACTGACTGGATTGGCACTGAAGGCATAACCGCAGAAGATGCCGTGCAGATTGCACAGGCTTTCTGGGAAGCCGGTGCAGACTTGATTGATGTATCTGCAGGTCAGACAACTATAGATGCGCAACCTGTTTATGGCCGTATGTTTCAAACACCATTTTCGGATCGCATACGCAACGACGCAAAGATACCAACGATGGCAGTGGGCAATATCTACGAGGCCGATCATGCCAACTCTATTTTGATTGCCGGCCGTGCAGATTTAATCGCCGTAGGACGTCCGCACCTCGCCAATCCCTACTGGACACTGCATCAGGCCGCAAATATTGGTGATCGTGCAGCGCCGGACTGGCCGCTGCCCTACCTTGCCGGACGCGATCAGCTCTGGCGACTTGCCGATCGCGAAGCTGAGGCTGCTAAAACATGACCAAAGACATAACGAGAAGTGTACTGGTTACCGGTGGTGGAACAGGTATTGGCAGAGCCATAGCGCAGGCTTTTACCGACAACGGCGATGCTGTGACAATTGCAGGTCGGCGTGAAGAACCATTAACCACTGCAGCAGCAGGTACTTCAATAGAATATCGTATAGCCGATGTAACATCTGAATCGGATGTCAATGCATTGTTTGAAAAACCGTTTGATGTTGTCGTTGCCAATGCAGGTTTGGGTAACGCTGTAAAAATAAAAGACCTGACACTCGATGACTGGAACAAAACGCTTGCAGTAAACATGACCGGAACATTCTTAACGTTCAGAGCTGCCCTGCGTGCAATGGATAATAGTGCTGCTAATGGTGGAAGGCTAATCGCCATCGCATCGATCGCATCATTGCAGGGTAATGCTGCAATCCCTGCATATGCAGCTTCCAAGCATGGTGTTCTTGGCCTGGTTCGGTCGGTGGCGCAGGATGTTGCAAAGAGTGGCATAACCTGTAATGCCATTTGTCCTGGCTATGTCGATACCGAAATGGCAGAGGATGGAATTAATGCGTTAATGAATCGTTTTGAAATACACAGAGAAAAAGCCATAGAAATGATCGTTAAAGGTAATCCTATGCGGCGTTTAATAAATCCCTCAGAAGTTGCTGCAACCGCCGTATTTTTAGCCTCAGACAATGCTGCATCCATCAACGGGCATGCGCTTAGCGTAAACGGTGGTGAGATATGACCACCACTGTCAAACTCAATAGCCGCGAGCCAGTGTCTAAAAGCCGGCTGCGTTTGTGGTTAAGACT
>CAYLZS010000346.1:0-2280 GCA_964388065.1 uncultured Granulosicoccaceae bacterium
CGATGGTTGATGTGCCTCGGTTCGAGTTGAGCAAGACTTTCAAGCCCGACGGCCACCAGCAACTCCACCACATTTTAAACGGTTGCTCGCTAAAAATTAGCAACTCTTTATGCTTTGTCACTGACAACGAGCCCTCTTGATCTGATCGGGTTTTGTGTGTCGATACCTGTGGGACGATGGTCGGTGTTACAGCTTCGACACTGAAGACAACCGAGCGCCATCATCATACCTCTGGCAGAGTTTACGGTATCAGCACCCAGCGCTACAGCACGCAACAAATGGAAAGCCGATAGAATTTTACCGGATGCAATAATACGAACTTTGTCGCGAAAGCCGATACCTATTAAAGCCTGATTAACAAATATCAAAGCATCTCTCAGCGGTGTGCCAACCGAGTTTGTCATTTCAGTAGGTGCAGCACCGGTGCCGCCCTCGCCGCCATCAACGGTTACAAAATCAGGATGCTGCCCGGTACTGACCATGGCTTTGCAGATCGCCAGAAATTCATCGCGACGACCAATGCAGAGTTTTATACCAACCGGCTTGCCACCAGATAACTCACGCAACTGATCGACAAAGTTAAGCAGCTCCATCGGCGTACTAAACGCTGTATGTGCAGGTGGTGAGACCACGTCACTGCCCATGGGTACGCCGCGTATCTCTGCAATCTCTTCAGTTAACTTGGCCGCAGGTAAAATTCCGCCGTGACCCGGTTTGGCACCCTGCGAAAGTTTTACCTCTATCATTTTGACTACTTCAAGTGCTGCAGTCTCACGGAACTTTTCCGGGTTAAAGTCGCCGCTTTCTGTTCTGCAGCCAAAATACCCTGTGCCGATTTGCCAGACGATGTCGCCACCGGGTTCAAGATGATAAGGGCTCAGGCTGCCTTCACCGGTATTGTGCGAAAAGCCACCTATTTTCGCACCCTTGTTCAGTGCCCTGATCGCGTTACTGCTAAGTGCCCCATAGCTCATTGCCGAAATATTTAGCGGTGATGCCATATAGGGTTTTGCACATTGATCTCCGCCAAACTTTACACGCGGATCAGTGTCTTCCAGATGCAGCGGCACCATAGAATGATTTAACCACTCATAGCCGTCTCGGTTAACATCGAAGATGGTGCCAAAAGGACGTGTATCACGAGCACCTTTGGCGCGCTGATACACGAGCGAGCGAAATTCACGCGGCAGTGGAACCCCGCTGGTATCCGACTCAACAAAATATTGTTGAATTTCAGGTCTGACAGACTCGAGCATATAGCGGAAACGACCCAGGAACGGATACAAGCGCCGAATAGTCTGTTTTGTCTGGAGCATATCCCAGATACCCAGACCAATAACTACCGCCAGAATCACCATCAGCCACATTATTGGTGGCCACAAAAACGCCAGAGCGATTACAAGTAACGGTGCTGCAATCGCAAAAATAATAAAATACTGACGCATGACCATGGTTCTGGGATCCCCTTTTACAACGTGTTAACCGAAATTTGTCTGAAACTGCCAGGTGCGCGCGGTGCCAACCTTTATCTCGAATCAGATAGAATGACATGTGCTAATGATAATTGGCAGGTTATGCTAACCTGACCCTCGCTTACTAATCGCGTTACCGGACGGAATTATTTTCTGAAAAACTTTAAGCGTTCAGAAGACGAAACAAAACCGGAATTGAATATGAGATAGCTCTGGCTGCGTTCTTAATATTCGTCGTCCACACTCTATGTAATGAATGATACAGAATCACGACTTCCTTTACGAGGACCCAACGCCGTGATGCCGCGCTACTACTGCATTTATTAGCCTTTGTACAATGCAACGCCTCATCGGCACGATATAGACTCGTTCTAACAAACTTTCGCTGATGCTTCTTACCCAAACCCGATACACCGCCAGTCTGATTGCATCTCAGAGCGTTAGTTCGATATTTTTATCGAATAAATTGGACAGTAAGCTCAAGCATCCGCAAATTTGTCTCCTATGCTCTCAACGAGTCAGTCAGCTTATTTAACAAAACCGAATGACTTACCATTTCGGAAGCTACCTCAGACAATGCATTCATGTTAAAAACTGCAGTTATACTGACCTTTGCACTGAAGAAGTGATACCCGGGAAAGCAATGCTGAGGAAAGCAATGCTGAGTAAAGCAATGCCGAGTCAGAAATACTTACACCGCTCGCGCACTAACTCATTTACCGTGAAATCACTGCCAAACAAACTACCTGTAACTACTTACTGAGAAATACACATGACTAGCACAACAGACAAGCTCGGGGCGGAGCTG
>CAYLZS010000347.1:0-5320 GCA_964388065.1 uncultured Granulosicoccaceae bacterium
TGGCAGCAGCACAATCTCCTGCACCGGAAGGCGGCCAACCTCCTTTGTATAATTCACTGAGCATACACGACTGGCCATCAGAGCTAACTATTTTATAGCCATCAAAAAGCTCTGCCTGCAATTTTGCAGAGCGCTTTTTTCTTAACTTTTTCAGTTTATCTATTTTGATTTGATACTGTTCAAGCTCTGCTGCCAGATCGTCGCTGTCCGATTGCAATTGTCGCTTTAGATTTTTTAATTCAAGTTTGTCACTATGACTCTGTTGCCCAAGCTCAACAAGCTCCGCATCAGTAATAGTTTCTTGTTGTCGCAATATATCGCGTTGTTTTTTCCTGCTCGCGAGCATGCTTTTAATAGCATTGAGTTTATCGGTAGATACAATAAGATGTTTCTGAACATTTTCCTTTGCTTGCCGATAAGCACTATCAGCTTCTGCCTCCTGCACCTTCCTTGTCAAATCTGCAATGTGGTGCTCGCCGTCAAGCAACAGCGCATCCCGATCCGGCTGACTAAACACCGGTGGTACAAACCCTTCATGCTGCCAGCTGTTATCAAGCATGCCTGAGAACGCAGAAAGGTAACCGATCGTACCCCCTGTGTTTTTAACAACCAGCACACCAAACATTTTTCCGCCATCAGTTTGCTCAAACTGTTGGGAGCACTGAGAACCAGAGTCGCATAGATCTGTTAAGCGATTTTGCAACGCCTGTGCTGCCTGCACGGCTACCCGGTGTGGACGAACATCAAAGGGGCTGGGAAAAATCTCCGGCAGCTCAGTAGTATCATGCAGCGGAATAAAGAAGTCCGTGCCCATGCGCTATTTTATTTCGCCGTCGTTTTCAACAGCAGGCTTCGATGCAGGTTCGAAAGCCGGGTCACTGGCATTGTTAAGTGCGTCCCATCCTTCACGATAGTAGTCGATAACAGGCAGGGAATAGTTCCGATTGACTCTGGTTTGCAGCCTCGGTAAATCTGCCGGCAGACGCAACGCATCCTGCAGTGTCTGGTTATTCATGTAGCGCCCATCATACACAGCGTTGGCAGGCTCCTGCAGATCGTGCTGAGCTGCAATAAAAAAACCCCACAAGCCGAAAGACGGTACATAAGCGGTAGCTGGCCTGACATTTTCAAACACCTCCTCCAGAGTATTGCCAATGCTCCAGAACGCTCTTCGCGCAAACCAGGGCGATGTTGCCTGAGTAATAAGCACACCCCCGACTGATAATCTGCGGGCGACACGCTGATAAAACGCAACACTATAAAGCTTGGCTGTATCTTCGCTCTCCGGGTCGGGCAAATCAATAACGATGACATCGTAAAGATCACCAGCCTCCGCAAGCCATGCCCATGCATCGGCATTGTGAACAGTAACACGATCATCACTAAGAGAACTTTCGTTTAGTTCTACCAGCAGATGTTGCTGTGTGGCAAGCCGGGTTACCGAAGAATCGAGATCGACAACATCGATCGATTGAATTTGTCGGTATTTCAACAATTCACGGGTGGCCAGACCATCGCCGCCGCCAATCACCAGAGCTCGTTCTAACGCACCGCTAAAAGCGACTGGTAAATGCACCAGCAGCTCGTGGTAGCGATACTCATCAATCGAAGAAAACTGCAGATTGCCATCGAGGTAGAGGCGCAAGTCCTGTCCACGCTGAGTCAGAACTATTTTTTGAAAGGTTGACTGGTGTGAATCTATCACCGGGTCTTCATACAACGCAGAGTCAATCATAACTTGTGCAGGTTTTAACCAGATCGCACATGCCGTAAGCATTAAAAACGCAAACGCAATTCCACCAATCAGCCTGCTACGCCAGACTGACAACTGAGATCGGAAAGACCAGGCAACAATCAGTGCTACCAACAGATTAATCAAACCCACAACGGCCGCTGTCAGAAGATGGCCAAAGTACGGCAGCAAGATAAACGGAAACAGCAATGAAGCCAGCAATGCACCGATGTAGTCGAATGTCAGCACCTGGCTGATTCCACGTCTTAAACCGGATCGCGATTCAAGAATCCGGGTTAACAGCGGCAACTCCATGCCAACAAGAATACCTATGACCCCGACCACCACCACCATGGCAGGGTAGTAGAATTCGGTTTTCGCATAGACAAACAACAACAATAGCGCAGACACACCACCCACTGCACCGATGGCAATTTCTATGCTGACGAAAGCCGGTATCAGTTGTCGGGTAACGGACTGAGCCATCCATGCACCGATACCCATAAAAAACAAAAACAATCCAATGGTCAGCGAATAATGAATCACGCTGGACCCGAGCAAATAGGTAGATAAGCTGCTGATTAGCAGCTCGTAGATCAGACTGCAGGCGGCAATTATAAATACTGAGCCTGCAAGTAATGCGAATTGACTGTCGCTTACTACATGCTCAACATCTGAATTTATATCAGCACCTTTGGCGCTGGTCGCCGCAACGTCGTCAGAAGTCAAACCCGTTTGCAGCCTGATAAGACGACGTGATTAAACGCTACGGGCAACAGAATTAGCTAATCAATACGCTTGCGATAATTATGCAAACACCCAGCATCATTGAGCCCGCCAGAACCGCGAGAGCCCGGTTTTCTTTATTGGCCACTTCTTCGGCAAGGTTTCCGGGTGTCAGCCAGTCAACCACCTTAAATCCGACAACACCCATAACAATTCCCACAATTGAATAGACAATGGTGGATATCAGCTCTGTTGTAAAGCTTGCAAGACTTTCTTGTTGTGCCATTGCAATATCACTGACAGCGACCATCGCAACCAGGGCACCGATTTTAATTTGTCTGCATTTGCAGTTGTTCAATTTATATCTCCACTAAAGAATCAGGCCACTAAAGAAACAGGCCACTATAAAGAATCACGGGCTTCTGTTGAACCGTTCGAACAGAGTCACTATTTTCCCGCCCTCGGACCACCACCGACAAAGACACGACCGTTTTTTGATCGCAATACTTCTTTTGATCCTGTTCCGGGCACGGCTTCAGCACCACCACCTCTAACGGAATACCAGGCAGGCAAGCCTATAATTGCCAGAATTAACAAGGCAAGCAACGGATAGTGCAACTGCTTCATGACTCAGGCTCCAACACTTTACGTCCTTTTTTTGGCTTGCCATCCGGTTCAAATCGACGTCTGAGTTTTACTGCAATGGACGCTGCCACCGACCTGGCCGATGAGAGTTTCGACCGGCATAGCATCATCATAAAAAAACTGAGAACGCCTGCCATAATGAAAGGCGCTATTGGTGTGCGGTTGGGTTCGGCAGTCAATCTGAAGCCGGTAGCTTGCTGGGTAGACGCCGGATCTACTGACACAATTGCCAGATAAGTATCTGGTTCATCAACTCGAATATGCCACGAGATTCCACTGAGGCTCTCATCCCACCTGCCATCTGAGTCGATTCCACTCTCGCGCCAGAACTCGAGGTACTTATCGTAAATTATTTCACCATCACTGTTTTCAAGCAGGAAATCAACGCCGAACCAGGTATTAACCTGAATTCTGTTTATGCGGGCAGCCAACTCGATCATTGTTCCAGCATCATCCACCTTAAACGACTGCAGTTCCACGCCGGTTGATTGAGAATTAAGATCAACTGAATTGGCGGTCTCTTCACCACCTTTGTTCAAATACAAACAAAGTCCGATTAAAAAAGGCAGCGCTGCAAGCAACGCATAAATAGAGTGCTTCCAGCGTTTAAGATCACTGGATTCAGTGGTCTTACCAAGCCCGACCATCATATCGTCATTGGATATAACTCGCGAACGAGTAAACTCTATTTCCTTAGGTTTATCATTTTCATCGAGACGGGTTTCTACACTTGTATAGTATTTTTTACTCTCGCCACCAGGACGAACCGGCATCGCAATTCTTCTGGCTTTTTCTGCAGTTGTCAGTTTTTCACCAGGCACCGGCTGATAGCTAAACTCACCGGCAGCAAATTCGAGCTTCCACGTTCCATGTTCGTATTTTTTATCTGATGATTCCGGCACCATTGGTTTTTCCGGAATGTATTTATCGGCCCAGTAGCGTTTTCTGCCGTCGTCAACCAACCAGGCCAGCTCACGGCGTTCGTTTAGCATCCACCAACTGGTGTAGCGGGAAAAATTTGTCTCCCAGCCATCCTCTCCGTACTCACGAACTCTGCCACCAAAAAGCTGCACACCAATCGCCTGCCAGCGCATTCCATCGAGCTCAAAGAAATCTCCAACAGTGAAGTTGGATTCAAGATCAAGCGCCTTGTTCCATCTTTCCAGATGAATATTCTGCGCCGGATGCTCTGCATCACACCCACAATACTGGCAAATAACATGAGTGGATTCCGGATGCTGACGTGACAGACCACCACCACAATTGACACAACGGAAGACCTCTGCCGCCGAACGATCAAGTACTTTAACGCCTTCTACCAATTTGGCGCTCAAACGCGCTTTTGTCTGCTCCAGCTCATTGTGGAACTGCGGATGCTGCATCTGCAATTCAGGAATGGCTTGCAGCGCCGATTTTTCATGCCCGGCATCTATATGATTTTGCAACGCGCCGAGGACTTTGTCCGGGTGCATTGCGACAAGGCGCTTGGAAATTTGCATATCTGTCTAGTTTACCGCGTCACTCATTGCCGCGCGAGGGTGTACGATTGATAAACAATATGGCTGAGCATTCAGAAGTAATCAATCCCACTCGAACTTTGATCCTCGAACTACTTTGCTGCGGGATACCTGAATGTCATTGTCACCAGATTCAATGGACATTTTTATCCCGTTACCCATCACATCAATACAGACTACCCCTTCACCCGGAACAATGGCGACCGGCAGTGAGCCTTCCACGCCAGCCACACTTGCCTCAACGCGCTCGGAAACAAACCAGCTCTCGCCATCGATACTGACGTTGCCCCCGATTGAGGCCGCCTTTACAGCATCAGCGGCCGGGGCTGAATCAATGTTTCTATGCAGCCGGTAAACTCCGTCATCTTCCTCGAGCCACTGATGATCACCATCTTCGAATTCAAGCCACCATTCATCCCAGAAACCGTCGCTGTAACTCAAACGAACGCGACCACGAACGACAAACTTTCGCCCTGAGAGATCACCACTCTTACCAAGCCGCAACATCGAAGGGGCATCGATCGCATGCTCGAACAAACCGGCAACTTCCCAGCCATTACTGCCAAAATAGACCCAGTTACCACAGTGCGGGCAGGACATACTGCGGGTGTGTGCGGTGGTATTTTCAATTGCCACCCCACAGGAAGGACAGGAAATAGAGTTGGTGTTTGCCATGGTTTTGAGCGCCCTTCTTATGCTG
>CAYLZS010000348.1:0-18811 GCA_964388065.1 uncultured Granulosicoccaceae bacterium
AGCCTCTGAACGCAAGTTCTTCTATAATCGGGAAAAGAACGACACTGCCAAGTAAAACCTTAAGCGCTATTCCGTCTGGAACAGGCTTGCCTGTTAGCCACCACAGAGCGATCCAGACTACCGGCCCGAGAATGACTGCAATCCAGAAGTGCAAATCGCTTACAACACGTATCACCAGCGTTTTCAAGAAGGCTGCTCGCAGTTGTCAGCTGAATAAAAATTCATGTGAATAATAATCAAACTGTACGCTTGAGCCATTCCGCAATATCGCGTGCATAGTAGGTCATGATCGCATCGCTGCCGGCACGCTTGAGGCTAATTATGCTCTCCATCACTACCTGCTGCTCATCAAGCCAGCCATTCTGCGATGCGGCCTTTAGCATTGCATACTCACCACTCACCTGGTAAGCACACACCGGAACGCCAAATTCTCGCTTCACACGTGTGATCACATCAAGATAGGGCAAACCGGGCTTGACCATTACCATGTCAGCTCCCTCTTGTAAGTCCAGCGAAACTTCACGCAATGCCTCATCAGTGTTTGCAGGATCCATTTGATAGCTGTATTTATTGCCGCCGCCAAGAGTCGCCGTTGCCCCGACTGCATCGCGAAACGGACCATAAAATGAAGACGCATACTTGGCGGCATATGACAATATTTTGGTATTGATATAGCCGTTGGTCTCCAACGCGCTTCTTATTGCTCCAACACGACCATCCATCATATCTGACGGTCCAAGTATATCGGCACCGGCTTCGGCATGTGACAACGCCTGCGCTACCAGTACCTCGACAGTTTCATCATTGACTACATAGCCGTTCCTGTCCGTAAGACCGTCCTGTCCATGAATGGTGAACGGATCAAGCGCTACATCTGTCATCACTCCAAGCTCGGGAAATTCCTTTTTAACAGCACGAATCGCCCGCTGCGCCAGACCATCCGGATCATAGGCCTGCTCTGCTTTTTCAGTTTTCACATTATCTGGTGTGACCGGGAATATCGTGATACAGGGGATGTTGTTTTTCACCAGTGATTCAGCATCACGCAATAGCAGGTCTATTGTCACCCTGCTGACTCCAGGCATACTCGGCACCGGATGGCTTTCGCCACTGCCTTCGATGACAAACACCGGATAGATTAAATCATCCGTGGTTACAGTCGTTTCACGCATCAGTCGACGGCTGAAGTCGTCGCTGCGCATACGTCGCAGTCGGGTTCCCGGGAAGCCGCCTCCATTGGTAGTGTTAGTCACCAGGTATTCACTCCGTCAACTGTAGTGTGATTGATTTATACTCATAGTGTAGCCAACCCGCCGGGCTAAACATAGCGTGAAAAAAAAATAGCATGAATAAGAAATTCGCCGTATTCGGCAACCCAATTGAGCACAGCTTGTCACCACCAATACATCTTGATTTTGCAAGACAGCACAAGCTCGATATCACTTACGACAAACTTCTTTCAACCGAGGCACGCTTTGTCGAGGATGTTCGGGATTTTTTCAATAGTGGTGGCCAGGGTTGCAACGTCACGATGCCGTTTAAAGAACAGGCTTTCGCACTTTGTGATGAACTAACTGAAAGCGCCAGACGAGCACAATCTGTCAATACACTTTATAAATCAGGCACAGGCTCACTGACTGGCCACAACACCGACGGCGGAGGCCTGCTGCAAGACCTCACACACAATCTCAAGCTCGATCTTAAAGATGCAAACATTATTATTATCGGGGCTGGCGGAGCGACACGCGGTATTCTGCAACCATTGATAAACCAGCACCCGGCAAATCTGACTCTCATCAATCGTACTGTTTCAAAAGCGCTAACGCTTGCCAGTGAATTTAGTGACATATTCAAAATTACCGCAATAGCCGGCGACAACATTCCAGCCGATCTGCATACCGCTGAGGTTCTAATTAACGCCACTTCAGCAAGCCTGAATGCCCAGCTGCCAATAACAGATACATCACTCATCTCCGAAAACACCTGTTGTTATGATCTGGCGTATGCATCTGAACCAACACCTTTTCTACAGTGGGCTAAAAATGCCGGATGCAGCAAAAACTACGATGGGCGCGGCATGCTGGTAGAACAGGCGGCACTCGCATTTTCCACCTGGACAAAACTCGATGTGTCTACCGGTTCTTTAATTCAGAAATTCGAAGATTTAAATTAGAGATAACCAGGCACAAACAATTACGCACCTGTTTTAGTGCCTGAAGTGACGGACCCCGGTAAACACCATCGCAATTCCGTGCTCGTTTGCCGCATCGATGGATTCCTGATCACGCATGGAGCCACCCGGCTGGATAATCGCTTTTACACCGTATTCCGCTGCCTGATCGACCGTATCCCTGAACGGAAAAAACGCATCTGATGCCATTACCGTTGAGGCCAGCTCAAGTTCTGCATCAACGGCTTTTATTGCTGCGATCTTAGCTGAATAAACACGGCTCATTTGTCCGGCACCAATTCCGATACTCGCCCCGTCTTTGCAAAAGACTATAGCGTTTGACTTGACGTATTTAACCACTTTCCAGGCGAACAACAGATCGCGTATTTGTGAATCATCTGGTGCGAGCTCGGTTGCAATGTTTAATTCTGAGGCAGTAACAATCCGATTGTCGTTTTGCTGCACCAACATTCCGCCACCCACCGATTGATAAACAGGTGCCGACGATAAGTTCTGATCAGCCTGCACTTTCAATACACGAACATTCGGTTTTTCCTGAAGAACTTTAATAGCGTCCGGATGAAATTCGGGTGCCAGCAATACTTCTATGAACTGTCGGTCTGTCATGGCACTCGCGGTATCGGCATCGAGCTCACGATTGAAGGCGATAATACCGCCGAACGCTGAGACAGGGTCAGTGACATAGGCTTTTTCATAAGCGTCAGAGAGTGTTGCAGCGATTGAAACTCCACAGGGATTCGCATGCTTCACAATCACACAAGCCGGTTCATCGAACTGCAAAACGCACTCAAGTGCTGCATCAGAATCGCCTATATTATTAAAAGACAGCTCTTTACCCTGCAACTGCTGTGCATTGGCGATACCTGACGACCCAGCACTTTCCCGTCTATAAAATGCCGCCGCCTGATGCGGGTTTTCCCCATAGCGCAAGTCTTGTATTTTATTGAGATTAACCTGAATAACCGGTTCGAATTCTGACGCAGTATCTTCATTAGCCAGTGTCGATGAACTTACCGATGAACTCTGCGATGTGAGATAACGAGATACCGCACCGTCATAAGCGGCGGTATGAGTAAAAGCCTTGCAGGCAAGCTCATATCTTTTTTCATCGGACACACCACCAGATGCCACAACCGATGCAACGATCTCCTGATAATCATCAGGGTCAGTCACCACAGCAACATCAGCGTGGTTTTTGGCTGCTGAGCGGATCATGGCAGGACCACCAATGTCGATATTTTCAATGGCATCAGCCAGTGTGCAATCAGGCTTTGAAATGGTCTCGACAAACGGATACAAATTGACCACCACCAAATCAATGCCGGTGATGTCGTGCTCTGTCATCACAGCGCCATCTACGCTGCGCCGCCCTAAAATTGCACCGTGAATTTTCGGGTGCAGCGTTTTTACACGACCATCCATCATTTCCGGAAATTGAGTGACATCGGAAACCTCAGTGACATCGATACCACTTTTTGCAATTGCCGCCGCGGTACCGCCGGTCGACAGAAGTGTGACACCAGCTTCAGATAAAGCTCGCGCCAGTTCCACTATGCCGGTTTTATCGGAAACACTGAGTAATGCACGAGAAATATTAATAACCTTGGCCTCAGGAAAGGTGTGATTTAAAAATTCAGCTAGCGAGGGTACGCAGATGCAATTTCAGCTGGTGCATATAGCGCCTCGCTGAGCTGCAATTTATGTGGTGTTTGCTTTGTGGTGAAGTTGAGAGACAGCGAGACCACAATGCAAACACCGCGTAAATCGCCAGCCTGCAGCGACTTGTTATGCATATTTTTTTCGCCACTTGAAATTTCTACTCACGACCTTGCTTGTATTGAGTCGAATTACCCATTCAGGTTCGTGGGTATTAAATACTTCGGAGTCACTCAAAGTGAAAACAATAAAAATACTATCTCGTTGCTGATCAGTACCAAAGAAGCCTTGGTCAACTAGTGTTTCCAGTGCCTTTACATTGGCTTCAAATACAAACTCTCTAAATTCTATGTGCCAATTTGGATCTATAGAGTAGTCACCTTCATCATAAATTTTACAGATTTCCCGATTAACTAAATCAAACGAAGGGCCCCGATCGAATTTGTCCCACTCCACTGGTGAAAAGAGGAAATCTTCTGATGAACCGAGTGTGAAATTTTCAATTCCAGCGCGCGTAGATACAACTGGACAGCACGAGTCGGCCGTGTCATGTGAAAGAATCCCATAACCAATAATTTCGTTCTCACCCAGACTCTCTCGAAAACCGTTAAAGCTAGTCTTTAGCGCCTCTGCAATGTGCAATGAGAGCACTTCTACAACCATTTTTAGTCCCTATAGCATAACAAAACGCACGGCAACAAATTGAGACAATAGTAAGTTGGCAGCGCCTGATTATGTGACCAGATATTGCCTGTGTCAGGGTCAGGGTCAGGGTCAGGGTCAGGGTCAGGCCAGATCATACAGGGCCAGCTTTTTTCTCAACGTGCCGCGATTAATGCCGAGGTATGCTGCGGCCTTACTCTGATTGCCACCACAGTAGTCAAGCACAACCCGGAACAATACCTCTTCAACCTGACCAATAACCAGATCATGAAGGGCTGATGGCTTTTGACCATTTAAAATATCAAAGTATTGATGCAGCTCTTTTTCAACCTGGATCTGCAATGCTGAGGTACTCATGCTACAACTCCCACTGCCTGTGATTCCATTAAATACGCAGACTTCTCATCATTCGATTCACGAAAAAAGGCGTCAACCTGATCCAGTTGTTCCGTGGTCGTCTCAAGTTTATAAACATTACTTCGAAACTCGGCCGCATATTTTTTGCCTTTGCAATACCAGGCAATGTGTTTGCGGGCTATTCGCACACCGCTGTATTCACCATACAGCTCATAAAGGTTTTGCAGATGCCATTTTAGAACGTCCGCTTTTTCAGAAGCCGTGGGCCGTTCCAGTTCCCTGCCTGTTTCAAGATAGTGTTTAATTTGCCTGAAGATCCAGGGATTACCCTGTGCTGCTCGACCAACCATAACACCGTCAGCCCCGGTCATTTGCAACACCTGCTCTGCTTTCTGAGGGGTGCTAATGTCACCGTTCGCAAGGACTGGTATGTCAACACTATCAACGATACTGGCAATGGTTTCATATTCTGCTTCCCCCAGAAATTTATCTACTCTTGTTCTGCCATGAACTGATAGCATCGCTATTCCACAATCCTGTGCAATTGTTGCAACAGCAACACCATTTTTATGATCCGGTGACGGGCCCGTTCTTATTTTGAGCGTCACAGGAACATCAACAGAATCGACAACTCCTTTCAGTATTTTATACACCAGTCTTTCATCGGATAGAAGTGCTGAGCCCGCCAATTTGTTACATACTTTTTTAGCCGGACATCCCATATTAATGTCAATGATGTCAGCGCCAAGTGATACGTTAACCCGCGCAGCCTCAACCATCATTGCCACATCACCGCCTGCTATCTGGATAATCTTTGGTGATACCTCACCCTCATGGTTCATACGGGTCAGGGATTTACTGGAAGCGTAAAGTGCTTTGTTGGAGGTGACCATTTCGGACACGGCGAGATCAGCACCAAGGCGTTTACAAAGAATCCGAAATGGTCTGTCCGTGACACCTGCCATCGGGGCAAGCACAACCGGACGATCAAATTCAAAGCGACCAACGCGCATATAAGACAACTTGTCACAAAAGGGCGAGCTATTCTACAGAACTTCAGCGGTGCTGTTAATAGAGAATTCGATCTATCTATTCATTGATTGTCACGTAAGGCCAGAGAAATTAGCGGCAGTTATAATTTTTCACACAAACCAGCAGAACCTGACATTTTCTTTTACGGTAAAAAATATTAGTGATTCAATGCCGCGAACAAGCGCTTTACTCAAATTCTAATTCCAGTTGCTCTGCATTTAATCCGGTATCAATGACTTCGATCTTCAGGCGTGTCGGGTCTCCCGGTATCAGCAATCCGTTTTCGCCACCATCGACAACTTCATAATCGGCACTTTCAAATGCACGCTCTGCTATCGTTCCACCATCTGCATCCAGCAGGGTTACAGCGAGAGTCGGATAAGGTTGCTTGTAGACCGAGTTATTAACAACGTCAACACTGATCACCAATGCGTCTTCGATTTCCGGGTGTGAGTACAGTGTCTGGCGCATGGCTTGTAACTGGCTTACGTCTTTTTTTGCTTCAGCTGGCACACAACCCGTTACCTGACAAAAACCGGTAATAACAGGTTCAGGTAAATTCATATTTGCGACTACATTGCGTGCTGCAAATAACAACAGACAAACAACGGCACATAAACCGACAAACCAAAGCATAGTTTTAATGCCCAGGCTCAGGCGTCCGGTTGCAGCAGGCTCATCAGTTACATCATCTGCCACCGCTACATCAACTGACGGACGATAGTGTTGATATCGACGCATCTCCTGAGCCGAAGAGGCTGCAACATCCAGCTTGGTATCTCTTACAGCTAGATCATTGATCTCGCGATCATGCAAATGTTGAAACTCACTACTGTGCGAGTTGTCCGGTCGATCCCGATTCAATTGACTTTCTGCAGAGTGACGTGGTTCTGGCTTACGGCGTGGAACTCGATTATCACTGTATCCGGTTTCAGGCCTTTGTCCGCCCTCTGCTATAACTTTATCAGCGTGTCGAGCTTCATCAGCACGTCTGGCTTCGTCAGCACGTTGGGCTTCATCAACACGTCGGGCTTCATCAGTACGTCTGGTTTCTTTGCGAACTGCACCACCCGGTAGTCGACCGTCAGCCGGAGCTTTCGATTCAGGTGCCAGAGGTCGGCTTTCAACACGAGGGATTCGGTTGTCTCGCGGGGATGTTGCAAAGCGTGGCGTATCCGCACGGAACTGCAGATTTTCATCACGTCTGCCATTGTCGCGGTGCACCCGTGGCTTTTTCAAAACATCATCAGGAATGAATGTGTGATCTCCTCGAGCGGAAATTTCGGTCTCTTTCAACAGGTCGCCGTCATTTATAGAAGCCTGGTGTTCATAATTACGTTCAGGCTCCATTTGCAACGCGCGTTGCTCGCGTTCGCGCATAAGCTGTCGCTTGCGCCGCGACTCTTGCTCTGCGGTTGTATCGCGATAAAAATCTCTGGAGTGATCCCGCGGCGCATGGGTGACATGAGCCGACTCAGTGGCGATGGTGCGTTCAAACTCGAGATCGTCCGGATATCTGTTATCTTCGTGATGCCGCTGGTATCGATCTGAAGAAGGCGCAAGGTCAGATCGAGCATCAAAATCCGGCCGCCTCGGTGGTGCTTCACTGCCTGCGATGTCATTAGACTTCGAGGCAACCACACCAGCCGCCGAGTAAAAGTGCTCAACAGCGACAGTGTCGGCAGTTTCCAGAATTTCGGGATCAACAGTTTCGCCACGCCGGGTGGCATGCATATTCTTCTGCACAGGCTTTAGTTTGGCAGAAGCTTTGAGAAACTCTGCTTCGTTGTATAGATTCGCACGGGCATCGAACAAGGACATGCACTCGCCACAACGCACACCCGGATCTGTCGAATTTAAAAGCTCGTCACTGACTTCAAAAGTAGATCCACATTGATCGCAACGGGTTATCATGAGCTCGCCTGTATCAAATAAAGCAATTTTTTTGATAGGTTTTTCTGACAACGGCCGTAGTCACGTTGGCATCGAACCTTGTTTAACTGCAGTGTACATTGCCCACTGCTCGCGAATCTCGGTTTCACTGTGACGAAACTGTGTGGCATAGGCCGAAGCAAGCGTCGCAATCTGCTCGGATAACACTCCCGATACCCCGAGTTTGCCCTGATCTGTCAGTAACTCTCCAAAGCGCGGCCTGAGTTCCAGCAGTGGTGCGAGCAAAATGTTGGCGACAACAATATCAATGTTTAGCGGTATGTCCTTATCGCTGTGACAAATCGTAATATTGTCTGCGACATTATTGCGCTCGGCGTTCTCGACAGTCGCTTGAAACGCCTGTTCGTCAATGTCATAGGCGTATACGGTTTTTGCTCCCATCAGCGATGCAGCAACGGCCAGAATGCCCGATCCGCATCCGTAGTCGACGACGGTCTTATTGTTGAGATCCAGCTTTGCCAGCCACTGCAGGCAAAGATGTGTTGTCGGATGGGTGCCTGAACCGAAAGCAAGCCCCGGATCAAGCGCGATATTAATCGATGCCGGATCCGGTGGCGTGCAGAAAGTTGGTACTACCCACAAACCGGACGCAATTTTTACCGGTTTGAAATCTTCCATCCAGACGCGCTCCCAATCCGTGTCTGGCAGGGCCTCCGATGTAATATCAGCGTCGGTAACAGCACTTATTCGGGAACGCAATGAAGAGGTTGCTGACTCCGGGTCAGTGCCTGGAGCGTAGATACCACTGACAATAACCTCAGGCCACAAAGGCGCGGTACCGGGTGCAGGCTCATGGATTGGCGTATCGGTGGCATCCTGATAGGTACAGGACACAGCACCGCTATCAAGCATTGAAGATTCAATCATCTCCGCGTGTTGGCGCGGCACAGCAACTTTCAACAGAAGATAGTCGTCACTCATTAGGCTACTGTGGTTGTCAGTTTATCGCTACATCTTATCGATATATCAGGCAACCCGGCTATCAGGAAATGCCCAGCTTCTTTTCGAGATAATGTATATCGGTACCACCTTCTGCAAAGTTGTCGTCGTCGATAATTGATGACAACAGCGGAATATTGGTTTTAATGCCAACAATAAATACCTCACTTAATGCACCACGCATTCGTGCAAGTGCAGACTCTCTGGAATTGCCGTGGGCGATCAGCTTGCCAATCATGGAATCGTAGTTTGGCGGCACACGGTATCCGTTATAGATATGTGTATCAACTCGAACACCCAAGCCACCGGGTGGATGAAACTGTTCTATCAGCCCCGGGCTTGGCATGAAAGATTCGGGGTCTTCTGCGTTAATTCTGCATTCAAATGCGTGACCATTGATCTTAATATTTTCCTGAGCGTAGGTCAGCGGCAGCCCCATGGCTATTTTCAGTTGTTCCTTAACAACGTCAACACCGGTAATCATTTCAGTGACCGGGTGTTCTACCTGTACACGGGTATTCATTTCAATGAAATAGAACTCACCATCCTGAAACAAAAACTCGAATGTACCTGCCCCGCGATAACGCAAACGCTTACAGGCACTAACGCACTTTTCACCCATAGACGCACGCAGTTCAGGGGTAATACCTGGTGCTGGTGCTTCCTCAACGACCTTTTGATGGCGTCGTTGCATGGAGCAATCGCGTTCACCCAGATGAATGGCGTCTCCGTGTGTATCAGACAACACCTGAAATTCTACGTGTCGTGGTTTTTCGAGAAACTTCTCCATGTATACAACATCATTATTAAATGCTGCTCCGGCTTCAGCTTTGGTCAACGCTATAGATTCGATCAGCTCATCGTCACCGCGTACAACGCGCATACCACGGCCACCACCTCCACCTGCAGCTTTAATAATGATCGGATAACCGATTTCATTGGCGATCTTTAAATTGGTTTTATCATCTTCACCCAATGGTCCGTCAGAACCAGGCACACAAGGCACACCGGCGGCACGCATTTCTTTTATCGCACTGACTTTGTCACCCATCAAACGAATGACACCCGGGGAAGGACCAATAAACGTAAAGCCGCTGGATTCAACGCGCTCGGCAAAGTCTGCGTTTTCAGATAAAAAACCATAGCCCGGATGTATGCCGTCGACATCCGTGATTTCCGCGGCACTAATTAATGCCGGTATATTGAGATAACTTTCGGTCGATGGCGGAGGACCAATACAAACCGCCTCATCTGCCAGACGTACATGCTTTAAGTCACGATCTGCAGTGGAATAAACGGCAACGGTACCAATGCCCATATCGCGACAGCAACGCATAATGCGCAGTGCGATCTCACCCCGATTGGCAATCAGTACTTTTTTCATGTTTCAACGATCATCAATGGCTCACCGAACTCAACCGGCTGACCGTCTTCTACCAGTAGCTTCTTCACAACACCGCCAACTTCGGCCTCAATCTGGTTTAGTATTTTCATCGCCTCGACGATGCAAATTGTGTCTCCTGGCTTGATCGATTGACCGACTTTAACGAACGGCGGAGCACCAGGTGAAGGCGATGCGTAGTAGGTACCAACCATGGGTGAATTTACAACGGTACCGTCCACTTCGGGCTCGGCCGCAGGTGCTGCGGGTGGCACCGAGGCGGCTGGCGGTGCCATCGGTGGCGCTGCGGCTGCCGCAGGCAATTCCGGCGCAGGAGGTGCCGCATAGACCGGAGCAGTGTTAGCGCGACTTATCCGAACTGATTCCTCACCCTCTTTTATTTCAATTTCGGAAATCGCGGATTCTTCTAACAGCTCAATCAGCTTTTTTACTTTGCGAATATCCATAAATTTTCCAATCCGCCTCGTTGATAAATCAGCAGTGATGCAAGTGCTTAAAAACAGTTTCACAACGTCTACTAAAGTGGCAGCAGATGGACAGAGTCGGCGATATACGCCACACTTGCCACGATCCGCTTAGGATGCCTGATTCGCCGACTCTGACTTTGTTCCGTCTCGAATCTACAATAGTGCTGATCCAGTGAAAACAAACCAATAATCGATTTTTCGCTGAATTTCGGAACAATAGCGTCGAAAATGCCACAACTTCGCGTAAGTTTAACACAAATAAGAAATCAGCAACAACCGGCATTAAGCACACCCAATGACAGAGCGCGCAAAGAAAGACAGCTTCGAAAACCTGTCACCTGAAGTCATTCTGGATGCCATCGAATCGCAGTCCGGCCTGCTGACCGACGGGCGTCTGCTGGCACTGAACAGCTACGAAAATCGCGTCTACCGGGTGGGCATTGAAGAAGGTCCGCCGCTTATCGCTAAATTCTACCGGCCAGAGCGCTGGACCGAAGATCAGATTAACGAAGAGCACACGTTTGCACAGGAACTTGCCGACAGCGAAATTCCGGTAGTGACTGCACTGGCCGACAAACAAGGCAACACGCTCCGGCAAAGCAACGGCTACCACTTTGCGCTCTATCCGATGCGTGGTGGCAGATCACCCGAACTCGATAATCCGCAACAGCTCGAAATCATCGGGCGATTCATAGGCCGATTGCATAAAGTGGCAGAAACAAAAGAATTCACGTACCGCCCGACCATCGATACAGCAACACTCGGGCATGTATCAGCCAACTATCTGCTCGACAATGATCGACTGCCACGAGACCTTGCAGACGCCTATGAATCACTGGTGATTGATCTGCTTGAAAAAGTTGATGATCAAATTGAAGACCTCTCTAAATCTCGTGCAATCAGACTGCATGGTGACTTCCACCCGGGGAATATACTTTGGCGTGACGAGACACCACACATCGTAGATCTCGATGACGCGCGTACCGGTCCTGCAATTCAGGATATCTGGCTGTTCCTGTCCGGAGACAGGCAGTACCAACAGGCAAGGCTTGCAGATTTACTGGAAGGCTATACGCAGTTCAGAGAGTTTGATCCGAAGGAACTCGGATTGATCGAGTCATTGCGTACGCTAAGAATGATTCACTATGCCGCATGGCTGGACGTGCGACGTGATGAACCCGCCTTCCAACAGGCGTTTCCGTGGCTCGCAAGTCCACGCTACTGGGATGAACATATACTGGAACTTAAAGAACAAAGTTCAGCATTAGATGAACAACCCCTGAAGTGGGACTAACATTAAGTTTATTTGCAGGAAGTAGCGCGTACTACCTTTAAAAACACTAACCTATGAACTATAGCGCTGCATCACCAGCGATGCATTGGTACCGCCAAAACCGAAGCTGTTAGACATCACGGTATCAAGCTTTGCATCATTGATCGTTTCACGAACGATATCTACATCACCCGCTTCAGGATCAAGTGTATTGATGTTGGCCGATGCTGTGATGAACTTACCCTGCTGCATCAGCAGGCAATAAATAGCTTCCTGTACACCGGCAGCACCAAGTGAGTGACCAGACAAAGATTTAGTAGAGCTGATCCTCGGGGTCTTGCCACCAAACGCTTCACTGACTGCACGCAACTCTGTGACATCACCGGCTGGTGTGCTTGTGCCATGGGCGTTTAGATAATCGATATCGGAGTCAATATTCTGCATCGCCATTTGCATACAGCGAACGGCTCCTTCACCAGAAGGTGCAACCATATCTGCACCGTCAGAAGTAGCACCATAGCCAACAACTTCAGCATAGATATTGGCATCACGCGCTAACGCATGTTCGAGCTCTTCAACAACTAACATGCCGCCGCCACCGGCAATGACAAACCCGTCGCGCTCTGCATCGTAAGCTCGCGATGCCTGCGTCGGTGTCTCGTTATATTTTGCCGACAAAGCACCCATCGCATCGAACAGACAACTCATGGTCCAGTGCTCTTCCTCACCACCACCGGCAAATACTACATCTTGTTTGCCAAGCTGGATTTGCTCGACAGCGTGGCCAATGCAATGCGCACTGGTAGAACATGCTGACGACATTGAATAATTGACACCCTTAATGCCAAACGGTGTGGCAAGACAAGCCGACACTGTACTGCCCATAGTTTGAGTCACACGGTAAGGGCCAACACGACGCACGCCTTTATCACGCATAACATCCGCAGCCTCAACCTGGTTGGCGGAAGATGCACCACCGGAGCCTGCAATAATACCGGTGCGAACGTTAGATACCATCGCGTCCGTTAAACCTGAGTCCTGCACTGCCTGCTGCATTGATATATATGCATAAGCAGCAGAGCCACCCATAAAGCGGAGTTGCTTGCGATCAATGTGATCTTTGAAATCGATATCGGGGGAACCCGCAATCTGGCTCCGCATGCCAACCTCGGCATACTCAGGCTTACTGGTGATACCTGAACGACCCGTTTTCAGTGCTTCTGTGACCTGGTGTTTGTCATTACCAAGACAGGACACAATGCCTATCCCGGTTACTACCGCTCTTCGCACGACATTCCCCTGCTGCATTTATGGGTGAAATATTATTACTGGCGTAACATTTTTCAGAAATGTTTTACCGGACGCCCAGTTTAGCAGATACGGCGCTTCTTATAGCCCGTCCGTAAGAGCCCTTGTTTGCCAGATGTCGCCGTGAATAAACAGGCGCAAGACGCTACAGGAAGACAAAGTACGCAAGTGAAGGTTCCGCCCTGGCTGCAAACCGGTCCAATGAACCGGGTTTAATGAACAGGAACCGCCATTTCAGCCCAAAAACCAGGATAGCTGTGGATCCCTCAGGCTGTGGATCCCAAACCGCGTTTACAGGCTCAGAACTTCAGCCGAAAACTTTTCGCAGCAATTTGGTCGGACGGGCTGCAGGATCCTGTCTGATGATCGCTTCCTGCACTTCAAGCCGGTCAAAGAAGCCATCGATACTTTGCTCGATAATGTAGGTTTCGGTGATCGTTTGCAGCAAGCTGCCAAATTGAATTTCAGATGTCAGCCTGGCGCTGGTTGCAACGGCCCCGGAGCGTTTCATAAAATCCATCACAAATGGCTGAAGCTGACGTTGCAGGTTGGCAGACACCTTACGCCGCAAAAAATCTGTTGCTGCAGTTTCGTGTGATGCCAGCAAACCGCGTGGTTCGCTAAATTCCACTCGTCTGACAGCCGCATTAAACAATTTGCCAGTCACCGGCGCCGCTGCAACTATCGCGTCATTGACCTGTTGCTTGAGTATTTCGAACGATGCCTCGTGTCCGTGTTTAACTGACGTCTTTTGCACCATACGCAGATCTGCAGATAATCGAGCTTCACCATCGGTGATATAACCCGAATCGGCGAGCACCTGCTGCACAACTCGATCAGAAGCAACAACAAGCGCTTCTCTTAATCCCGCATCTATCTGACGTTTTGGCAGGTCCGGTCGGAAGCTCATCGCCTGCTCGCGACCATAACCCGGTAATGCACTGTTGGCCACCGCTGCCAGCTGATCAAAAACACCGGCGTGTGATCTCTCACCCACACCAATAGTCATTACAAAGGCTGCAGCCAGAACTGAAGATTTTATTATTATTTTTTTCACTTACAGATTTGCCTAAATCGGTTTGAAACTTATCGCAATTGCTGAGCTGATCCGTCCATTAACGGAAAACGGCTCGAGCGAGGGGGAAAATCTCACACATTGGCTTTGGGTAAAAGTAGCTGGACGCATTATTTCATTGCATAACGTCAATACAGAAGCTTAACTACTAACTGTTGTGATTTCTACAGCGCGAAGCACAATTTCACATTGCCAACTTTGAGTCAGCCAACAAAAAAGCCCCGCGATACGGGGCTTTTGTACTACTGGCACAATCCCGAGATTATCTCGAGAAAATGCTCGGCTTCGACAGATGCCTACATCATGCCGCCCATTCCACCCATACCGCCCATGTCAGGCATTGCAGGTGCAGCAGACTCTTCCTTCGGCACATCAGCGATCATCGCCTCAGTTGTGATCATCAGACCACCAATTGAAGCCGCGTTCTGCAATGCTGAACGAGTCACTTTAGTCGGATCAAGAATACCCATCTCAATCATATCGCCGTATTCACCAGTGGCCGCATTGTAGCCATAGTTGCCAGACTCACCAGCAACCTGATTAACCACAACAGATGGCTCATCACCAGCGTTGGATACGATCTGACGCAGTGGCTCTTCCATAGCGCGGCGGGCGATTGCTATACCGTGATCCTGATCGGCATTGTCACCTTTCAGGCTTGCGAGTGATTTCACTGCTCGAATAAGTGCAACTCCACCACCGGCAACCACGCCTTCTTCAACAGCGGCACGAGTGGCGTGCAGCGCGTCATCGACACGGTCTTTCTTTTCTTTCATTTCAACTTCAGTTGTAGCACCAACTTTAATGACCGCTACACCACCGGCAAGCTTGGCAACACGTTCCTGCAGCTTTTCACGATCGTAGTCAGATGTGGCCTGGTCAATCTGAGTGCGAATCTGCTCAACGCGACCATCAATTTCAGCTTTGGAACCAGCACCGTCTACCAGAGTGGTGTTCTCTTTATCGATGTTAACTTTCTTGGCATTACCCAGATCTTCAAGAGTCACTTTCTCAAGAGAAAGACCCACTTCTTCAGAGATAACCTGACCACCAGTCAAAATAGCAATATCCTGCAACATCGCTTTACGGCGATCGCCAAATCCTGGTGCCTTAACTGCGCATACTTTAACAATACCGCGCATGCTGTTAACAACCAAAGTAGCCAGTGCTTCACCTTCAACATCTTCAGCAATGATCAACAGAGGCTTGCCTGCTTTTGCTACCGCTTCAAGTGTTGGCAGCAGATCACGGATGTTGGAGATTTTCTTGTCATAAAGAAGTACATACGGATCTTCGAGCTCAGCACTCATCGCATCCTGGTTGTTAATAAAGTAAGGAGAAAGGTAACCGCGGTCAAACTGCATACCTTCTACAACGTCGAGCTCGTTTTCAAGGCCTGAACCTTCTTCAACCGTGATAACGCCTTCTTTACCGACTCTTTCCATGGCTTCTGCAATGATGTTGCCGATGTTGGCATCACTGTTAGCAGAGATAGTACCGACCTGGGCAATCGCCTTAGTGTCGTTACATGGCTGTGAAAGAGAAGCAAGATCTGCAACCGCAGTCACTACTGCTTTGTCGAGGCCGCGCTTAAGATCCATTGGGTTCATACCAGCCGCAACTGCTTTCAGACCTTCGCGAACGATGCTCTGTGCAAGTACTGTTGCAGTGGTAGTTCCGTCACCCGCAATGTCAGAAGTTTGCGATGCAACTTCCTTTACCATTTGCGCGCCCATATTTTCAAACTTGTCTGCAAGTTCGATTTCCTTTGCGACTGATACACCATCTTTAGTAACGTTAGGTGCACCGAACGCTTTATCAAGAACAACGTTACGGCCTTTAGGACCGAGGGTAACTTTTACAGCATTGGCAAGGACGTCCACGCCTTTCAGCATTTTGCTGCGCGCGGTATCCGAAAATTGCACATCTTTGGCACTCATGATTGATCTCCGTGAGTAGGATTATTTAAATTTAGTGAATCGGTAAGATCCGATAAGGACAACTATCAGCCTTCAATGACTGCCATGATGTCGTCTTCGCGCATCACCAGAAGCTCTTCACCGTCTACTTTGATTTCAGTACCTGAGTACTTGCCAAACAAAACGGTATCACCGACTTTCACGTCAAGTGCGCGCAGATCGCCGCCATCGGTTACTTTGCCGTTGCCAACTGCTGTGATTTCACCGCGGATTGGTTTTTCAGTGGCTGAGTCTGGAATTACGATGCCACCAGCACTAGTGCGCTCTTCTTCCATACGTCGCACGACCACACGGTCGTGAAGTGGACGAATATTCATGTCCGGTCTCCTCTCTTATTTAAGTGAGTAATGAAGGGTTTAGGGAATTTGGTTTCACCGGTGAGTGCTAGCACTCACCTTTAGCGAGTGCTAATCATATTGATTTCGCCGACGAATTCAAGCTCTGGAGTGAATTAAAGTGGAATAAAAACGATTTTCGCGGAACAGGTAAGAAAACTGCAGCACCCCACCCACACCGGGCAGACGATGCAGGCAAACAGACTGATTCCACAGCGGGAATCACCTGCCGTTTAAGACACTGAAATCCAGTGCCAACGCCTAAAGACCGTTACAGACCAGCGAAGCCGGACAACTGCAGGGGTTCCAGATGCAAAGCAGCTTAATCAATACCGAATCGAGCCTGAAGATCTACTTCCACGATGCTCTGTCACGGGAGTCCGAAAAAAACCAGCTGGAGATGACAGAGCACACGCACTGGTACCTGACCAACCTGCTCTACACTTTCAGTCGCTCCGAGAAATTCTTCGACTATCAGCCCGACCGCGGTACTTTGACTCCGCTGGCAGACTATTACCAGCGCGCCGTGGAAGCTAAATCGGCTCACGAAAAGCGGCTGCACCTGCAACGTCTCGGTGATGTAGCAATGTTTATATCGGGAATGTTCTCACAGGCACTAAAAAAGCGAGTTGTCGGCGTGTCGTACTACATGGCCATGGGTGAAACCGCTTATGGCACGTTAGCCGACACAGCTGCAACTACCAGTAAAGAGCAAACTCAGGCAATCATTTTCGAAGATCTGTCGCAGCGCTTTGCAACTTTTGTGAACGTACTAAGCAACATCGGTCCGCGAAAGAAGCCTGTCGAAACCAATGACACTGGTCTTGAAAACCTGTTGCAAAAAGTTGATGAATGGCAGCGCACTGGTGATCCGAGGCTTGCCGACGAACTAAGAAACTCCGGAATATTGCTGCAGCCGGAATGCAACAAAGCTCACTAGAGCGGTCGCGATATGAAATCATCTCAGCGCAAAGAAACCACGGCATCCGACACCGCGGCGAATGCAGGCAATTACTTTCTACCGGTCGACCCCGAACATGTTCAATTCCTGGTATCGCTGCAGCATTCACTGCAAAGTCACTACGATATCGAACCGCCCTACTGTATCAGTGAGTTCGTTTGTCACAGCGCACAAATAGAGACAGGCTCGTCAAGCTGCAAGGGCACAACACCGGAAATGCTGGTTTACCGTGAAGATGGAACCAACCTTGATATCAGCCTGTTTCTAAACCCGTCACTACTCATTGGTATAGATAACCACACCTGCCGTGCTCAGTGGTCAGGTGAAATATTCGACAACGGTTGTATTGTGCTGGAAGGAGTTAGTCACTTTTTATATATGGTTTTTAATGCACATCACGACAGACAGGTAAGCCTGCTGGATCTGGAAATACAGGCAGAAATAGACAAATTCATCTTTGCAGCACTTGATACAGACTATCGCGATTCAACCGAAGATTTGCTGGATCGATTATTTTGTCAGATCAGCTACCGCAAAGAGCTGAGCCCCGCATTGAAAGAAAGATACCAAAGAGCCAATGATCTCGCTTACAAATACTGTCAGTGGTTATCAGGCAGATTCGTTCTCAGCTCTGATGATCGAGAACTGTCAGCCGAGCTGGCAAAGTTCTACAGATTAAACGGCACTGCCAGACAACAACACATCAACACCGCAACACAATCCCTTCACTCTACGCAGTAGTTAAGTGTTAATCATAAAGAATCACTGGCTATTCTTTGCGAGTGTATTCACCTTCGATTACATCACCATCGAGCTCGGGTTTTGATTGTTGTCTGCCACGGGTAGATGTGGCTCCACCAAAGGGGGACTGACTATTCCCGCTGGCAGACCCGGAACCAGACCCGGGACCAGGCGACACCGAAGCCCCGAAGCCACCGACAACAGATCCAACACTTACCCGCTTTGACAATGCCCCGACCATCAACCGACGGGTAAACGGAATCAGACAGGCGAAACCGATTGCGTCTGTGACAAATCCAGGGGTCAGCAACAACGCACCCCCAATACCAAGTGCCATGCCTTCCATCATTTCAAATGCCGGCACCTCGCCGCCAGACATCCGGCGTCGCGCTTTGTTTAGGGTTGACATGCCCTGAGCACGCAACATCCAGGTGCCGAGCACCGCGGTCACAATGACGATAGCGATGGTCAGCAATGCG
>CAYLZS010000349.1:0-9521 GCA_964388065.1 uncultured Granulosicoccaceae bacterium
TGGCTGGCGCGCTGCCAGTCACGAGCGTAGAGCGCCAGTTTGGCCGCACGCTCGGCGACCCGAGGATCATCTGTTGCAACAGATGCCTGGTAGTAATTTTGGGATGCAACACCGACCATGCCACGGCGACCGGCAATCTCTGCAGAGAGAATATTGAAAAGCAACTCAGACTCCTCGCGGAGATTCATTTGCGCAGGCTGATCAGCCGCAGCGGGGCTATTCACAGAGGTGGCACGACTGGAATCAGCGACAATTGTGGTATCGACAGACTCGGTGACTACCGCCTCATCGACTGTGACCTCATTGGCCTTGATCTTATTGGCCTTGATCTTATTGGCGAGGGTTTGCGCCACCGTGGCAGTGCTGAAAGCACTCAGCACGAGGGAGAGAACGCCGGAAACCATAATTATTTTCACAATAATTCCTCTGCTCGTAGTGTCCAATCGATAACCAACCTATAATGACAGAAGCCGCGTTGTGAAATCTGCCGCCATAATAGCTGCAAACTTGTCGGATCTACCTTACCGCAACACAATCGAACGGGGCAAAAACTCTGAAACTGCGTTCCCGGATCTGCATTCCCGGAGACCAGACCAGAGACCAGACAACCAATTCTCAGCGATTTATTACACGCTTTGCTAACATCCTTATCATGCCTCTTGTAGCTGTCGGCCTAAATCACCAGACCGCACCGGTTGAAATAAGGGAACGAATCACCTTCGCTCCTGAATGCATCGACGGTGCCCTGCGCCAAATGCAGTCCGATCTGCAGGTGCCGGAAGCTACCATTGTCTCGACCTGTAATCGCACGGAAATTTACTGTGGCATGCAAAGTGGTCAGACCGAGGATGTTGTGTCCTGGCTGCACGACTATCACAAAGCACCGAAAGACACTTTCGTGCCGTTTTTGTTCACGCACTATGATCGAGATGCCGCACAACACTTAATGCGTGTCTGCAGTGGTCTCGATTCAATGATTTTGGGTGAGCCGCAAATTCTTGGCCAGATTAAGCAGGCATTCAGAACCGCCGGTGAGTCCGGCACGGTTGGTCGTGACCTGACGTTACTTTTCCAGTCTGCATTTAACGTTGCCAAGCAGGTACGCACCGATACTGCAGTAGGTGCAAGCCCGGTCTCTGTGGCATTCGCCGCGGTGTCTCTGGCACGGCAGATATTTGGCGACCTGAATGACCACACCGCACTTCTGATCGGTGCCGGTGAAACTGTTGAACTTGCATTGCAGCATTTACATTCACACAACATTGGCAAAACAATCATTGCCAACCGAACCGCCTCACGCGCTGAAAACCTTGCACAACGCTATAACAGCGAAGTAATTAGCCTGACCGAGATACCACAAAAGCTCGCAGAGGCCGACATCACTATTTCGTCCACCGCCTCGCAATTGCCGATACTTGGCAAAGGTGCGGTAGAGGCCGCACTTAAAGCCCGACGACATCGGCCGATGGCAATGATCGATATAGCAGTACCCAGAGACATAGAACCTCAGGTCAGTGAGTTGAGCGATGTATTTCTGTATACCGTCGACAACCTAAAAGAGATTATCGATCAGGGTATGGAGGCAAGACAGGAGGCAGCAGTCAAAGCCGAACACATTATTGAAAATCAGGCCAGCACATTTATGCAAAAGATGCGTGGCTTGAACGCAGGTGCGACTATCAGCGAGCTGCGCGCCCACACTCATGCTATCCAGCAGGCAACGCTCACCACCGCACTTGAAATGCTTAAAAAAGGTGATGACCCCGAGAACGCGTTACAATACTTCGCACATACATTCACCAACAAGTTGCTGCACACACCCTCTGCACAATTGAGACTTGCCAGTGAGTCTGGTGACTCCGAAACTGCTGAGGCTGCGCGCAAGTTGTTCAAACTCAGCAGCAAAGAAAAACCTGACCCACGCAATAATAAATAAAAGTAAATCACGAACGATAAGCAGTACGACTAAAGCCAACGGGAATAAAAGAGTAGCCAGAGTACAGTGAAAGCATCAATAAGATTAAAACTCGAAGGCTTGCAGGAACGCCACGAAGAAATTGCGGCACTACTCGGTGATCCCGATACCATTTCCGATCAAAATCGGTTTCGTGATCTGTCACGGGAATACGCACAACTGGAACCGGTTGTAAAAGCCTACAGCGATCATGTCACCACTAGCAGTGATCTTGAGTCAGCCAAAGAAATGGCCAACGATTCCGATCCGGAAATGCGGGACATGGCAAAAGAGGAAATTGCAGCCGCTGAAGAAAAACTCAGCACGCTGGACGATGAGTTACAAAAACTGCTACTACCACGTGACCCGCGCGATGCAAATAACGTTTTCGTTGAAATCAGAGCTGGCACCGGCGGCGACGAAGCTGCGATCTTCGCAGGGGATCTTTTTAAAATGTATTCACGCTATGCCGAGGCACAAAGCTGGAAAGTCGAACTTATCAGCCAGCGCGACGGTGATCACGGCGGGTATAAAGAAGTGGTCGCGCGATTAATCGGTGACGGTGTATTTTCAAAACTCAAATTTGAGTCTGGAGCACATCGCGTACAACGGGTGCCGGAAACCGAATCACAGGGTCGTGTACATACCTCTGCTGCAACCGTCGCTATACTGCCTGAAGTAGAGCAAGTTGAGGAAATTCAAATCAACCCCGCAGATCTCAGAGTAGATACTTTTCGCGCCAGTGGTGCCGGCGGACAGCACATTAATAAAACTGACTCTGCAATAAGACTAACCCACATACCGTCCGGTATTGTTGTCGAGTGTCAGGATGAACGTTCGCAACATAAAAACCGTGCAAGGGCTATGTCACTGCTACAGGCCAGACTACTTAACGACGAACTCGAAAAGCAGCAGGCTGAAGAAACTGAATCACGGCGTCTGCAAGTGGGCAGCGGTGATCGATCAGAACGCATTCGCACATACAACTACCCGCAAGGTCGAATGACTGACCATCGCATCAACCTCACTCTGTACAAGCTTGAAGAAATCATGACCGGCTCACTGGAGCAGGTTGTCGATCCATTACTCGCAGAGCATCAGGCCGATCTGTTGGCTGAGATGGGCGAATAATACAGCAGTGTGACTGACGCCCTCTCTATAGCGTCGTTGCTGGTTACTGCGACAAAGCAACTACAATCAACTCTGCAATCACCGCATGCTGATAACGCAAAGCTTGATGTCGAACTACTGCTTTGCCACTGCCTGCAAAAGGCCCGAACTTATCTGTATACCTGGCCAGAGCATACACTGACAGACAGGCAACACACTTTGTTTCAGTCACTGATTGAACGCCGCGCTAACGGTGAACCACTGGCTTACCTTATCGGTGCACGCGAATTCTGGTCTCAGTCGTTTGAGGTCACACCGGACACGCTTATCCCGCGCCCGGATACAGAAATACTGGTAGAACTTTGCCTGTCAAAACTTACCAACGCCAAGGGCCCGTTCCTCGATCTTGGAACTGGTTCCGGGGTGATTGCAATCTGTGTTGCTATCGAGCGACCCGAGCTTACAGTCACTGCGACAGACAACAGTCATGCAGCCCTGAAAGTTGCCACCGCCAATGCGACCAGACTAAATGCCCGAGTTAGCTTCAAAGAATCAAACTGGTTTGAAAACATCACACCAGACACATTTTCCGTCATTGCTTCCAACCCGCCCTATATTGCCGAGGATGATCCACATCTGACTACCGGCGGCTTGCCGTTTGAGCCAATTAGAGCCTTGCGATCATGTGACAATGGACTGGGTGATATCACTGCTATTATTAAAGACGCTCCGGTACATCTTCACACCGGCGGATGGCTTTTACTCGAGCATGGACACGCGCAAGGTCAGCACACCCGCAACCTAATGCTGGAGCGAGGTTTCCGTCAGGTAACAACAGAGCAGGATCTGTCTGGCAATGACAGAGTCACGCTCGGGCAAAAGGTATGACAAGCGCTGCTAACCCACAACACAACACAAGCCAGGATTCGCCCCCAAAGCGCGATGATGCACAAGCTGACGCGCAGGATGTTGGCATTACGGCAGACAAAACCTACGCCGCCATAGATCTTGGATCAAACAGCTTTCACATGGCAGTGGCAAGCGCCACCAAATCGCACCTGCAAATGATCGATAAACTGCGAGAGCCGGTACGCCTCGGTGCAGGACTCGATAAGAAAAACAACATCACACCTAAAACAATGAAAAGAGCACTTGAATGCTTATCAATGTTTAGCCAGAGACTGAAAGACGTACCGACAGATCAAATACGCGCCGTGGGCACCAACACGCTGCGACGCGCATGCAATGCCGAAGAATTTAATGCGGCAGCAGTAGATACACTTGGTGTACCGATAGATATTATTGCCGGCCGCGAGGAGGCCAGACTCATCTTTACCGGCGTTAGCTACGGCATACGCGATGATAAAAAAAGACTAGTCATAGATATTGGCGGTGGCAGTACTGAATTTATAGTGGGTAGCGGCACTACTGCCAACATAATGGAAAGTATCAATATGGGTTGTGTCAGCGCACACAATACCTGGTTTGACGGACAATCCGGTTCAGGGAAAAAGCTTGCCAAAAAATTTGAAAAATCCATTGCCAATGGCAGGCTTGAGGCACGCGCTATTGTACCGGCATATCTCAAACACAGCTGGGATGTTTGCATTGGCTCAAGCGGCACTATCAAAGCCACAGAGAGAATACTGCAGGCATTTAACCCGGACGAAAACGGTATAAGTCGCGAAAGACTCGATGAACTGATCGAAAAAATTATAAAAAAAGGACCTGAAGTCCTTGAAGATATATCGACAGTAACTGATGACCGCCGCGATGTTATTCTCGGTGGATTGTCGGTACTAAAGGCTGCCTTCGAGTCACTGAATATAAAGCACATGCAGGTATCACACTCGGCGTTACGCGAAGGCGTGATTATCGATCTGGCCGGTGATTCACTAAACGATCATGTAAGACGCAATGCGGTTACCGACATGCAACACCGCTTCAGAGTAGACACCGAACAGGCATCACGGGTGTTTAATACCGCAGAGCGGTTGTTTAATTCTGCTCTTGAACCATGGAACCTCGACCCAAAGCGCGACCTGAACACGTTGCGTTCAGCCTGTCATCTGCATGAGGTTGGATTATCAATCGCACACGTGCAGTACCACAAGCACGGCTCTTACCTGCTGCGCAACGCAGACATGATGGGTTTTTCCAGAAATGATCAAAGATTTATTGCAGCGCTTGTTCGCAACCATCGCAGAAAGATTGATACCAGTGTCACTCAGTCAATGCGAAAGTCAGAGCAGTCTCGCTACTACAAATTGCTTTTCCTGCTGCGGCTGGCATCACTTTTTCACCGAACGCGACATGCAGATGACACACCGGAGTTTAGTGCTGAGTACTCGGACTGTACGGTGAGCATGACCATCACACCGGAGTGGTTAAAAGACCACCCACTGACCCGTGCCGATATAGAAGACGAGATAGAGAAATTAAACACTGTCGGCTTTTATCTGGATTTAAATCCGACCACTTAACTGTAGCCGCCAGATAACTTAGGCTGGAATAGTTCCGGTCTGAATTTTAAGTCTCTGATGCCACAAAAGCCTCATAGGCTTCATCGTCCATCAACTCTTCTACCTCTGTGGCATCTTCCGGGTTAATGGTAAACAACCAGCCTTCATCGTAAGGATTGGTGTTGACCAGTTCCGGTTCTTCACCCAGGGCAGTATTCGCATCGATTATTTTGCCAGCAATCGGTGCATAGATATCTGATGCCGCTTTAACTGACTCCACCACCGCAACTGCATCTTTGGCACTCACATCGCTGTCTATTTCAGGTGTTTCGACAAACACCAGATCACCCAATTGCTCCTGTGCGTGATCTGTGATGCCAACAGTAACCGTGCCGTCGTCGTTCAGGCGAACCCATTCATGCGTTTCGGCGTAAAAGAGATCATTCGGCGTATTCACTGACATAGCTCCTGTTAGCCACCTGGTGTGGCATTGGATTAAATGAGGGACAGCACCAGCATAACGCCAGAACCAGAATCAATACTGAACCAAATTCACAACGCTACAAGCCCCACAATTTATACAACATTTTCATCAGTGAGGAAATATCGCACACTAAAGTTGACCAAAAAATTCATTACCAATTTGCAGTAACTTAACCTAAGATTTTTATAACACCGCTTCAAATAAAGCGCGGGTATTAGCGGGTGTCATCGTCACCGGATTACCACCGACACTCGGATCACGCAGGGCTGCCTCAACAAGGCTGTCAAGATCGGGTGTTTCAACGCCAAGTGATGTCAGCGTTCGAGGAATTTCGAATGAGTCATTAAATCGATTTACAAACTCACAGAATCCATCAAAGCCACCGTCTATCCCGAGAAATCCTGCAACGTGATCAAAGCGTTTTCGAATAACCGGCTCGTTAAACTGTAGCACTGCCGGCATACAGACAGCGTTGGTTGTACCGTGATGGGTATGGTGTACTGCACCGATCGGGTGGCTCATTGCATGGATAGCACCAAGTCCTTTCTGAAAGGCGGTCGCACCCATGGATGCAGCACTCATCATATTGGCTCGCGCTTCAATATCAGTTGCATTTTTATAGGCTTTTGGCAGGTTCTCAACAACCAACCGCATACCTTCCAGAGCGATGCCCTGACTCATTGGGTGATAGTGCGGGCTGGAATAGGCTTCAACACAATGTGCAAATGCATCAAGGCCTGTACCTGCGGTAATCGCTTTGGGCATACCAATAGTCAGTTCCGGGTCTGCTATAACAACAACAGGCAACATTTTCGGGTGGAAGATAATTTTCTTTTCCCGTGTTTCGGTGTTCGAGATTACACTCGCGCGACCAACTTCTGATCCTGTTCCCGCAGTTGTTGGCACCGCAATCACCGGTGCAATGACATCTGCATTGGCACGAGTCCACCAGTCATCAATGTCTTCGAAATCCCAAAGCGCTCTTGTTTGCCCTGCCATGAAAGCAATGACTTTACCGAGATCAAGTCCGGAGCCACCACCAAATGCAACTACTCCGTCGTAGCCACCTTCACGATAGACCGCAACACCCGCGAACGCATTGCGCTCATTCGGATTGGGATCAACATCGCTAAATATTCCGCGCCCAAGCCCACCTGCCTCAAGCAGATCCAAAGTACGCTCGGTGATATCAAGTTCAGCAAGCCCCCGATCAGTCACGAGCAGCGGCTTTTTAATGCCAGCTGCATCACAGGCGTCTGTAATTTCGCTTATGCGGCCGGCACCAAAACGGATTGATGTCGGGTAGGACCAGTTACCGGTGAGCGATGTGTTCAATTGTTTTCACCTTCGGGTGTAACAGTGTCCACACGAGGTATTGCCCGTCGACCGAAAAACCTGCCAATCATCAGCATCGCAGCCGCCAGTAACACTGCCAGCCAGTCACCGAGCGTGACAAATGGTGTAGAGCCCTCTCTTGGAGTCACCTCCACATCGAGGGCTACGGCTTCGAACTGTGGGCCTTGCTGTACCACATTACCGCGGTAATCAATTAATGCGGTGACTCCCGTATTGGTAACACGCAACATCGGTCGACCAAACTCAAGCGAGCGCATAGCTGCGATCTCCTGATGCTGGTGGGGTGCGGTCGAATCACCAAACCATGCATCGTTACTGACGTTAATTAATACATTGGATTCCGGAAACTGGGCACGCATCTCTGAGCCAAATGCATCTTCGTAACAGATCGACATACCGTAGTTCACACCGTTCACGGTAATGGGTTTTATCGGGCCGCTGCCTGGAGAAAGATCTGACATCGGGATGGTGATGTGCTTAGCCAGCAGAGTAAGAAAATCACGAAACGGTGTGTACTCGCCAAATGGCACCAGATGCCGCTTAACGTATACCTGATCATCGGTGCCGTTGAGTACTTTGATTGCGTTGTAAAAAAGCGAGAAGTCGCTGTTACTGGTAAAGCCGCCACTTATGACGGTAGTGCCCTTTTGTGCCAGCGATTCGGCAAAATTTACTTCCCATTCTGCAAGATCAGAATACACAGTCGGGATAGCACTTTCCGGCCAAATGACCAGTTCTGCACCTGTGTCGCTAAGGCTTGAATACATTGCTATTGAATCTTCCAGAAGATTAGGCTGGAATTTTAATTCCTGCGCTATATTGCCCTGTACCATGGTGACATCAACCGTTCTGTCCTGAACCGGCTGAGTCCATTGCACCTGCTTTAACCCGTAGCCACCTGCGTTGATTACAATAATCGAACACAGAGCCACAAGACCCGACACTAACGTTCGACGGCACAACCACCAGGCAAGCAATCCACTGCACAGCACCAATGCCAGAGAGCTCAGAAAGACACCGCCAACCGGTGCGTAACCTGCGAGCGGCGAGCTAATTGTTGAGTAGCCAACACTCAGCCACGGAAAGCCAGTGAACAACCAGCTGCGCAGCCACTCAAACAGTACCCACATCGCAGGCGCAGTTAGAAAAAACCACCCGCCGTGACTTTTAAAGCGATGCAGAAGCATTGCCAGAAATGCCGGGTACAAAGCAAGAACTAAAACAAACAGAAAAGTGCCCAGCCCGGCCACTACCGCTATAGCACCACCGAACAAATGCAAGCTGAAATAGATCCAGTAAATGCCCGCGCCGAACAAGCCGACACCAAAAAAGTAACCGACCCTGAAGCTACTGGTGGATGTGGGTGAGTAGTAAAGTACCAGGAAAAAAATCGCAAGCGTCAACGGCAACAACATCCACAAACCAAAGGGTGCGAACGCCAGTACCGATGCGGCACCGCAAAGCAGGCTGATCAGGGTTGTCAGCCATTTATTCTGAAGAAATACAGGGGAGCTTTGCAATGTAACCAGGCCTGGTAGTAGATTCAACCGGGCGCAAAATTCCACTGCACCCCAACATAGAGCGAATCTTACTGTAAATCGCAGCCGGTAGCATACACTCCTGATCTGAAAGACACGGCCAGAATGGAAATTCAGCGTGCGGCTACAACTGATTGACTATTATGAGCTGACTGTGGCGGGCCGACTACGGCTGGTTGACCAAGGCGAGCAATGCGCGTCGCTGAACGTCCAAAGTACGTAACCCGTTACTGTGCAGTTGTATCTTCTGTCACCTGAAGCAGATGGATGCGCCGTGATTCGGCAGACAGTACTTTAATCACAAAGCGATCAATGCGGGTCTGTTCACCCGGATCGGGCATATGACCGATCTGCTGCATCACCAAACCACCAATGGTGTCGAACTCGTCGTCAGGCAAACTGGCATCGAGCTCCTCATTAAATTCTTCAATCGGCGTCAGTGCCTTGATGTTGTAGACGTGCTCTTCCAGCTTGCGAATATTCGCATCTTCTTCGGCGTCGTGCTCGTCATCTATCTCGCCTACGATTTCCTCAAGCACGTCTTCAATAGTCACAAGGCCTGCAACACCGCCATATTCATCGACCCCAATGGCCATATGATTGTGATTGGCACGGCA
>CAYLZS010000350.1:0-18390 GCA_964388065.1 uncultured Granulosicoccaceae bacterium
GCGCACAGGACGTGCGCATCTGCGCGTGCCTGTTGATGAGATGATTTTTGAAATTGCCGCAGGCAACCCGCAGGGCAGATTAGTGGGCGACACGGCACTTTTGATTACTTTTGCTGCTGTTGGCAAAAGTGATTCGTAGAGCCAGGGACTGGCTTCGAAACACGGCATGGATGCCAAGCCATAACGATCAAATACAAGACTACTCGTCAAGCAAGAGAAAAAACAAAAAAAGACTAAGACATAAAGTTCCCCCCATCAACATTCAAAGTCTGAGCAACCACATAATCAGAATCCCCACTGGCAAGAAACACCGCAGCACCAACCAGATCCTCCACTTCCCCCATACGACCATAAGGCACAGCAAGCCCAACCGCTTTTTTCTTCTCACCAATTGCAAGATTTTCAACCCTTGCAAACTGCGCATCGACTTCAGCCCACATCGGTGTATCAACAACACCCGGTGAAATTCCGTTGACATTGATGCCCTGTTTAATCAATGCCAGACCCGCCGATTGGGTCAGGCTGATTACTGCAGCTTTAGATGCACAATAAACAGCAACAAGTGGCTCACCACGACGACCGGCCTGACTGGCCATATTGATAATGTTGCCTTCAGTACCAGTTTCCACCATCCGGTTGGCAACAGCCTGCATCGTGAACAGCACACCATAAACATTAACGCGGAATACGCTGTGGTATTGTTCATCAGTTATCTCAGATATTGGCGCCAGGTTGAACACTGCTGCATTGTTCACCAGCACACTGACAACACCCATGTTTTTCTCGACGTCTGCAAGCATCGCATCGATAGATTGTCTGTCAGCGACATCCACCACAACCGGGTGCGCGCCGATTTCTTTCGCCGTTTGCACAACCAGTGCTTCATTGATATCAGCAATTGCGACTCGCGCACCTTCCCGAATGTACCGTTCGGCAATGGCGCGCCCTATTCCGGCACCCCCGCCAGTCACCAGCGCAACCCGATCTTTTAATTTTTGTGTAGCCAAACTCGTTCTCGATCTATTGTCATTTTCTTGACAGCGTAGCCTTTTCGCAGTCACAATTATATGACCGTTCTGCAGATTCGCGACTGGCATTAAAGGTGCGGCCGAGTGGACCGCAAATCCTTTCTATTTACTCTAATAGTGATGCGTCTGACGACCCGCACAGGTTCCGGGAGCATCCCAGCGGCAAAATGTAAATCCGGGATTCATTAATTGAATCGGGGTAGATTTTTCCAATGGATTCACTAGAAGAACGTTGACAGATGTCTATGCAGGATATTCAGCAATGAGCGAGCACTCACGTAACCATCACGGCCGGCCAGCCGATGTTCGCGACGATCGATACCCGGACGAACCGTCCTATCGTGAAACGCACGATGAGCATGACTACAACCGCAGAAGAGTTGTTTCAGACAATGATGCGCGAGATCACCGTTCGGCAGATCACCGTTTTGGAGCAATCGACGACCACCGCGAATCTCGGCAGCCTGGTAACTTCGATCCTGACTTCCCTGAAACAGAAGAAGTCTGGCCTGAAACAGAAGAAGTCTGGCTGAAAGAAAAGCTCAGTCACATCAGCTACAACGACTCTGACCTGCGTGATATCAAGCACACCAAACACAGCACTATAGTTCAAACTCTTACCCGGTTTGCAGGCATCGCCGGCATACTGGGTTTGATCGGATTTTTAGCGGTGTCGAGCATTCCGGATTTAAGCCCGGAAGAAATCATAGCGATGGACGGATATGCTGGTGAACAAAAGACAAAAACACCATTTAACCTCGCAAGCCTGCGTGACTGTTACGTCGGTGATGATTGCAGCAACCTGGCCAAAACTGAGATCGTACCTATAACATCAACATCTGGAACAACAAAATCTGGAATATCAACATCTGGCTCTGCACAGACAAGTAACTCGCGCAACATAAGCGAAACTGTTGACTCATCTTATGAGAGCTATCCTGCTGTACGGGAAATTCCCGCAGCAAATTCAACTACCACCAACGTAGCCACAAGCAGTGCCGCAGCCGACAGGCCGACAACTCGCAGAGACAACGCAGCCAGCAATCTGGTTGTATTACAACAGTGGAGCAATGTCCGCAGCGCACCAGAGATTAACGGTGAGATTTTAACATCGCTGGCTGAAGGCGCTCAGGTTACAAGGATTGGTCAAATCGGAAATTGGATCGAAGTCAAAGTCAGTGGTCGAAAGCAAGTGACAGGCTATATGCATCGCTCAACTGTAAGCCAACTCTAACGACTCACAGGACAACTCTGGCGTGCTACCCGCTTATACTGCCGGCTTATATCGCTTACGTACTGTTATTAGTGAAAATCACTCACTACAGATTTCACCCTGTACTTCTATGATTTCAATGTTCTGACTAACATTTGAAAGTGTTACAGGGAAGCGCTCAGGTCGGGACAAACTGTAGTCCTGTCGAAAATCACCGTTACAAACTACATCATCACCGTCTACATCAACACCGAAAGTGACGTAGTATTTTATTGCGTCGGGCTGACCTGATTGCAACTCAATCGATTGAAAATCTGTTGCACTGAAACGCAAAGGGTATGGAACCGATTGCGGACGCAAGGCAAATTCACTTTTTAATATTTCAGAAGCAGAAACATCTGCTACCAATTCGTCGAAGCCCCACACCGTAAAAGTCACCGATGGAAGCGACTCGCTCTTCATTAACTTGTTGTCGATGAGATCGTGGCGAAGCGTAATATCGACATTGTACTCAGCGGCTTCAGCTACTTCATAGTCTGCTGGTGTGGGAAGTATAAATGCCGTCTCTTTAGCAGATTCATCTTCGGCCACCAGACCTTTGCCAGCGCACCCGGAAACCAGCAGGCAAGGCAAAAATATTGCGGTTATTTTAATCAACTGATTCATTCTCTAAATTGGACTGCTATGCATCACCACGCATAGACAGCATCGGTAATTCTTCGTGTAACAATTTTAAAATTTGATCTGCATTACTTGCATTGAAGCCTGGCGTATCAAGGTGAGTTGTATTCGGTGATTAGAATCTAAACAATGCCTGCTTTTACAAATGCCGACATAGAACAGGTCGACATTTTAGGTTTCAATATCGAGCAGGCCGTTGTAGCTGACAAAAGTACCAAAGAATCGGTACGACAACTCAACCCCGAATTCGTATTTACCATTCACTACTTTTTTATATGCCGTTGTTTTTGGGTATAACAAGCGTGGTATCTGAATCCCCATCCACAACATCTTTCTCTGCACCCAAAACCAACCACCTTCTTTAACGTCAACACCTAAATGAAGTTCTATTGATCCGGTCTTCTCGATCCAGTATCCGTCAGGGTGACGACCTGACGGAGTAAAGGTTGAAATCATTTGTTGCCCGGAAAAATCCCGACTCCAAACCAGTTGCCCGTTGTTGTGGGAAATATCGACTGTAAGATTATGCTCACCATTGGTTTCGGGCAGCCCGAGTTTGACTCCAAGTCTTTTGCCAACAAGCCCTGCCAGCCCGGTGCCATAGGTCAGCTGTATATCGCCACTGAGCGTGCCGCCGTTTATATGCAGGCGCTGAATTAACGGATGCAGGTTACTAAATTCTTCACCAAACCAATTTTCAACCAGGTTTGTCACAGACAAACATCCCGGAGCCTGTTCGACACCTTCTCTCTCGTAGTATTCACAGATACACCTTCGATTACCGCATCAGACGACATCGCATATTCACGCTGCTGCCCGACCGTTCAATCGACTATTTGCGCTTTCGTGGCAACGGTTTTTTATTGGCAGCAAGATCACTGCTTTCAGACTTAAGACCACGAGAGACCGGACAAACCTCCTGCAGATAAGTCATCAGGGTACCCGACAGATTGTCGCGCTCCATTCCGTATTTCACAAACTGGCCTTCGCGCTTTTTCCACACCAGCCCGGAAGCCTCAAGAATAGACAAATGCTTTGAAATCGCTGGAGATGACATATCAAATCTTTCGGCAATATCCCCCGCAGTCAGCGATGTTTCCGACAAATAGGCGAGTATTTTACGCCTGGTAGTTGAGCTCAGAGCCTCAAAAACTCTTTCAGGATTTGACATAGTAAGTTTTATTAATTAACTTATTAGTTAATTGTTTATTTAGTTAATTAGTTACATTCTACCCTGGGATCAATCTGATGTTTGTGAAACTTGTCGCCACCGAAAGAGTATTCCCCAATCCAGCCACGCGAGCCACACAAGGCCATATTGTACTGGAACCGGCAAAGACGCTGTGGCTGTGCAGCATGATAGCGGGCGGCATTACTGGTCTCGTGCTGTATTTTTCATGGTCGGCACTGGCTATGTTTATCCTCCTGTCTGCTTTAACCCTGTGCGCCGGTCACTCGGTTGGAATGCATCGGCTGCTGATCCATCGCTCTTTTACATCACCTCTTTGGGTTGAACGCACTCTTGTATACCTGGGCACCCTGGTTGGGATGGCAGGTCCATTTGGCATGATACGCGCGCACGACATGAGAGACTGGCACCAGCGACAAACACAATGCCCCGCGCATCCGTCGCACGATGCAGGCTTCCTGCGCGACGCTGTCTGGCAATTGTGTTGTAGTTTTCAACTCAAAAACCCGCCAGATTTTCAAATAGAAGAGGCAACACAAAACGATAAATTCTACAAATTCCTTGAAGCCACCTGGATGTTGCAACAACTCCCACTGGCCATCGCATTGTTTTATTTTGGCGGCATTGCATGGGTGCTGTGGGGCATCTGCCTTCGGATTGCTGTTTCACTCATCGGACACTGGGCGGTCGGACACGTAGCGCACAAACGCGGTGATCAAACCTGGATTGTAGAAGGAATACCAGTGCAGGGTTACAACCTTCCGAGTCTCGGGTTTATCACTTTCGGGGAGAGCTGGCATGGCAACCATCATGCGTTTCCACACTCTGCAAAACTCGGGGTAGAAAAGAATCAGAGCGATACTGGCTTTGCATTTATAAAGCTACTGGAATACATGGGACTTGCGAGCAACATTAAAGGTCCCAAAAGCGAATTGCCGCGAGAAGGACTGGTCAGGCTTGAGTGCGATGAACACGCAGACACGACGCCTGCCTTAGCGGCACCATAAGTCCCGTACAGGAAAGCAATCAGCCACAGCAACTGCCACCAGTACGTCGACCGATAATGGTTCTGACATCGGTAACACTCAGCGAGAACTTATGAGCAATTTTCCCGAGGCTGGTGCGCTGATACTTATGCATCATTAGCATGTGGTAGATATCATCATCGGTAATTGGTTTGCTGTTGTCTTTGCGCTTGTATTGTCTCGTCGTTCTTCCAGTCATATGAAATACACTCGCAGTTACAATAGCTCTATCCAGTTTTATTCAGCAGCTACAGCGATGAAGAGCTGCTCTCACTGGTTTAAGAAAGTTAAAACCTCATTAAGTTCAGGACATGATCTGCCACCACCAGGCCGGGTACACTTCAATGTCGCTGCCGCATTGGCAAACTGCACAGACTCCGTCTCATTCCTGCCACAACCCAGCCAGTAGGCAAATGCCCCATGCCATACATCTCCGGCACCGAGTGTATCCCGGACATCTACCGTTGTGACTGGCTCGTAAATAAATTTACCATTGTCCAGCGAGTAGACACCATTACTTCCATCGGTGACTGCGAGCCATACCGGATAAGATTCCGCAACCTTACGTAACGCGGCTTCCACATCAGAGACGCCTATAAGACTACCCACCAGTGATTCCAGACCCTGCCTCGAAAAAGCTATATGAGACGCGAGTGACAGCACCTCTGGATTAATCGGTGCTTCGGCATCGAGTACACCGGGAAGATTTTTTTCGCGTGCAAGTTTCATTGCGGCTATCGAGCCATTAGTCCAGCGTGTGTCGGCAAGTACCGCAGACGGGTTTGCTGTTTCAATGCCAGTAACATCATCAGAAAGATCACAGCCGCGATAATTAACAATCTGCCGCTCACCGGATGCATCAAGTAACACCGATGAAAAAGAGGATTGCGCTGTAGTATTGATTGCAAGCAACGAACAATCTACCGAGTGACGCTTAAGATCTTCGACAATTAAACTGCCAATCATGTCGTCACCAACACGTGCTGCAAGAAGAGCATGACCGCCCAGCCTGGCGACAGCACAAGCGGCATTGGCAGCGCCGCCGCCACCAACAATCTGTGCGCTGCTGGCACTGTATTTTTGTGCATTCGCAGGCATTGAGTCGACTTCAAACAGAAAATCAACTGTGGCCATGCCCACCACCAGAACGCTAGCCACCAGGAAACAAATCACCCGCCTTCGGGTTAGCCGTCAATTCATCGACTGATTCTGAGATCACCATTTCTCCGGACACCCTAACGTTGTCGACGTCTGCGAATGCAAGCCCCTTCTCCGTCGTTCTTGTCGGTCGTTCTTGTCAATCATCACAATAGTCTTGTCTTCGTTGTGCTGCAGGTAATGCAGAATTCGAACACTATATCGATAAACCGCGGTTTGGGGCCAACAGTTGGAAAAATCGGCCAATTTGTCGGTCAGCAACGTCACCGACACAATTTAACTGGCTCTCAACTCTCAAGCCACAGCGGGGACTGATACCAAACCGATGAAATGTATACCTGTTCACACTTTACCAAAGCACGTTGTCAGGAACTAAAGAGAAGCATTCATCCTGGCGATACCAGTAGATATACCGACGATAATGACGCCAGAAATCATGTTCCAACATTTACCTGGTCGGGTTCGAACAGCGTTATTTCTGCTCACACTCGCTGCACCTCTCAACACCCTTTTTCATGGTCAGGCTCACGCTGGCCTCGATAAAGAAAAAAAATGTCTTTACGTGTCCTCTTACCATCAGGGTGACGAGTGGTCAGATGAGATTGAGGCGAGCATTCGCTCTACACTCGCGGGTCACTGTAAGATACATGTAGTCGATATGGATACCAATCCAAATCAATCGCCTGAGTATATTTTTAAATCCGCTAACCGGATTATAAAAACTATTGAAGACTGGCAGCCCGATGTTGTGATCACTTTGGATGACCCGGCTGCCAAGCACCTGATAGCACCTCACTACCGGGACGATGAAATCCCCTTTGTGTTTTGTGGCGTGAACTGGACCGTAGAGGAATACCAGTTTCCGTATAGCAACGTCACCGGGATGGTCGAAGTCGCACCAGTCAAAAATATGTTGCAGGAAGCATTCGAGCTCTCAGGTGAAGGTCGAAATGCAATCTTCATCGGGTCAAACTCAGTTGCTGAGAAAAAAAACTTTAGCCGGATTCAGGCTATTGCTGATGAGCTCAACATTCAAATTGAAGCAACTTATGCGTCCAATTTTACCCAATGGAAAAGAACCCTTAAGGAATCTGCCAACTACGATTTTGCAATCATTGGCAGCAACGCAGATATAAAAAACTGGGATAACAACGAAGCTGCTGCTGCAGCCCTTGAGCTGACCACCAAACCAACCGTCACAAACAACAAATGGATGATGCCCTATTCCACCTTCGGGTTTACCAAACTTGCCAGAGAACAGGGCGATTGGGCAGCATCGGTTGCGATTAAAATACTCAATGGCACAAGCCCGTCCGAGATACCCCTCGCTTCAAACAAAAAATGGGATCTCTGGGTCAATGAGGCAGTGCTGGATAAACTGCAACTACGCCTGACACCCAGCCTCATTCGAAAAGCTAAACGACTCCAAACTGCAGCAATCGACGAGTAACCTCAAATCTGCAGTGGTTTGGGGCTAATTGCCACATTTGTTAAAGATTTATCCATTTCAGTCGAAGATTCTTAATAAGGAGAGTCTTCTCCACTAAGCCGTACGGAATACACCGGTAGTCATGTGCTTGCATCCGCGCGAACAACAGCAGTATTAGGAGTATTCGTAAAAGTATGAACACCAAAGATGACAGAACCAACGGGATGTTGAGTCGTCGTTTCAAATTTATTGCACTGACCGGTGCTGTTGTTATCTTTGTCGTGTCTACCCTCGCAGCACTTTTGCTTTCTCTCGCAAGCGAAACCAGAACTTTCAATAGCCAGACGCTTCGCACCACCCAGCAGATTAACGAAAAAGTAACCAGCGCTATTGGTACGCTTTATTCGATGGGAGCTGCTCACCAGGCATCACCAACCGGTTTTGAGCGAACTCAGTTTGAATTGTTCGCAGCCAACCTGGTAACAAATCAGGCAGCAATCACTGCTACCGGCAGATTTAACACACTCCCAAACGAAGACCTTGAGTTGTTTAAGGCAGAGCTTCAGACACACGGATTATTAAATTTTCAACCGAAGGCTATTCAGCCCGACGGAAGCCTCGCGCCATTCGATGTCAAATCTCAATACAGTTTGCTGATTGAATTTTTTCCCCAGGACCCGGTGTCGGCACAATTTGTCGGTCTGGATTTCAGCGAGATCGAAAGCACGCAACATGCAATAGTAAAAAGTGTTGAACACAATGCACCTGTACCAACAGTGTTACCCGAAAATTGGTTTACCGGTGGTCAAATAAATGTATTCGCATCGACTTACTTCGGCCACTACGTACCCGAAACTGCAGCCGACCGTAACCTGCAAACTGATGGCGGCTACTTCATTACCCTGGATCTCAGTGAAATTGTGCGGCAATCCACCGGCAACGAATATCCGCTCAGCGTTGGTATTTCGATAAGGTCACTTAACAACTCTGCATACCTCGTTGATCAACGCACTATGACAGAGAAGCACAGAATTGCCACCAGTCTCTTCGCGTCAAAATCCATCAAATACACGATGAGAATAGGCGCAGAAACGGCGACAATCGCTTATTTGACCCCTGCCGGTGTCACCCGATCACAGTTTGTTTCTGCACTGGTACGTGGTGTTGCAGCACTATTAATGTTTCTGGTAGCGGTTGCCATTCTTGTGGCATACAGAATGGGTCGCGCCCAAAACCTGGCCAGCGAAAAAGCCCTTGCACAGGAAAGAGAACGCGCTCTTGTGACTTTAAATTCTCTTCAGGATGCAGTAATAACAACAGACTCAAAAGACAACATTGATTACCTGAACCCTGCCATGCTCAATGTTCTGGACGCCAGCAGAACATCGCTAATCGGACAACCGGCACAGGAAGTACTAAACAAATACTTCAGCGACGAAAAAGGCAGAGAAACCGGCTACTGTCACAATAAGCGAAACAGTGTATTGCGTAGTACACTGAAAAAACAAAAGATCAGCGGCTCCTCAGACGAATTTGATCCCAATGGATCTCAGCCATCAGTCTTTGATTGCTATTCGTCCGCTATTATCGATGCCAGTCAGGATAAAATCGGCGCAGTTTTCACCATGCGCGATGTAAGTAAAGAGCATGCCCTGACAACCGAGCTGGCATATCAGGCTACCCACGACGCACTAACCGGGTTACCCAATCGTCGAAAATTTGAAACCATACTGGGCAACCTGCTGCGCAGCGATAACCCGGGTGATAGCGGCTGCAACGTTGTTGGCTATATTGATCTCGATCAGTTTAAACTGGTGAACGATACCGTGGGTCATGCAGCAGGAGACGAGCTTTTAAAGAAAATCGCTGTAGATCTGCAGGAAATCGCACCTCCTGATATTGAAATCGCCCGACTTGGTGGAGATGAATTCGGTTTTCTAAGCACCACTTGCTATGAGAATGGAACAGAAGAAGTAGCACAGCTTTTTCACCAGTTCTTTCAATCCTATTTCTATCAGGCGGACGATAACGTATTTTCGATTCGTGCAAGCATTGGCTTGACCACAATTAAGCCTTATCACATAACAATCAACGATGTACTCAGTGAAGTAGATATTGCCTGTTATACCGCGAAGGACGCAGGCAGAAACGGATACGTAATTTTTGATTCGGAAGATGACGAAACCAAAAAAAGACAGGGTGAAATGTTGTACTTACCAATGCTGCAGTCTGCATTGAAAGACAACCGTTTTGTTATCTACACACAACCGATTGTCTCGACCGACATAAAAGAAACAACAACGCATCACTACGAATGCCTGCTGCGACTCATTGACGAGGACGGCAGTATTATCACCCCCTATAAATTTATAGTTGCCGCTGAGCGTTACGATTTAATTAGAGACATTGATCGCTGGGTGCTGGAAAACGTATTTCTACAGATTGCCAAATTCAAATGCACCCACCTTGAGGACACCATTTTTAGTATCAACTTATCCGGGCAAAGTGCGGTTGATCCTTCGATGCCGGACTTCATTGATACGATGCTCAAGGACTACAATATTAAATCGTCAAACATTTGCTTTGAGCTTACTGAAACCGCTGTTATCACTAACTTTGGCCAGGCACAAAAGCTGATTGCATTTTTAAGAAACAGGGGTTGCACGATCGCACTGGATGACTTTGGTGCCGGAGCAAGTTCTTTTGGTTACCTTAAGAATCTGGAAGTTGACTACATCAAAATTGATGGTCAGTTTGTCAAAGAGATCACCTCTAATAAAGTAGATCTGGAAATGGTACGCTCGATGAACAATGTCGGTGAAGTGCTCGGCATCAAAACGATTGCAGAATTCGTTGAGAACCAGGAGATTATGGAAGCGCTCGGGTCGATTAATGTTGATTATGCGCAGGGTTACCATATTGGCAAACCGACGCCAATGGCAAATCTGTTAGATGATGATTCAATTCAGGACGCCGCATAAGTCAGGAACACTCTAACTGGCAACCCAAAGTCTCAGCTAACTCTATATATTTTTGACTGGTAACTGTCAGGCAACGATTATACAGATATCCTTAGCCACAGAGAGTACGGGCCGGAAGTAATGCAAAATCCTAACGCACAAAATTCTAAACTAAAAGTTCGCTCCAGTGGATCTGAAAACACCGGCAACAGAAGTGATGTGCCTCGCTCCAGCCAGACAAGTAAATCTCGGCGACGTCGTAAGAGTTATCGAAGTTCAAATTTCAAAATCTATACCGGCGAAACTACTACATTATTTTCATTACTGAAGGGGCTTTTCATAATCGCACTGCTCACACTTGGTTTTTACCAAAGTGCCAAACTACCCTTCGTTCTACCCTTTGATAAAGTTGCTGAATTTTTTGAACCAAAGACTACCCGAGCTACGGTCAATACCCGCCAAAGTGAGATACCTGCAACAGGCAAAGTTGCCAGCACGAATCCACCCGCTCCAGCTGCAAAGCTGGAAACTACTAACGACAACCCAAAAGACGCTGTTACAACCGTCTCTGAATCAAACGATATTGCATCCGATGAACCTGTAACTATTGACCTCGAATCTGGCGACCTGGATTCTAACACCGCTAAGTCTGAAACTGAAAATCCGGTACCGGAAAACACTGATGCCAAACTGGAAACTGTTGAATCCGAAACTGACGAAATCAGAATCGCTAAACTTGACATTGATCAATCCAGCTCGAGCGATGCGGATATTTCACTCAAGACCAATGAAACCAGCAACATCACCGACCCGCAACCAGAGCAAACCACCTCACCGGGAATACCAGTAACACAGGAAACTGAAACACCGGCAGCGACATCTACCGAAGCAAGCACTGAAAACGCCGAGTACACAGTAAAGGCATACAAGGCAATTATGTTCTCAGATTTAACCTCGGCCGATGCAACTGAAACACCAGTTAGCCATGGTGCCACAGTAAAGTTGCTCGAACGATCCGGGAATTGGGCAAAAATTAAAATCGAAAGCAGTGGTGAAACTGGCTATATTCACTTTACCCAGTTGAGTGAAGGGTAAGCATTCAGAAATGCTATTCGTATATATCGGGCCAGAAATATCGAACGTTCGAATTAAATCAATTGCCGCTAACAAGTTCAGGTAACTTTAACCGTAAAATCTTCCCTGAAGGCCCCTTGGGCAACTCATCAAAAAAGTAAATCTTTTTGGGCATTTTTACTCCTCCGACACCAGACTCACAGAACCGCAGCAGCTCTTCTTCTGAGCAGCGGTAACCATCACGCAAAGCAACACAGGCATAAACTTCCTGTCCGTAGCTGTTGTCGTCAAGGCCAAACGCGGCAGCCTCTAAAATAGCCTCATGTTTATACAAAACATCATCGATTTCCCGCGGTGCGATATTCTCACCACCGCGAATTATCAGCTCTTTCAGCCGACCGGTAATAAAAAGATACCCCTGTTTGTCTTTAATGCCGAGATCACCGGTTCTAAACCAGCCATTGACGAATGCACCGGCCGTGGCTTCAGCATTTTTATAGTACTCGGTTAAAACATTATCACCTCGAATCAATAACTCCCCTACAGTTTCTGCAGGAACAATGTCACCAGTTTCATTTCCGATCTCAATCTCGTTACCAACGGCAAGACCGACCGAACCAGGTTTTCTGATCCTGGGCGGCATTGGATTTGAAGCGACCGTACCGGCAGTTTCAGTCAGACCCAGTGTCTCAACCATTGGGGTGTAAAAAGTCTCTTCCCACTCTTTAAGAACAACCGCAGGCAATGGGGCAGATGCTGAGCGTGCGAAACGGAATTGCTCAAGAAGCTCTTCGTTACCGAAATCAAAATCTTCGACTTCAGCACGGTCCAGAAGGTACTTGATTATTGTCGGAACGATGCTGCTCCATGTACATTGATATTCAGCAACCAGGAGCCAGTAAAGCTTGACACTGAACTTCTTCGGCATAACAACAGAGCCTCCACTGACAAGCGGGGCTGAGACTGTCACCATCGCACCATTAATGTGATAAACAGGCAAGACACACAACGCACGATCATTATGCGTTAAGCCATGACCGAGCACCACATTCTTGCCACCACTGGTTACTGAGCGCTGCGAAAGTATCGCCCCTTTGGGCAAGCCCGTTGAACCGGATGTATATAGAAGCAACGCTTCGTCATCAGCGGTGGGCACGGTTGCCGTGGTTTCAACGTTACTACTGGCTTGTGGCCATTGCGGCCCGTCGCTCTCGCTAACCTCAATCATGGAAATATCACGATCAGACATAGCTATAAGCGCCCCAAGCATAGCGCTAAATTCCGGAGCGACAAAAACCACATCGGCATCACAATGCGTTAATACATGCAGCATTTGTGTTTCACCAGCCACCGCATTTATCGGAACAATAACTCGTGCACCAGCCATTACGCCAAGGAACAACTGTACTGCCCATTGACCGTTATTCATAAGAAAAGCAACTTTGGCCCCGGGTTCGATTCCAAGACCCGCCAGCTTTTCAGCAATAAGATCTACCTGTGTTTTTAATTTTCCAAACGTTAGCTCTTCACATTCACTTGTTTCATCAAGTGGTGTGATTAAAAAAATATTATCTGGTGTCTGCGCTGCGTAGTGGTCAATAAACGCTCGAACGGTATCCATTTTATTGCCCATGCTTCGCGAGGTAAGCACCAAACAACTCATCTTCTGATGGTTTGTCTTCCGCCACTTCAGTCACCAGATGGGTAATATTTATAAAGTGACTATAATTGAGATTCTCTGAAAAACTGTTGCCGCCCCAGGTACCGCAACCCATGCTCAGGGTGAAGTTAAGCGCATTATTAAAACTGCCGCCGTTGCCAAATGTATGTGCCTGGTTAACAAGTACTCTGACAACATCCATTTCCTCTGCCAATTGCCGCGCGTTGTCCGGGTTAGCTGTGTGAATACCACAGGAATGTCCACGGCCCTGCACGTCCATAATATCGTTAACCAGCTTTTTTGCATGATCAAAGTCCTGTGCGCGATAGACCGTTAGCACCAAACTCAATTTTTCATCTGCAAACGGTGATGACGCATCGAACTGCGATTGCTCGACAAGAAATAACTGGCAATTCTGAGCCTGCTCAGAGAAACCAAGTCTGCCGGCAAAAACATCGGCATCTGTTGCAATCAACTTACGGTTAAGCTTGCCCTCTTTCCATAGCTCGGACTGTATGTGTTCCGTTTCGGATGAATTACAACGGTATGCACCCGCTTCGGTCAAAGCGGTCATTGTTTCGTCATAAACATCATCAAGCACCACCAGAGAATTCTCCGAGGAGCAGGAGGTCGAGTTATCAAACGTCTTGGATGCGACAATCTTCGAGGCTGCATCTTGAAGGTCTGCGGTGCTGTCAACAATCACAGTTACGTTACCGGCACCAACACCCAGAGCCGGTGTACCACTGCTATAAGCGTTGTGAACGTTGTTTTGAGATCCTGTGGCCACAATCAAATCTGATCGCTGCATCAACAACGTGGTCATACTGCGGGTCACAGGTGCGGGTAGAATTTGCACCAGGTTCTCCGGTGCACCGATCTTCACTAATGCCTCACGCATCAATGCAACAGTTGCTGAGGTTGTAGCCCAACCGGCAGGTGACGGCGCTACAACAATAGCGTTGCCACCTTTAATGGCCATCATACTTTTATTAACCGGGGTAGCAGCCGGATTAGTAGAAGGTGTGATGGCCGCCACCACGCCGACAGGTTTTGCATAGCGAGCCAGACCATTTTGCTCGTCAATTTTTCCAACCGTCCTGACCCGCATCAGATCACGCAGGGTGCCAAAAGTTTTGCGGGTATTCTTGGTTACCTTGTCTTCAATGTTGCCAATCCCGGTATCTTCAACAGCGAGCTCCGCCATCGCACGAGCGTTCTTAGGTTTGTATAGCGCCCAGGCGACCGCCGTGACCATTTCGTCAATTTGCTCCTGCCCGGCACCGGCAATTTCCTGCATGGCTCTGCGAGCATTACTGAGCAGTTGGTCAATAACACCTGTTTCCTGCTGATCGGATGAGGATTTTTGTTCATTCATAATTTGTATGAGAACTCGAGTTATACCAAGGTAAGAAATGGCACCAAGTGGTCCGTTCGTCGAGACTAGAGCGCCTGACAAAACAGGTCAAGCAACTCGGTTTGGATTGTCGCGAATAAAGTGCTTGCAGCTCAAAATCATCTGTGGGTCCGCGCCCCCTGCGAGCTGATCACGAATAGCCGAACACTTTGTGGCTTGCGATCAACGACAAGGGTACTATCCAATACAAAGTCAAAAGGCCACTTCAAATCAAAAGGCCAATACCGATTGACAGGAGCACACAGGGTGACAGGTAAACCAGACAGGCTAATTGTGGGCATCAGCGGTGCATCTGGCGCAATACTCGGCATTAAGGCATTGCAGCTGCTCCAACACACAGATATTGAGACTCACCTGGTTATCTCCAAAGCTGCAGCGCTCACCATTAGCAGTGAGACAGACTCAACCGTAGAGACCATAAAATCACTGGCAGACGTGACTTATCCTGCAACAGATATAAGTGCCGCTATTTCATCCGGATCTTTCAAAACACGGGGCATGCTCATCGCGCCGTGCTCGATTAAAACCATGGGCGAGATCAGCAGCGGAGTCACTTCGAATTTATTGAGCCGTGCCGCAGATGTGGTACTAAAAGAACGCAGGCGACTGGTACTGATGTTACGCGAAGCTCCATTGCACGCAGGTCACCTCAAAAACGCTTTGGCAGTAACAGAGATGGGAGCTATTGTTTCACCACCAGTACCTGCTTTTTATTCCAGGCCAGAAAGCGTAGATGACATGGTTACTCAAATGGTTGCAAGATCACTGGATCTGTTTGACATTGACTGCAGGGACCTAAAGCGCTGGGGTGAAGACATTGATATGAACGGAAAAAAAGACAGCTAGTGGGGCATGCGGAAAGTTCGATAACACTTTTCTTCGACAGAGCCGCCAACTTCACTACAGCACACCTGGTTATTCACCTAATTCGCAGTAAAGAAGATGTCTCCGTAGACAGCTCTTGCACGCAGGCCGGTGTTGTCTGTATCAGTCATTATTGCAACGCCATTAACCGATTTAATGTCTTTACCAAAGCTCTTTTTAAAATCTTCGCGTACATTTCTTTTTTCATGCCGCCATTCACCAATCGGATCCCAGCTTCCTCGAACCGCATGCATAATGGAGTTGCTTGGTTCAAAAGCATTCGGCCAGCTGGTATCTCTCAATTGGCTGCTGGCCCATACATAGTTAAGTGCTTTGGTATTCCAGATAGCAAAACCGCCAGACTTCACAAAATATAATCGTGCGGCAAAGTCATCACCACTTTTGGTGGTTTCATCCACTTTTGGCAACCCACGTTCTACTTTCCAGCTCCAGTTAACGTAGGGAGTTTTAGTCAGATCAATTTTGATCTTTCGTCCGAGAACTGATGCACTGCCAACACTGTTGGCAAGTAACACCGGTCGGCCCTCTTCTTCGACAATTGTATACTCAGTTTCGCCCACAAACGATTTGGTCTGCCATCCGTCCAGGCTGCCACTGGAGAAGGTACCGATATCCATACGGTCGTTTGCAAAAACGGTTACCGATAGGCACACCAGAACCACTGCCAGGAAACGCTTTATCAAAGAAAATCCCTCCATCTAAGATTCGCTCGCATCATATCCTGAATTAGAGCATACAAACTGAACCGAACAAGGTTATATCGAAAAAAACTGTACCGGATCAAGTTCTACACGATACCCGAGGCCCTTTGAGTTATCTATAAACAGCAGCTTTTGAACGCAGATCTCAAACCAGTTTATTTTGTCGAGCGCATTGACGATTTCCGGGGGAGCGTCAGGGCCGGTAATCGGGAATTTTTCAGAGTATGCGCGAATGACTGCTTCCTTGTTGGCATTGTCAACACCATTGACACTACCCTGAAGCTGAATACCTTTTATTGCCGTCCAGTCGCTGTAGTCTTCCTGCACAGAGGCAGAAACCTTCGGATTAGCGGAGATATTTCGACAATGCAGCGTGTGGGGTGCGGAGAGAAAAACCAGCTTGCCTGTAAAGACATGATAGAAAACGGGTGCTACCCACGGTATGTCATTGGTGGATGTAGCCAAACACAACACATTGTGCTCAAGCAAATACTGCCGGGCAGTGTTGTATTCGGTTTCAGTTGCCACCAGCGACGAACACGTTCTGTGCACAGATGGTATTCATTAGCTGGCAGAAACCGCGGTCCGCATGCCAGTTTGCATACAGACCGTTAGCATTAAAATTGACTGCTACGACGGGGCTGTTATGAAGACAGCGCTTCGAGTAGCTCGTCTTCAAAGTCACCGCGGATTGCGAGCATCTCACCAAGCTTCGAAAGATCATCTTTCAATGAAGCCTGATCACTGACTGCACCGTCGAAGTGTTCATACTTGTCATTGAAATCAACCATCACATCAGTGGTTGCACCAATACTGGCGTAAACACGCTGCGCTGCTTCCTGAACCGCGCCACGTCTCTCTTTGCCATCAACAATGCGCTGATAGATAGTGAAGTGACCCATGGCGAGGTAGTCAACCATGTGGTTAAGAAATTCCTGCAGGGCTGCAGGCGCGATGTCTGATAAGTCACCCGAGACCTGATCCGGGTTAGTCACACCGGCCATGCTGCAAAAGGTGCTTAGTGTGTTTTGTCTTTGCTCGCGCAAAGCTTCAATGGTTTCACCAAGGTCGCGTCTGCGATCCTGCGTATCGAGGGCGGCTGTCATGTGGCATAGCTCCAACGGGGTAAAGTAAATCCGATTTAAAGTCAGTGCTGTAACAGCGACTAACCTATCGGCCATGTAAGCATAGTGTGCTTATATTTTTATTGTCACAACAGTGTACATCGGAACGGCTTGAATAAAACAGCAGTTCACTATTTTTAATCAGCAAGATTTTCTATAACAAGTGACAGAAAATCGTCAGGGTGAACATGATCTTCGGTTATAGCAAAGCCACTGACGGAAATACCTGCAGCATGCACAGAGTCGTTAGTGCCTGAAACTAAAGGGTGCCAGTCTGCCAGCCCACGGTTCTGAGCAATACGCTTGTATGCGCAACTATCTGGTAACCAGGTGAATTCTTTAAGGTTGTCAGCGTTGAGACTGACACACTCGGGAACTATCTCTTTGCGGCGCCAATAATTTGTACATCGGCACGTATTAACGTCAAGCAAACGGCACGCCACTCGTGTATACCTAACCATATGTTCATGTTTGGGCTCACATTCACCGTCTGGTTCAATTTGTATCTTGTGCAGGCAACAACGCCCGCATCCATCACAAAGTGACTCCCATTCTTTTTTTGTCATCTCCTGCAGAGATTTGGTTTCCCAGAACGATTGAGTCATTTTTAGTGATCCTTAGCCATGTCCGCTCGACGCTACTCGTGTGTCATTTGCTGCCTCGTCCTGATGATAGCCAACGACGCGCTCCACTTCTGTCTTCGATCCCATAATCACCGGCACCCGCTGGTGCAGTTCGTCGGGCTGGATTTCCATAATGCGCTGACGACCGGTACTGGCCATACCACCGGCCTGCTCGACAATAAAACTCATCGGGTTGGCTTCATATAACAACCGCAGCTTACCA
>CAYLZS010000351.1:0-3226 GCA_964388065.1 uncultured Granulosicoccaceae bacterium
CTAATAACACAGTGACCCGTTTTGTGTCACAGCAACTTGGAATACCAGGTGTGCAAGTGGAATTATCATCACAAGCGCGGGTGGTAGAGTCTGCAGCCACTGATGACTGGCCGCTGGAATATCGTGGTGATCCGGTTGCTATAAATGCGTCTTTGGCGGCGTTGCAAAGTCTTATTGTGGCAAACGCATGAGTGGTTCTGTTACTGCTGAAGTATTGCTTTTAGCGGGCGTTGTTTTTTTGTTGGCCGGTACTGTTAAGGGTGTGCTTGGCATTGGTCTGCCGACAATCAGTATTTCTATGTTGGCACAATTTGTTGATCCGCGCGTTGCAATTGCCCTCTTGCTATTACCTGCTTTGATTACCAACAGCTGGCAGATTTACCGAGGTGGACAAATAAAAAGATCCGCTCAGATATTGTGGCCGTTTGTCGTGACGATGGCTGTGGTGATGTTTGTGTCAGCCCTGTTTGCAGCCCGTACCAGCGTAAAAGTGTTGGTTTTGGGTATGGGGGTGATGGTCGTGTTGTGGACAATCACGAGCTTTATTCGAACGCCGCCTCAAATCCCACAGCATCATGAGCGCAAAGTACTGTTCGGTTTAGGTGCTGTTTCCGGTGTCATGGGTGGTTTGACCGCCATGTGGTCTCCGCCGATGATTATTTATCTGCTGTCAATACGTTGTGATAAAGAGGATTTTGTGCGCTTTACCGGCTTTATGATTTTGTGTGGCACCGTGCCGCTGACGCTCGGTTACATTGTTAACGGGCTACTCGATAAAACGCTCGCCATTGCCTCTTGTTTGATGATCATTCCAACGTTAATCGGATTTTCTGCAGGAGAGTACTTGCGCCAGTATCTTGGTGGCAAGCAATTTCAAATGGCGGTATTGGCACTCTTCTTCTTGATGGGGCTTAATCTTATCAGGCGATCTTTTATATTATAAAGTTACTTATATTTACCATCCCACGGTGTAGTATCGAGTGTGGCGGATTTGCCGTCCGCAGCGACTGAAGGTCTGTTCAACTCAAACATGTTACTTGCATTAACGATTGCGTAATCCATGTAGCCAAGGCGTGCCACAGGTTGCATTGAAGGTATGTCTACTCTTCCTTCGACAATAAATTTGTCATTAATATACACACCGACAACCTCAAGTATGACGGTAGTAAACCCGGTACCTGTCTGTTCATTAACAGGCAGTTGAATCGATTGCCACAATTTGCACTCAAATGCTGCAGGACAATCTGCCACGCGTGGTGGTTTGACAAAAGTGGATGCCTCAGTGTCGAGCTCTGCAAGAGAGAATTCATTGACTGAGGTATCTACTGCAGCGCTGCTCATGTTCATTGCATCCATCAATTCGCGGTGGACTACGCAAACCGTGCATTCTTTGGTCTCGAGAATATTAACTACCGAGTCTTTACCGTTTGCGATCGATGCTGCCAGAAACGGGGGTTTGTCAGAAAGTGCGTTAAAGAAACTAAAAGGCGCGAGGTTGTACTGACCTGACGCAGAAGTGGTTGATATCCAGCCGATTGGTCTGGGTACAATCAGCGCTTTGAACGGATCGAATTGCATTCCGTGATCGGGCTTTGTGGTGTCGTAGTGCATTGCCGATATTGTCTGGCTGGAGATAGTGACAGCATAGCATTCCAACGTTCGCGGCGGGGTAAGCTTTCCGGTTTTGTGTGTGCTCTAATCCGCGACAACTGGTAGCTATGAGTTTTTGCAGATGCATCCAACTGAACTGGTATTGTCGCCGCGGCTGCGCAAAACAGCTTTTGAAGATCGGGTCTTCGACCTTGGAATTCAGAGCTTTACAATCTACAACCACATGACACTGCCAGTCGGGTTTAGCAGTAATCCGGAGGCGTATCAGCACCTTTGCGAACACGTACAGGTATGGGATGTTGCTGCGGAAAGACAGGTGGAGGTGGTAGGGCCGGATGCAATGCAGCTGGTGGAACTTATTACCCCGCGTGATATTTCCACCTGTGATGTCGGGCAATGTGTGTATGCACCGCTCGCCGACGAAGACGGATTGGTTGTAAATGATCCGCTCATATTGCGTCTTGCTAAAGATCGTTTCTGGATTTCTATCGCCGACTCTGATGTGATGCTTTGGGTAAAAGGCATTGCCTGGGGTCGTGGCTTAGACGTGAAAGTGTTTGAGCCGGATGTTAGTCCGCTCGCGGTGCAGGGGCCGAAGGCCGATGATCTGATGGCTGACCTGCTGGGTGAGTCGGTTCGCGAAATACGGTTTTTCAGGTTTATTGAAACTGAAATTGCAGGGTCGCCTGTTGTACTTGCTCGATCCGGTTGGAGCGGCCAGGGTGGCTATGAAATTTACCTGCAAAACTCGGCTGATGGCCTGGCATTGTGGGATACTGTCTGGCAGGCAGGCGAGCGGCACAATGTTAAAGTGGGCGCACCGAATAGTATCGAGCGGCTCGAGACCGGTTTGAAGTCATACGGCAGCGATATGTCGCATGATGATCACGTACTTGAGTGTGCTTTTGACCAGTACCTGAATCTTGATAAGCCTGCAGAATACATGGCGCGTGAGTCGATCGCACAAATGCAAAAAAATGGAATCAAGCGCCGCTTGTGTCACCTAATGGCAGAAGGAGACCCGTTACCGGGTCTGCGAGAGCGTTGGGAAGTGAAGCAGAATAAAACGCTTGTTGGCCAGGCCAGTAGCTGTGCGTGGTCTCCAAAGTACAAAGCGAATTTATTATTCGCCATGCTTTCAATTGAAGTGAGTGAGCCTGGAACAGAGTTGACACTGATGGTTGATGGTGTGCCAGTGGATGCTGTCGTGAGAACAGATCGCTGGAAGTAAACGCCAGCACAGCATTATTGCTAATCCCCCTTTATGATGAAGAACAAATAAGACCACAAAATCTAAAAGAATGACCGCTACCTTAACAATGCGATTGCCCGATGACTGGCACGTACATCTGCGTGATGGTGCTGTTATGAAAGCGGTGTTGCCAGATACCGCCAGACATTTCGGGCGTGCGCTGGTGATGCCAAATCTGGTGCCACCAGTTGTAACCATGCAGGATGCGCTCGACTACCGCGAACGGATTGTGGCCTGCATCCCCGCAGGATCTGAGTTTAATCCATTGATGACTCTATATTTAACAGAGACGAGTAGTGCTGATGATGTAGCAGCAGCGCATAAGGCAGGAGTGATTACAGCGGTGAAGTTATACCCGGCGGG
>CAYLZS010000352.1:0-43145 GCA_964388065.1 uncultured Granulosicoccaceae bacterium
TTGTATCGGCAAACTCTGCATCCGCACCCGCTGCAGCACCTGCGGCAACAGTTGCCCCCATTAACAACCCGCTTAACTTCCCCGTATGCAGTTCAGCTGCATTCGACGACAACGGTGATGGATTTGGGTGGGAAAATAACCAAACCTGCATTGTATCGGCAAACTCTGCATCCGCACCCGCTGCAGCACCTGCGGCAACAGTTGCCCCCATTAACAACCCGCTTAACTTCCCCGTATGCAGTTCCGCTGCATTCGACGACAACGGTGATGGATTTGGGTGGGAAAATAACCAAACCTGCATTGTATCGGCAAACTCTGCATCCGCACCTGCAGCTACATCAGTTGCACCGATCGACAATCCACTGGTCAACTTTCCGGTATGCAGTTCCGCCGTCGTCGACGACAATGGTGACGGTTATGGCTGGGAAAATAACCAGACCTGCGTTGTACCAAATCGCGGCTAAAACAATCTCAAATTAGCCAGCATTGATTGCTAACCGGGAGACAGTCGTCTCCCGGTAAACTGAACTGCGCTCAGCAGATCAGACAAATGAACGATGTCATTCACGAACGTCCTTTAATTCACTCCTGCCTTCAAAAGCGTTTGGGCGATTACACCAGAGCTGTCTATCAGCGCTTCCATGCTGACACTTTTCTGACACCAGCCACCTGAAAGCACCCCATCCGAACTATTAACGACGAGGAAAAGTTCGTCAGCGTTATATGCGCTGCATTCTGTTTGCTCTGGCAAAAACACGGCGCCAACCGTATAAATCGGACCTCAAAACTGCCCACTCATTGGACTATTTATTGCAGTTTCTCTCAGTTCGGCACTGCCCACGGATTAGTTAAATTATTTCCGAGGTTAAATCAGGGAAAATTCTTTACACCAGTACAGAAGATTCTGGTCCTGAATTAAACACAATTTGTCATTCAACGCTCCAAAACGCTGAGAAACTTTAATGGTTTTCCGCTAGAAAATACTGATACCAGCCTGTTTTGTACCAGGAACCTTCAAGACGTTACAAGCTTAAAACACTCTTTAAACAATCAGGTAAATACCAGAAATAAAAATGATAGGAAGCGTGGCAATATGACACAGGAACGCACCAGGTTTATAGCGTCTATAAATCAACACATCAACAAAGATGAAATAAGCGCTGCTGAAGAGCTCGTTAACAATGTACCAGACTCTGTTCTAATGCCAGGTGAAGAAGAGTGGATACAAGGAAGAATCCAGTACGCACTCGGAAATTATGAAGAGTGCGAAAAACTTGCTGTAAGCGGGTTAAGAAAAAATCCTGCGCACTACGGTATATACCGTACTCTGGGCGAAGCGATAGGTGAACTTGGCGAGATTAAATCTGCCAAAGTCTGTCTGTTGGGCAGTAGACTTGACGACTATATAGTCAACAAGTACTTTTCCACGGAAAAATCCAGTGTCGAGCGTTCAAAGCATGCTCAATTCAGCACTAACATCTACTACGATGAACCCTCGAAAAAACTCCCTGACATCGTAACCTTTCAAGACTTCCGACGTGATGAGTTTGCCACGCAGGAGTTAAGAGCAAGCGTACCATCAGTTCTCGTTATACCGAATGGTAAAGTTTGGTTCGATGGCCATAATTTATGTGTGTATGACCAAAACGATATCCTGGTAAAGCCTTCAACATTAGGCAATCCAGCTCTGATTGAGTCTCTGCGACACGATATTACACCTCGTGCCTTCAGCGGTAACTTCGGGGTTGCAGTAGCGAGAAGCTCAAGCAACTATTTTCACTGGACTACAGATCTGGTTCCCGGATTTCATCTGCTTGACCGAGCGCAAGAAACCACAGGACAGATGTCAAATATTTTAGTAAGTCATCAAAGTAAAAAATTTCAACTGGATACTTTCACAATGACCGGGCTGGATGCTAAGTCTGTGGTATCAATCGAAAGTGAAGACACTACGTACTTTTGTGCCGACAACATTATCGTACCGGTGTTTCAGCACTGTATGGGCATGGGTATGGGGAGCTGGGCGATGCGGTATCTAAATGGAATCGCACCTGCTCAAACTGGTGGCGAATTGTCGTTGTACCCCAAAAGGCTGTATGTCAGCCGCAGGGACGGTTCATCACGCGGTGTAGAAAACGAGCCCGAGTTACTGGAACTACTGCACGACTATGGATTTACGGATGTCACACTTGATGGACTTTCACTTGCTGAGCAAATGAAACTTTTTAATGCCTGTGAAGTTATTGTAGCTCCTCACGGTGCCGGATTAACAAATCTGGCTTATTGTTCAGAAGGCACAAAGGTTATTGAGTTCTTCGCCGAGTTTGTGCAACCCTGTTTTCGAGCGCTGGCATATCTCAACGGCCTGGAGTACGGGCACTTTTCAACCACGCCAGAGCATACAGGCGACGATGATCCATTAAATAAAGTCAAAAACAAGCAAGTAATACAACACTCAAATTTTACGGTTTCGGTAAAGGATGTTAAAGATACTCTGCATCGGATGGCTGTTTATCCATTGCAGGATGAGCAATTGACAGCGTAGTAAGTTGAGAATCTATTGCAAAGGATAATTCATATGAATGATTTGAGCGTAGCTGTAGTTGGTAACTGTCAGGCCAGGCCTGTTGCAAATTATATAGCTTCGATGTGTCCGGGTGTGTCTATGCTGCCTGAAATTATCGTGCATCTCAGCAGTTTAGAAAGCGCGACAAGCGATCTTGAAATTCTGGATCAGGCCGAATATATACTTGCTCAAAGCGTTCAGGATGGGTACCACGCAGAACACTTAACCACCTCTGCGCTAAAAGAACGTTATGGCAAAAAAGTACTTGTATGGCCTAACTTATTTTTCAACGGTAACTGTGCAGATATTTTTTATCTGACAAGTGAGACCGGAGAACGGCTGCAGGGCCCATTGGGTCCTTATCATAATCTCTATATCTTTAGGTGCTGGAAAAACCGGATTGCTGAAGCTCAGGTACCGGACGCACTGGAGGAAATGTACAGGAACGATGCGGAAACTCTTTTAACAAGTGTCGAAGCTTCAATGAAAGTACTGAAAGACCGTGACGACGAGAGTGATGTCGCCATTGTCGATCACATAAAATCTGAATGGCGAAAAAAACGTCTGTTTTTTACATTCAATCATCCTACAGCCGACTTACTTATTGAGCTCAGCCGTCAGTTGGCGGATGCAGCGAGTTTGACTCGTACTATGGATATAGATTCTTCCTTTGACGGCGAACCATTAAACCCTATTGTCCCTGCAACCAGCAAATTGCTGGCAACTATACTTGATCTGGATTACCACATAACAGACACGTCCAAAGGCATGCAAATAAAACTGGATGATGGCAAGGTTGATCTATCTGGCAAATGGCTTTATTCACTTGAAGATTTTATCAGTCAATCCTATGCGGCCTATGATTTACAACCGGCATCTAACTCGTCGGTAAGGTACACACCAAACTACGCAGCTTGATCTTCATTGTTACGTACGCGAATTCCAGGCTTTCGTGAATTACCAGGTCCTATAGATTTAATTAACTATGATGAATATTCAAGTAAAGAAAAATGCGTAAAGTTCTGGTTCATTATCATTTATTTAAAAACGCAGGCACGTCAGTTGATCAATGCTTGAATTCGTCTTTTGGAGAATCCTGGAAAGCGTTTGATCCCCCGCCAAACAGAGGGATGTATACCAGCAATGAGTTTGAGAAGATAATCAAAAGCAACCCGGATATAGTGGCATTCTCTTCTCATTGCCTGGTACCTCCTGTACGACTGAACGATATCGAAGTATCTCCAATAATCATATTGCGTGAACCAATCTCGCGCATAATGTCCGCGTTCAAATTTGAGTGGGGCGTACAAAACGAAGCACCAAAAACCGATAATGACCTTGTCGCTTACGTCGAAAAGAAATTTTCTATGCGACGTCGAAATGCCATAGAGAATTTTCAAACCATGCGGCTTGCAGTCACTGACCCGTCTGCGACTTACCCATGCAATCAGCTTTGCGACGATGAAATATACGATAATGCCTGCCAATTTATCGATTCATTGCCAGCTTTTGGACTGGTTGAGAAATTTCCGGAATCTATAGAGTGGCTTCAGTCAACCTACGTAAATGATTTTCCGAAACTGGAACTACAACCGGTTAGCACCAACGTTACTCGCACCGCCGATCTGTCATTGTCGGATATTCATCAGCAGATTGAAAACACGGTAGGCAGCAAGCTCTATGCAGAAATAGTGGCACGGAACCTGTTGGACATCCGCCTTTATGCCTATGCATCTCAACGTTTTAGCGCTCTCAGGCGGTAAATCACACCGGTTTTTAATGCTTTAAGTTCCTGCTATTGATAATCGTAGTCTTGAATTTTTTACCCGGCGCGTTCAAACACAACAAAAATCGAGAACACTGTGAAAATCGTTCAATTCTGGCATTCATCTGAGATTCCCAATGAAATTCTCGAACTGATCGATTCGTGGAAGCAGCTTAATCCGGAAGCTGAGCATGTGTTGCTCGACCGGCAGTTGGCACTGGAATTCATGGAACAGAATTTCGATAAAACTTTAGTACGTGCGTTTGACGAAGTAACACTGCCCGCAATGGTATGCGATATATTTCGAGTTGCTTATCTGATGATAAACGGCGGCATTTACGTTGACTGTGGATCACGCTGTAAGGCCCCTATTGATCAGTGGGGCCTTGATCTGTCCAAAATGACCGTCATGCGCAAATGGCATGGAGGGGTGTGCAACGGTTTAATTTGCGCACCTGCTTACCATCCGAGACTGGTAGAGATTTGGAAACGGATCGAAAATGTTCTGCGAACTCGACCCAATGGAAGTATTTGGAATCTGACAGGACCACTATTGTTTATCGAGACAGTAGACAACGACTGGCAAAGTGAGCTGGATGAATCACAACGTTCTGTTTCAGTTGTCGATCAACTGGAAATACTGCCATTTTTTGAATTGGTTGGATGCCTGAATCATCAAAAACGCGCGCACTGGTCAAAGCTCCAGGACGTAATACCTTTATTTCGTGTAGTTGCAGATCCGAGTACTATTAATAAAGACCAATCGGAAAAGCACCTTACTCTGAATTTTGTGAATAACAAGCTGAGTAAAGCCTCTACACCCGGAATATCGTCCGAGAAAGAAAGCGACGATACAACTTTTGTTATTTGCCAAAATGATCAAGCTAATACAATTGAGTCATTCCTCGATAATTCTTTGCGCTCCCAGCTATCTTCGAGCAACGCCACGATTGATATATCAGCCTGTATGACTGATACAAAATATAATAAAAATGGCTTTATACAGTCAATGGTGAATCTTTCACAACTGGCAGAGAATTTCGGTAGCTGCGAAGTTGTTTTGGACATATACGATCATTCGCAGGCAATCACCAGGCTATTTGATATCTCAGGCATCGAGAGCGAACAAGATGACAAGCTGAACGAACAGCTGAGCAATCCACTACTCGATTACAATTTAATCGATGAGGCACTACGCTTCTATTTCCCTGACAGCCAAATCAAAATCAGAAAGTCAGAAGTGGAAAACCCAGCGGCGATATTGTCAGAGGAACAGCTATCGACAATTAGCGAACATTTCGCTGACTCGGTATCAATGCTCGACTCTAAGTACCCGCATTTGGGTCTGAGTACACAAGACCACCCCAGTGAAGTTGCCTAGGCCAGTGAAGTTGCCTGGGTAATTGAAGTTGCCTTGGCAATTGACATTGCCTAAGTAATTGAAGTTACCTAAGTAAGTGAAGTTGCTTAAGTGATTTAGGTTGCTTAGGTAATTCACACCCCCTGTCTCAATAATTCGTAAAACAATACTCCCTTCCTGACATTGACTCTCACTTTGATCATGGAGTGAGGCATCGCAAGCAAGCCACTAATCTCTTTTCCGGTCAACCGTTTAATGCAACACAGTAAATGTGGAATCGGTCACACTCTTAAGCTGGCCAGTTCACCGCACACCACCACGCCAACTTGAAAATAATGCGCTACTCACCCGCGTCATACCATTGACATCACACACTAAAGGAATCTATGTGATACCCGCTACCCTACCAAGGAGAGTGTCACCACTGTCTCCGCGCTACTAAACAAGAACCAGTAGCACTACATATTAAATAGTATAGCCGGCAGGATTTCGCAGATGAGTCGTTCATTAATCCCCTCACATTTTTTTCGCACCACAGCACTGCTAACCGCGCTTGCTATTTCAGGGTGCGACTCAGATAAGAGCGACTCCGAGCCAAACCTAAATATAGGTGCTGCAAACGGCACTGATTTCATCGCCCTGCGCGTTGAAGCAGAGAATTTTACTACCAGGACCGGTGGCTGGACACTCACTAACCATGAGAATATTCCAACCCTTACACCTGATCCTGATCCACCTCATCATCAATCTGCCAGCGGCAGTGCGAATATGGAACTACTACCCGACACACGGGCTACTCATGACGATGTCCTTGTAGTTGGTGGCAATTTTTGGCCAAATCCCGGAAATGGTCCCAGCCTCGAGTACGAGTTGGATATTCCGGCACCTGGTCGCTACATTGTCTACGTACGTGCTTATTCGACCGGCCCTGAGGACAATGGTATTCACGTTGGATTTGATCAATCCACACCGGTTTCCGGCAATCGTATCCAGCTATGTGCTGGAAAAAACAGATGGACATGGTCCAGCGCACAACGTGTAGCTGACAACCATTGCGGTGTTCCTAAAACCATTTTTCTGGATATCCCGACTGCGGGATTACATACCGTGAAATTCTTTGCCCGTGAAGACGGCTTCGAGATTGATCAGTTTTTATTGCTGCAGGAAACTAATGACACGCTCGATTGTGCTCCGGACGGCGAAGATGAAGTAAGGTGTACTAACATTGATACCGGTAGAACCGCCGGCTCATACGAGATCCCTGCTTATTCAAGTACCGCTGGTAACACGGTCAACATCCCTCCACCTGCGCCCACCGTTGATATTGATCTGGATATCGATATTGACACTAGCGGAGACAACTTTACTATCGGCGAGATCGTAAATGTTTCTGTTCAGATTGACAACGAAGACAACAACGACAATGCCACAAATGTATCGGCAAGCATAACGCTGCCAGATGAACTTGAATTCAACTCCAGCAATTCCTGCGTCCAACAAGGTAATGATGTAGTTTGTAACTTTTCAGAGATCGCACCTGAAGCAAGTGCTACAGCTTCGTTCGATGTAAACGTAGTGCAAACTGGAACACCTCGCCTGGATGCAAAGGTAAAGGCAGATCAGTTAGATAGCAATCTGAATAATAATTCTTCGTCTGCTTCCATTAATACCACCCCGTATATTCCGCTTCTGGACGGAACTCTGGCGGCGGCACAAGCTCCGAATATCACGGGATCAACTGAAAACAGCCAGCAAATTCTGATCTTGCGTAACGCCGGTCGGCAGGATATTTCCAACGCCACAATCAGATTCGATGGCAACCAGCTACTAAGCATTGAGCCATCACCATTTCTTGGTGATTGTTCTGGCTCACCAATCAACAGCTGCACACTCGCAACTATTCCTGCTGCATCAGAACTTGAGTTGCCACTGTCGCTAAAGCCACTTGGCAGTGGATTGGCAATGCTGCAAATCAATTTTGATGTCCCTGGTGATGAAGACCAGAGCAATAATACTATGGCTCTTGAAATTCTGATCACAGACCCACCTGTGTACGCGATGACACAAGGCGACCTCGCCATAGAGGGCGAAGGTTTTCAGAATCAGATTGTACCTGCTACGTCGAGTACTATTGATCTGCACGGCTGGTCAGTTACTGAAACTCAACTACGCTCAGCCATTACTCCTGATTTCGACCAGGGCAATTTCGCCAGTGCCAGCGGAGAGTCATACATCGAATACCTGCCTGACTCGAGATTGGGTACGGAAGATCCGGCTATAGATGAAGTATCCAATTTTGCAGCTGGAGGTACCGGCGCAGTTCTTGACTACCCCGTGTACTTTGACAACAAGGGCCGATATTTTATTAATGTCCGCACCCGTGCTAACAATGCAGAAGATGCAACAGTTCATATAGGTCTAAACAATACCTGGCCGGAAACTGCAGGGCTGGTTTCCACTTGCCAGCCTGACGGTGAATGGCAATGGGCAAACGGACAGATTGTGAACGGCGTTTGTGACCCAACGGTTCGGCCTTATATCGATGTCGATGCTGCAGGGCCTCAAGTTATAAATCTTAGCGCTGCTACTGACGGCATAGAAGTCGACAAGTTAATTCTGCGACTCGAAGATACAAATTCCCCTGAGGGACTCGGGGTGGAACCATCTGCACTGGAAATAGTAGACCTGGATATCGCTGTCAGCTCATCTTTTGTCGTTCGAGATGTTTCATCTGACTCCCAAAACAAAGATCTGCAGAGCAGCGAAAAACAACAATCCTACATTATTGAGATTGAGAACAACGACCCGGAAAACACCGCCTACGATATCAACGTTACGATCAGCGGTATCGAACCACAATTTGCCTCAGAAATTATTGGCTTCGACAACTGCGTGGCGTCCGAGATCGATATAAATTGTAAGGTATTTGCGTTGGCAGCTGCGAGTTCTGCGGTAGCTCAAGTCGATGTAGGTTCGACTTCAGATGTAGAGATATCTGCAAGCGTAACGCTCAGCGAGGCCAGCGACACTGACCCAAGCAACAATTCAACTGTGGCCAAAGCTTCAAGCGGTGGCGGTACATTCTCGTACGGATTGTTGTTATTTTTAGTAGCTGTTGGAATGATTCCGACGCGAAGAAGGAAAGCATCATTAAGGACACTTATTTCTGACGTATTTCCACGTCACTAAAGAACAGGCTATAGAAGATGTCTACTAACCGCTTATCTTACGCTTCCTTCTGCTCAGTAATTGCATTACTGCTGTGTTTCTTCTCAAACCCGGCTGTATCGCAAAACTGGTCTACAGTTACTACCAGTGACGGAAGTGCTCCGACTGCGAGACACGAGTCCGCATCGGTTGAGTATAACGGCAAAATTTATCTGTTCGGCGGGCGTGGCAATCGACCGGTAGATGTTTACGACCCTCAGGCAAATACCTGGACAAATGTTGCACAGGCACCTCTGGAGATGCACCATTTTCAGCCAGTAGTCTACGCCGGAAAGATTTACATCATCGGTGCACTTACCTGTTGCTTCCCCAGTGAGCCGACTATTGCTGACATACACGTGTTTGATCCGCAAACCAACACCTGGAGTATCGAAGGCTCCATGCCGTCGAATCGTTTGCGCGGATCTGCAGGTACAGTAATTTACAACGACAAAATTTATATCGTTGGTGGCAACACACTTGGCCACAATGGTGGTGCTGTCAGTTGGTTTGACGAATACGATCCGGCAACCGGAACCTGGAGAGTACTACCAGATGCACCGACAGCCCGTGATCATTTTGCAGCGGTGGTTGTAGGTAATCAGCTAATTGCTTCTGCGGGCCGACAGTCTACTGCTCCTGCATTCCTTGCCAACACTGTCGAAGCGACCGAAGTTTATAATTTTAATTCGCAAACCTGGTCTTCTGCTTCAGACAATATTCCTACACCAAGAGCGGGAACTGTAGCTACCCAACACAACAATCTCGTGTATGTTCTCGGTGGCGAGTCTACCTCTGTGGCAGCAGCTCATCCAACAGTGGAGGTTTTTGACCCCGCTACTGGTTTGTGGAGCAAAATTGTCGATATGATAAGACCACGCCATGCAGGCGGCCTTGGACTCATTGGTGACATACTGCACGTCTTTGTAGGCAGTACCACCAGAGGCGCAGCGGGTGAATCAGCCTTTCACGAAAAAATAAATGTCGATCAGGTAGATCTGATCACCGTGCCTCGAGATACCCCTGCGTTTCTGGTCGCAGATACTGACGGTGATGGGTTGACCGATTTCGATGAAATAAACACCCACATGACCAATCCCAATAATTCAGATTCAGATAATGATGATTTATCAGACGCCGATGAATTAACGCTGAGCCTCGATCCCAATAACTCGGATACTGATGCAGACGGAGTAACCGACGGTCAGGAAGTGAACGTCTATCAAACCGATCCACTCAATGCAGATTCTGACACTGATGGTATTGCAGATGGTATTGAACTATTTACCCTGAACTCCGATCCCGACAACACCGACTCCGACGGTGACGGATTATCTGATGGTGACGAACATCTTATCCACGGAACAAATCCAGCCCTGGCTGACAGCGATTCAGATGGTTTAAGCGACATTGATGAGATAGAAACATACTCAACGAATCCAACAACAGCAGATACAGACAACGATGGTGTTTCGGACGGGCAGGAAATAGAAACATTTGCCAGCGACCCTCTGTTAGCTGATTCAGACGGAGACGGCATCAGCGACGGCCAGGAACTGCTCGATGGCTCAAGTCTGACCAATCTTGATGAAGACAGCGACGGTCTGCTAAACGCTGTAGATGGCACTGATGACACGGATGGCGATGGCATCCCTAACTATCTCGATCGTGACAGTGACAACGATGGAATACCGGACTTGATCGAAAACGGATTCACCGATGTAAACCGCGATGGAATAATCGATACCAAAGAGCAAATACAGTTAGCGAAGGAATCGCAGGAGATGGTTACAGAAATAATTGAACCAGAACCAACTTCAGAGACTATTGACACAGATGCGGACGGTACACCAAACCATATTGATCTCGATTCAGACCAGGACGGAGCTCCTGATCTGTTTGAGTCTAATTTTAGTGTTATAAATGAATCTTCCCGCATCATCAATCTCACAGACACTGACGAAGATGGACTGGATGATCGTTACCTTTTAAACGAACAACAGTTTCCCAGAGATACTGATTCCGATAATACGCCGGATTACCTCGATCTGGACAGTGACAATGATGCGGTTTTCGATTTGGTAGAAATTGGCCTGTCTGATGAAAACGCCGACGGTCAGATCGATAGTTTATCCGACACTAACAACGACGGACTCACTGATACTGGCAGCGAGCTGTTGGGCGGTGCTCTGCCAGATGAAGATCAGGACAAAATTCCTGATGTTATAGACTCGGAATTCACCAGCAGCGGAGGATCAGGCTGCAGCATAATGACAAACTCGGCTAACGATCCGTTTTTTCCGGTAACGCTATTGCTGATGTCTTCACTATACGCCGTTCGACGTAAAAAGCGTGTTGAAAACACAATTGAAGACAGAGCGTAGCCAACCAATTACAAGTAGCCTGATCAGAGGCTGTATTTCAATATATGGCTTGAACGAGCGCTCACCTTTTTGGTGAGCCACTGTCAGGAACAACTTCTGGTCTATATCGGTAAAATTACTCAGCACGCAGGTTACTTAACCTGATGGCGGTTGAGTTTAAAATACGAATATAGCCAGAGTATCAGGCAGTTTTTTCAATTTTAGCCTGTTCAAAATTTAGCAGGTTTTGAAAATGATTTTTCCCAAACTGATATAATTTTTGATCGAGCCTGTTGCGATCTACGATCATCTCGAACAGCTCTTCCCCCAGCTCTTCCCTTATTATCTGTCTCTTGCGTTCCCGAGATATCGAGATATCCTGAAGCACGTTGGCTTGAACATCATGAATTTCGAAGTCCGGGAATGCCGGGCGAAGAAAGTTTTGCAACAGATTATTTGATTCGTCAAATCGATCAACAATACCTACAAAGTCGAGCGACTCGATAAACGCACAGGCTTTGTCAATCAGCTCCTCATCTGAGACTCCACCATTGCTAAAGCGATCAGAATTTGTATTGGATAACCGTAGCACCTGAAATTCTTCAACAGAACTTTTGCGTACCTTTGAAAACTTTCGCTCGACAAATTGCTTTAAACTTCCTTTCGGGGTATCAAGTCCCAGTTGTTTCTTCCACTCAAATAAGTACGCAGATTTAATTCGATCAATAGGATCTCTTAAAAAGACGATTGGGTATACTGTGAAGTCCCCCACCGGCAAAGGTGGAATAATCTGATGAGAAGAAAAAGCCAGCATTTCAGCTTTTGCAGCTATGACCCCTTCCAGCTCTTTGGTGTTGATAATATCACCAGCAGAATTCCCATCAAAGCTATGCCACTTATCCGGAAAGTTTTTCCTGAGTAAATGATCAACAGATGTGCCTGCATTTTTAAACAGGTGATAATGAACAACAATGTTTCTTTGAGTATTCATCGCAAGTATCCTTTAAATCTTTCTATTCCATTTTTATTTGAATACACATCAACCTTCGACAATATCTTACGCATTGCCTTAATGCCTTCGGCTGGTGAAAACAATGACTTCGATACCTGTTGAGAGTTTTCAGACACCCTCTGCCAGGTTTGCTCGTCCTGATATAGTAGTTTAATGTATTCACACCACTCACTTACTGATTCAGCAACATAGGTGCTTTGCGAGTGAACCAGCCCGGTTCCCTCTACAGAAACAGAGGACATTACTGACGGTAAGCCAGATGCCATGCAATCGATCACTTTCCCCTTAAGACCGGCACCGGAAAGCAAAGGAGATACAAAAACCCGTGCTTGCTGATAAACATCATCAATATCTTCGACAAAACCTACTACCTCAATATTATTCGATTCGAAGCTCTTAAATTCTTCAGGAACTTTGCTTCCATAGATGCGAAAAACAATGTCCGGCATCTGCTCAGTTAATACCGGCATAACATCGGTACAAAAAAACCGGACAGCTTCAACATTCGGTTTGTGAGCATAACCTCCCAGAAATGCTATACCGTCACGATCAGCAAAAGGTTTGACATCAGTATGCGGTTGCACCACCCAGGGGCAGCGCATAACGTTGCTTTCCCTCATCACATGAGATGTTATTACAGCCCGCTCCGCATCTGTATAGCAGATCGCCACATCAGATTTCTCGATCACCGCAAGCTCTTTGTCTCGCGTTTCGAGCGGGCCCGTGAAATCTTTTTCTGTTGACTGAAGTTGCTCACGCAATTCCCGCAGGAAATGCAAATCGGCATTGTTAAACACCACTTTAGCTGATGTGTAATCTTCAATTAGCTGAAAATTATCGGCAGCAACGCTGTAGCGGGTAATATATACCGCATCAAACTCACTACCGCGAGTTTTTAGAAATTGCTCTGTTGTCTGGTAAAACGGATAATAAATAGTTTCGACACCCAATTTCTGCAAATGCTTAGTGTGTACCCCCATGTGCGCAAAATTAGACGGAACAAAGGTTAATTTACAACCAAGCTCCATCATTAGCTTCATTTCCTGTAGAGCCGCATAGCTACCCGCATCTGTGTTTCGACGCGGCGTATCGGCATCCATCACTAACACTCTGAAATTAAAATCCCGATCAACCTCTAATTCAGGGTCAACACCTTCAATGCCGTGGTTTTTGTAGTCCATGAACCACTTTTCACGAAAGGTAGAACTATTAATTTCCTGATATTTTTTTATTCCGGACGCGGTACTGGTACCGTTACTCTTGCCCTCGAAATGCACAACTTCGGAAGTCGGGCAATACAGTGTTCTGTAACCGGCGTCCCGAATTTTAAAGGCAAGATCAGTGTCTTCATAATAAGCAGGAGCAAACTCTTCGCTAAAACCCCCTACTTCTTCCCACACGGTCTTCTGAACAAAAAGAGCAGCTGCTGACAAATAGTCAGCATCACGCGTATAGTTAAAACTCGGATGAGAAGCATTTTTATTCTTGCCATAGTTCCATGGAACACCTGACCCCCATACTATCCCGCCGGCTTCCTGCAAGCTACCATCCGGATAAATCAGCTTGCAACCAACCGCACCAACATCATTCATTACTTCAAACATACTCAGCGCTTCATCTATCCAGCCCGAAGTCACTTCTGTATCGTTGTTAAGCAAGCAAATGTATCGACCTCTCGCCTGCTTCACCGCCTTATTATTGGTTTTTACAAACCCAAGGTTATGTTCGTTTCGTACCACACGCAGGTTTTCAACTATTTCCTCTGCTGCGGTTGTTTCATCTGCCGACTGATCATCAGCGAGTATGACTTCAAAAGTCGCTTTATTTTGTGCCAGTATCAGTGAAGCCAAACAGTGATAAGTGATAGGAAACTTGTCCCGCGCCGGAATAATAATAGAGACATCCGGGTAGGTAACTTCAGGTAACTTTAGTTGAGAGTATGTTTTGCGGTTATTAAAACCACGCAAAACTTCAGTGTGCGCCTGACATAGAGTGGCAAGCTCAACGCCACTGACCATTCCATCTTCCATAAACTGCAACAGGTGATTATGCAGGGATTCGTATCGAAACGATGCATTACGCGACAATCCCGCATACCCTTTAGCGACAAGACTGTCACCAAGATGTTCTTCCGGAGTAACAATCGGATGAAGTATTTCAACATAGGCCGCGCTTGACAGATTGCGATCATTGGCAATCACTTCATAAGCGTGAGGCATACCGTCATACAGCGATGCGGGTAACTGGCATTCACAGATTAGCCTGCCACCAGCGGTATTTCTCAGCGAACAGGGTAATCTGATATCGTTGTCTACCAATATCTCAATACTCTGTGGCATTTTTTTCAGTTTATTGGTGTTCAGTATCTGGGCACTCAGTACCCGACCATCAATAGCTATTACTTCGGCAACACATTCACTGGAAATTTTTGTCTTAAACGGGTTTGTAGAAATAAGCACTCCGGTATCTTTTTCCCGAAGAATGATATTAACTACAGATTGCGAAAATATTTTACTGGTCAGATCAACCGAGAAACCATGCCTGCCGTCGCCATAGCCAACCTTCTCCAGATCTTCCCGGTAAATATCAGCAGTGCCTTCCCCTACCTTGTCACCACCTGAATAAACTTCAAAATCAATCGTCTTGTCTGTCTCATTGCTATCAATGATCCATCCGGACAAACGGCGCTTGTCAAGCGAATCAATGTTACCTAAAAAATAGTGCGTTGACGGCTTAACCAGCGTTTTTTCATTAAAAAGCGTATCGAAGATTTCACGAGCTTTAGACTCAGTTCCTTTTTTCTTATTTTTCACTTAATATTTTCCAGCTATAGAGAGTGACAATAAAAAAATTGCCGTACGAGCTATACAACTTCGACTCAGGCTGCTTTCTCTAAAGATACAGGCCGTAACAGTGCTTCGCGCTCTTTGATCAGAGACTTTAAGTAACTACCGTAGGTACTTTTGCCGTAGCGTTCTGCACTCACATTTAGTGTATCGGTATCGATCCAGCCCTTATTCCAGGCTATCTCTTCAGGGACACACACCTTCAATCCCTGTCGCGCCTCGATTGTTTCGACATAGGCTGCCGCTTCATGCAGTGAAGCGTGTGTACCGGTATCCAGCCACGCATGCCCTCTGCCGAGAAGCTCAACGTTCAACTTGCCCTGGTCAAGGTAGATGTTATTCAGATCAGTAATTTCGTACTCACCACGAACTGAAGGTTCCAGTGACTTAGCTTTTTCTACAACGGTGTTATCGTAAATGTACAAACCGGTTACAGCGTAATGGGATTTCGGTATTTCGGGCTTCTCTTCGAGTGATAGCACTCTTCTCGCAGCATCGAATTCCACCACACCATAGCGCTCCGGATCAGCAACGCGATAAGCAAAAACAGTAGCTCCCTGCAGAGACATTGCCGCGTTTTCTAAAATTCCTTCAAGTCCGGCGCCATAATAGATATTGTCTCCGAGTATCAGACAACAACTGTCGTCACCAATGAAAGACTCACCGAGTACAAAGGCCTGAGCCAACCCATCGGGGCTCGGTTGCACAATGTATTCAAGCTCAACCCCAAACTGACTTCCGTCTCCGAGCAAATGCTCGAATCTGCCAATATCTTCAGGGGTAGAAATAATGGCAATCTGCCTGATACCCATTAACATTAAAGTGGACAATGGATAGAAAATCATCGGTTTGTCATATACAGGCAGGAGCTGCTTGGACATAACCTGAGTGATCGGGTAAAGCCGTGTACCGGAGCCACCGGCCAGGATAATACCTTTCATGCAATTTCCGTCGGACAGGATTGGAAATTCTGTAGCTGCAAAGAATATTCCACAGAAGCGCACCACCAGACGATCATTTAAGGGATGGGGTCTGCGATATAAGCGCTGTGCTGCCGACAGTCAGGGTTCGTACGGTAAAGGTTTATACGGACTAAATAGCTGTCACTGGATTGACAGAGAACCAGCCCCGGGAACGGTGCGTGCAGAAAAACCTCGGCACTTCATTGCCTGGCGGATCACTACGCGTGATCCGTAATAACTAATGCAGGTTTTTTACCGAAAAAGCAGCTGCTAAAAGGGGTACTACAGTATTGCCTGGTCAATTTCGTAGTAGTCAGCAGCACTGTTTTCTATTGCCAGATAATGTGCTCTGGCGTGCGGCGCGATTTTGTCAAAGTAGAAATTTGCAAGTGCCAGCTGCAACGATACAAATTCCTTGTCGTCTGAGCTCTCGGTGGCCAATACAATTCTGGACATTGCCCAACTGCCGGTGGCATAACCCATCATCATCAGATAATCAGTGGCAGCGGCAGCAGCTATTGTCGGATTTTGCTGTTCTATCAGTTTTTTACTAACAGCTGAAATCATTTCAATAGTGTCGCCAAGTGCTGCCTTTGCAGAAGGTGCAGCCGAGTTGCCCGAGGCACCAAGCGCTTCCTGGGTGTTACGCATATCGTCCAGCAGTTCATCTACAGCCTGGCCACCGTCATGTAGCGTCTTACGACCCAGGAGATCATTCGCCTGTATACCGGTGGTACCTTCGTAGATGGGTGTGATGCGGCAATCACGAAGATGCTGCGCCGCACCGGTTTCTTCAATAAAACCCATACCGCCGTGTATCTGAACTCCCAGTGAGCACATTTCCACACCCACTTCCGTAGACCATCCCTTTACGATTGGAGTTAAAAGCTCCCCGCGTCGCTGAAAGCGCGCTCTTGTTTCATCATCAGCGTGATGATCACTGAAATCAAAAGACGCAGCACAGTCATATGCCATAACCCGAGCTGCCTCCACCTGCGAACGCATTGTCATCAACATTCGGCGTACATCAGGGTGATTTACAATCCCCTCCTCACCCGAGTCTTTGCCAAGCAATACCGGACCCTGCTTTCTATCACGTGAGAAAGCCAGTGCCTGCTGATAAGCCATTTCGGCTACCGCGTATCCCTCAATACCAACAGCCAGACGCGCCTGATTCATCATCGTGAACATATACATCAGGCCACGATTTTCCTCACCAACAAGATAACCGACCGCACTGTCATTATCACCAAATGACATGACGCAAGTGGGGCTCGCATGAATACCAAGCTTGTGTTCTATCGATACACAGCGCGCATCGTTGCGAGCACCCGGTGTTCCATCATCGTTCAATAAAAATTTAGGCACCAGAAATAGCGAAATGCCTTTCACTCCAGCTGGTGCATCAGGTGTTCTCGCCAATACCAGATGGATTATGTTATCGGTCATATCATGATCACCATAGGTGATAAAGATCTTCTGACCCTTAACCAAAAAGTGATCACCTTGCGGCTCTGCTGTGGCACGCACAGCAGCCAGATCGGAACCTGCCTGCGGCTCGGTAAGATTCATGGTGCCGGTCCATTCACCGGAGATCATTTTTTCAAGGTAGAGTTGCTTGAGGTCATCTGACCCGTGAGATTCGATCGCGTGTACCGCACCCTGAGTCAGCAGTGGGCATAGTCCGAAAGCCATGTTCGAGCTATGCCACATTTCCTGCACTGCAGCGGAAAGCAAACCGGGCATACCCTGACCGCCAAATTCTGCACCAAACGCCAGGCTGTTCCATCCGGAATCAGTGAATTGCTGGTAAGCGTCTTTCCAGCCGTCGGGAGTAGTGACACCGTCTTCAGACCAGGCAGCGCCTTGCTGGTCCCCGTCCCAGTTAATCGGGGCAAGCACATCCGAGGCAAATTTACCGGCCTCTTCAAGGATTGCGCTGACAATATCCGGCGTTGCGTCCTCAAAGCCCGGCAAGGCTGCTACATCTGCCATGCCGACAACATGATCGAGCAGGAATTGCATCTGTTTTGTAGGTGCTGAGTAAGACAATGTAGTCTCCCTGTGAATAGTTGACGATCTTCGTTAACTTTACCGCAGCCGACCTGCACTGTCACATCAGTCAGTATGTTCTTACCTGCAACAGTTTGCCGGTACGACTTATCGACTACGCAAAAAAGAAGGGGTGCACATAGCACCCCTCCCGCGTTACTGGAAAGCTGTCTGCCAGTGTTTTTTGCTTAGCAGGCAGATGCAAAAGCCGGGTCAGCCCGGATTTAAGCCTCAGCAAAAAAACTCTGGCAAAAAAGCTAACCGGCTATAGCTGCATCCAGCTCTGGTACAGCGTCGAACAAGTCTGCTACCAGTCCGTAATCTGCAACCTGGAAGATGGGCGCTTCTTCATCCTTGTTGATCGCCACTATCACCTTGCTGTCTTTCATACCCGCCAGGTGTTGAATAGCACCTGAAATACCCACGGCAATATACAAGTCAGGAGCTACCACTTTGCCTGTCTGACCAACCTGATAGTCATTCGGCACAAAGCCCGCATCAACAGCTGCGCGAGATGCCCCGACGGCTGCATTAAGTTTTTCTGCGAGAGACTCGAGCATGGCAAAGTTTTCACCGTTCTGCATTCCGCGTCCACCAGAGACCACAGTGGATGCGCTGGTGAGCTCAGGACGGTCTGACTTGGTCAGTTCCTGACCAACCCAGCTGACTTTGTCACTGGCACCTGCTGCTGCAACAGATTCAACTGATGCCGAACCGCCCTCTGCTTCTACCGGATCAAAAGCGGTACTACGCACAGTGATAAGCTTGCAGCTATCAGAACTTTGCACAGTCATCATCGCGTTGCCCGCGTAGATCGGACGCACAAACGTATCCTCACTCACCACATCAGTGATATCAGAAATACCCGCCATATCAAGCTTGGCAGCAATACGTGGCATCACATTCTTGCCGCTAGCCGTGTTACCAAACAACACATGTGAATAGTCTCCGGCCATTCCAACAATCAATGGCGTCATGTTCTCGGCCAGCTGATTGGCGTAAGCCGCATCATCACACTGCAGTACTTTGCTTACACCGGCAACTTTTGCTGCCGCCTCTGCAACGGCACCACAACTGGCTCCGGCAACAAGTATCGCAACATCGCCGCCAATTTTGGCCGCGGCTCCAACCACATTAAGAGTCGAAGGCTTTAGTTCACTGTTATCGTGATCTGCAATTACCAAAATTGTCATGGTTAAATTACCTTCGCTTCGTTTTTCAGTTTATCGACAAGCTCGGCAACCGAGCCCACTATCTCACCGGCTTTGCGCTGTTCCGGCTCCTCTACCTTGATTACTTTTAAACGTGGCGCAATATCGACTTCCAGTTCGGCGGGGGTCAGCGTATCGAGCGGCTTCTTTTTCGCCTTCATGATGTTCGGAAGCTTTGCGTAACGTGGTTCGTTCAGTCGCAGATCAGTGGTAATTACTGCGGGTGTTGAAACACTGATTGATTCAAGTCCACCGTCAACCTCGCGGGTAATCTTGATTTTATCGCCATCGATATCGACTTCAGAGGCGAATGTACCCTGCGACCAGTCCATTAGTGCCGCTAACATCTGACCTGTCTGGTTGCTGTCGTCATCAATCGCCTGCTTACCAACAATAACAAGACCTGGCTGCTCACGCTCCACAATAGCGGCGAGCAACTTGGCGACAGCCAGCGGCTGCAGCTCTTCATCGGTTTCTACCAGAATACCGCGATCAGCCCCCATGGCGAGTGCCGTACGGATAGTTTCCTGAGACTGGCTGACACCCATCGACACAGCAATGACCTCTTCAGCCTTGCCCGCTTCTTTGATACGCAGCGCCTCTTCAACCGCTATCTCATCGAACGGATTCATAGACATTTTAACGTTAGCCAGATCAATCCCTGTTCCCTCGGCATTGACCCGCGCTTTGACGTTGTAGTCGAGTACCCGCTTTACGGCGACCAGTATTTTCATATGATATTTCCCGATAATAAATTTTACAGCAAGACTTTCTTAGAATATCCCGACAGGTACGGCCCGGCAGTGTAGCCAACGACACTACTTGCCGGACGCACGACCAGACACCGTGCGCGATCACACACTTACGTGACCTGTCCTGCAATAGTTACAGAGCATAGCAGGCCTGTATACGCTCAATCCACCCTGCACCGCCGGATCTGATCTGGCAGCGCTGGCCGTACCTACGGCGATACGACAGGGCAAATTATTTTTCCAGTATCGCCGTGACCCCCATGCCACCCGCAGTACAGACCGATATCAATCCACGACCACCGTTATTTTCATCGATGATCTTACCGAGGGTCGCGACAATCCTGGCACCGGTCGCAGCGAACGGATGACCGACCGCCAGACTACTGCCTTTAACATTGAGCTTGGCCCGATCAATGGAACCCATCGCACCACTGCGACCGAGCCGGTTGACGCAATATTCTTCTGATTCCCACGCCGCAAGCGTACACAACACCTGTGCTGCAAATGCTTCATGAATTTCATAAAAGTCGAAGTCCTGCAGCGTTATACCCGCACGATCAATCATCTCGCTGACTGCCACTGCCGGTGCCATTAACAAACCCTCGCCCTCGACAAAATCAACTGAAGAAGTCTGACCATGGGTAAGGTAGGCAAGAATTGGCAAACCGCGCTCGCGAGCCCACTCTTCACTGGCCAGTAAAACTGAAGACGAACCATCGGTTAGCGGTGTACTGTTACCCGCGGTCAGTGTCCCTGCATCTGATTTATCGTACGCGTGTCTCAATGTCGCCAGTTTTTCAATCGTGGTGTCCGGTCGCATATTGTTATCGCGCAGCACTTTGTTACACGGGGTAATCAGATCGTCAAAGAAGCCTTCATTGTAAGCCGCCGCCGCTTTGGTATGACTCTGGTAGGAAAGCTCGTCCTGTGCTTCACGGGTAATACCCCAGTTTTTCGCCATAAGCTCACAGTGCTGCCCCATAGAAAGCAGCGTGCGAGGCTCATTAACTGATGGCGGTATTGGCTTTAACTCACGCGGCCCAAAGCCTTTGAGAATTTTCAGCCGGTCTTTCATTGAACGCGCTCGACCAAGCCCCACAAGGCGTTTGGAAAACTTGTTGCCAAATACAATAGGCACATCACTGACAGTATCTGCACCACCGGCTATCGCACACTCGATCTGACCCGTGGCAATTTTAGCCGATGAGATCAGTGCTGCCTGTAAGCTGGTACCGCAAGCCTGCTGAAGAGTGGCACCTGAAGTCAACGGTGACAGCGATGTACTCAACACTGCCTCTCTGGCAAAGTTCCATTCACCCGGGTGGTTGATAACAGCACCCGACAACACCTCGTCGATCTTCTCGCCTTTAAGATTAAATTTATCCACCAGTCCGTTAAGAACAGTCACAAACATATCTTTATTAGATAAATCTGAATAGGCTGAATTGGAACGGCAAAACGGAATACGCACACCGCCAACAACCACAACAGGTCTGATTGTATTATTCATAAGTTTTTCCCGTGCTAAGCCAAAAAGTGGTTTGCGCTAGTGATGTTATGTCAGTCATTTTTTGAATCCACCACTTTTCATAAAGTGCATAGGACCGCCTCTGAACGGTGCGAAACCGGTGCCGAAAATAATACCGGCATCCAGCAAATCATCATCCTCCACAATGCCATCAGCGCTACATGCTTTGCATTCATCAAGGAACGGCTTCATTAGTTGCTCTGCCAGTTTATCCAGGCTGGCTTCGTCTTCAGCGCTCAGTTCTACCGGTGTATTTCTGACCGGCTTATCGTTTGACCACTGATAAAAACCTTTTCCAGACTTTTTACCGAGATTTCCTGCATCAATCATTGAAGTCAGCTGTTCAACTGCTTTAGTAACATCCCTGCCACCAACAGTACCGACGACACTCTTACATATATCCAGACCCACCGTATCCGCAAGCTCTATTGGCCCCATCGGCATGCCAAAGCGGGTTGCCGCCGCATCTATCTCATCCATCGATACACCACCAAGATGGATATCCATCGCTTCAAGCATGTAGGCTGCAAGCACGCGGTTGACCAGAAAGCCCGGGCTGCTCTTCACCGGCAGCGGGAAACGACTGATCTGACCGCAAAAAGCGCTGCCGCGTTTTATCATTTCTTTAGAGGTATTCGACGCATAGACCACTTCAACCAACGGCATCTTTGGAACAGGATTAAAAAAGTGCAAACCGACTAATCGCGTCGGGTCTTTAAGCACCTGTGAAAGTTCTTCCAGTGGAATGGCGGAAGTATTCGTGGCAAGCACGGCATCTGCACGCATGCGTGGCTCGATACCCTTATACAATTCCTGCTTGGCTTCCTTGTTTTCATATATCGCTTCAATAATTACATCGGCGCGAGTCACACCATCGCCATTTACATCCGGTAAAAAGCGCGCCATCGTGGCGGCTGCCTCGTGCTTGCTGCGAGACTTTTTCTTAAACAGTTTTTTCGCGCGAGCAACCGCAGGTTCAATGTATTTCATCTCGCGATCCTGCAAAGTTACTTCCATGCCACGCAACGCGCACCAGGCTGCGATATCTCCACCCATCACCCCGGCACCAACAACATGTACACGGCGGCATGTGAAGTCTTTGTCTTTACCAAGTCCTTTTAATCTTTCCATCAAATGAAAGACACGCTGTAAGCCACGCGACTCATCACTGACCATCAACTCACCGATCTGGCTTGCCTCTGCTGCAAACATCGAGTCACGGTTGTCGCGATTGTCTTTCCAGAGATCAATCATCTTGTACGGGCCGGGATAATGATCCGGGTTAGCTTTCTTTTTGGTTTTCTTAACCATCTGGCCCGCTAACGCGTTACGAGCAGGACCCGAGTTGGTCAATCGGTCAGTAAAAGATGCACCTTTAAATTTTCGCTTTTTTAGCACCGCACGACGAGCTGCCCACTTTAAATTTGCATGGGGTCCGACGATTTCATCAATCATACCTAGCCCGCGTGCCTGTTTTGCACGATGCATCTTGCCAGTAAGAATTGCGGTCATACCCTTCATGCCACCGACGCGCTCAGTCAATCGCGTCATGCCACCCAGTGCCGGTAATATACCCAGCTGCACTTCTGGTAAACCAATACGTGTGTCATCTGCATCGGTTGCAATGATGTAGTTACAGGCCAGAGTCAGTTCATATCCGCCACCAAGACAATGTCCGTCCACTGCGGCAACTGTTGTAAAAGGTAAGGACTCAAGTTTGTGAAAGACTGCCTGTCCCTGAAGTACTTTATCCGTCACCGATTTCGCATCGGTAAAGCTCTCGAATTCACGGATGTCTGCACCGGCTATAAATCCAGCCTCTTTGCCGGAAATTATAACGAGTCCAACCGGATTCCGGTTTGCCAGAAAATCCAGCGCCTGATCAAGCTCACCCAGCAGCTCTTCACCAAGCGTATTAACGCTCTCACCCTTGCGATCAACAACCAGCCAGGCGATACCTTCGCCATCAATCGTGATTGTCCAGTGCGTAAAGACAGGCAGACCATTTCCAGAGTCTGAGTTTGGTACATCAGTAGACATAAGGTTGCCCTATAGTTGATACAGATAGCGGAATAAAATCAGGATAAAATACAGAGTTCCCCGCAACGCAATATAACTGATCCGGGACGTGCAATTCAAAGTGTTGCAGAATTGTCCTTTGGAATAAGCACCCATTCGGAACCAGCGCATCGTAAGGGCGAACTCAGGCGCAGAAGAACAAACCTGCCACGAACGCTCCTATAGCGTACAACTATGAGGATGCAGGCAGGGACAACGCGAGAAATCCGGGGTACAGATGCAGCGATAGCCTCTGCACTAAACAACAGCTGCTACCCGACCTGCCTAAGGCAGACTTTCAGAGATGGTAATTTGTACCGGTGCAGTCAGATTGCCGGTGTTCACAGAACCAGTTTCGAAAAACAAATCTCCCGACTGACCCACGGGATTGCCGGACTTTGCAATCCTCGCTCCGACAATCACCTCGTCGAAGGTGCTGATTGTCATACCCGCCACCATCGCTTCTGCATCAGTTAAGGTGAGCGTCATTGGCAAATCAGCAAGTGATCGTTTGACTACAGCAAGTGGCATTGGTGGCCCATTCACCGCTTTGGCATACACAAATACCGGCGTGTCCGATGGCAAACCCGAAGCCAGCCCGGGTTGTACATCAACCACAACCTGCACACCGTCACCAGTACTTTGACCGGAACTTTGGTCCGAACTGGCAGCGGCCGCAGTTTGAGAGTTTGTTATCTGAGTTCTTTGATCAGCCGGCAATTGTGCCGCAGCACTCGCAATCAATTGCTCTACTTCACCCTGAGACCGGGGATCAGATGACAGCAACGGCAGCAACCGATTCCATACTTCTATGGCCTGGGCCGGTTCACCCACTTCATTCAACGCCATACCATAAAGCCACAGACCCTGTGGATGTTCGGGCTCAACTTCCAGCACACTTTTTAGAATCTCCATTGGCTCACCTGCCAGACTCCGGTCCTGGTTCAGTGCAAGTGCATCAGCCAGCCTTATTCTGACATTGACGTTACTGTCATCAAGTGCCACGGCTTTACGCAGGGCCACAACTGCATCCGGATACTCACCGACAGTAAGATGCGCGCGTCCCAACATAAACCAGGCTTCTGCATCATCCGGTTCTGTTTCAAGCCGCTGTTGTATACCGGCAATTATTTCGTCAATTGGAGGTCCTTGCCGTGGTGTTGGCTGTCCCGCTGGGGGTTGCGGAGCAGTGGCTTGCGATGACTGAGCTATACGGGCTTGTGGATCAAGCGCCTGCGGCGTGCCCAGCATTAAATAAAGTACACCGGCTGCAATTGGAATTGCACCCGCCACAGGCCAAAACAACCACTGGCCTTTTGCACTCGGTGATGTTGTCAGTTCTTCCTTTTCGATATCTCTTGCAAGTGCCGCCTCAAGTCTTGCCTTTTCATCAGCGTAGTCGTCGGCACTTAGTTCACCGGCATCGAGTCGCTGCTGTAATTCCTGCGCCTGAGCTTTGGCAATGCCTACATTGATATCTGTCCGGTTCGGCTCTGCGAGTTCTGCATCGCGCGAAAACACCGGCAACAACCACGCAAGCACTGCAATAACAAGCAATGCAGAAAAGATAAAAAAAAGTATCAATGATTTTCCGGTCAGTCGTCTTCGAGCAGGCTGCGCGCACGCGCCAGAGCAGCGCTATCGGGTGAGCTCGCTGCATCTTCATCAGCGGGATTTTTTGCATTAACAGTAGAGCGCCACAGAATTGCACTGCCAAGCAGCAGCAACAATGCCGGTGCTAACCAAAGCACCACTGTTCTTGGCGAGAAACGCGGCTTGTACAAAACAAACTCACCATAGCGCTGCACCATGAAATCAAGTATCTCCGACTTGTTTTTGTCAGCCTGTATCATGGCATAAATTTCCCGTCGCAAATCCACTGCGAGATCAGCATCTGAGTCCGCAATATTCTGGTTTTGACAAACAAGACACCGCAGCTCGGTAATTAAATTGTGATACAACGATTCATCTTTGGGAGTATCAAAGGTTCTTTCTTCGAACGCATAAGCGGCATTTGCGCTCAACACAGTCAGCGCAAAAACACAGGTAAGCAATGCGAACCTTGCACCTCTTAAAAGACAGGCAAAGGTCATAAACCTGCCTCACTAAGTTCAGCCACCAGCGGCAGGATGGTGTCTTGTAAATCTGCCGGTAATACAGGGCCTATGTGTTTGTATTGAACGGTACCCGTCTTATCAATGACGAACGTCTCCGGTGCTCCATAAAAACCCCAGTCAATACCAACACGACCGGATTGGTCTACTGCTGTTAATGAGTAGGGGTCGCCCAGATCCTGCAGCCACCCGATCGCAAGCTTATCTTCATCCTTGTAGTTCAGACCGACAATCTCGACAATGCCGCGACGCGCCAGATCAACCAGCACCGGGTGCTCCACACGACAGGAAGCGCACCACGTGGCCCAGATATTAAGCAGCCACACTTTGCCTTTCATTTCCTCCGGTGAAAAGTTACTGCCCTCCTCACCCAACACCGGCAGTGAAAATTCAGGAGCAGGTTTGCCTATCAACGGAGACGGAACGATACGAGGATCGTTATCAAGCCCCCAGTACAAAAACCCGCTGATAATTGAAAACAGAACGATAGGAAGGATGAATCTCATGGCTTTACAGCAACCGAGGCCTTGTCACTGGCGGCTTCACTGGTCACTTTGCTGCGACGTCTGCGAAAACGTTTATCAGTGACTGCAACCAAACCACCGAGCGACATAAAAATTGCACCAAGCCATATCCATCGTATATACGGCTTATGATAGATACGCATACTCCAGGCGTCAGGCCCGAGAGACTCACCGAGCGCGAAGAAAAGATCGCGGGTTAAGCCCGCATCGATACCCGCTTCGGTCATTATTCCCATCTGGCTGGTGTCGTATTCACGTTTCTGAGCCCTGAGTGTGGTGATTTCCTGACCGTCTCTGCTGACTGTCAGCATACCTTCCTCTGCAATGTAATTCGGGCCGGTAACATCGATAACACCACCAAAGTGAAAATCGTAGCCTGCCATCGTGTGAGTCTCCCCTTTATCCAGACGCAGATCTTTTTCAACGCTGTATAGAGAAGTCAGGCTCACACCAACCGCAAATACCGCAATACCGATATGGCCGAGTGTCATACCCCAGAAACCCGCAGGAATTTTAGTTAGAGAAAACAATTTGTTTTTGCGGTTTTTCAGTCGTTCAAAAATACCCTGTATCGAGGTTGTTACCACCCACAGGGCCAGCCCGATACCCAGTGCCGCACCGAACTTGAAAGTATCGAACGTAAACGGCAACGCAATTGCACCCGCGACACTGACCACCATAGCCCAGCGCACACGTTTAAGAATCTCTTTGAGGTTGTCTTTTTTCCAGCGCGCCAGAGCTGCAACACCAACTATCAGTGCTACCAGCACACCGAGCGGGATAAATACCAGATTAAAATACGGCGCCCCAACAGATAACTTGCCCACCCCGAGTGCATCAAGCACCAGCGGATACAAAGTACCCAGTAACACGCTGGCACAGATAACCACCATTGCTACGTTGTTAAACAACAAACCCGACTCGCGAGACTGCACATCAAACTTTGCATCACTGACAAGCTTCGGTGCACGCCATGCATAGAGCACCAGTGAGCTGCCGACAACCACACCCAGAAAAGCAAGAATAAACTGACCGCGTTCGGGATCATTGGCAAACGCGTGTACTGACGTCAGAACACCTGAACGCACCAGAAAGGTACCGAGCAGACTCAGCGCAAACGCACTGACAGCCAGCAGCACAGTCCACGCTTTAAATGCGCCACGTTTTTCAGTTGCTGCCAGTGTATGGATTAGAGCAGTACCAATCAGCCAGGGCATGAACGAGGCGTTTTCGACCGGATCCCAGAACCACCAGCCACCCCAGCCAAGCTCGTAGTACGCCCACCAGCTGCCAAGCGCAATACCAATGGTTAAAAACACCCAGGCGATATTAGTCCACGGACGCATCCACTTGGCCCACGCCATATCAAGACGGCCGCCAATAAGAGCTGCAACTGCAAACGCAAACGCCACAGAGAACCCGACATAGCCCATGTACAACATCGGTGGATGCACAGCGAGCCCGAAGTCCTGCAGCAACGGATTAAGTGAGTCGCCATCCGGCGGTGCCGGAAGCAAACGTGAAAAAGGGTTTGAAGTTAACAGCACAAAAAGCGTGAAGCCGACACTGATCATACCGAGTACTGACAACACACGGGCAATCATCTGTAGCGGAATGCCGCGACTGAATATACTCACTGCAGCCGTCCATGCAGTTAGCACCAGCAACCACAACAACAATGAACCCTCGTGTGAGCCCCAGACACCTGAGATTCTGTAAATCAGTGGCAGCGCTAAATTGGAGGTGTGCGCCACATATCCCACTGAAAAATCATGCACCAGAAAAGCATGCGTCAGCACCGCATAAGACACAGCAACCAACAGCAACTGAACCCGCGCTGCAGGACGGGCAAACGCCATCCATGAATAACGCCCGGCAAAACTTCCAACCATTGGCACGATAGAAAGTGCCACCGCAACACACAGAGCAAGTATTAGTGCGAAATGTCCAATTTCAGGGATCATTGCAACTGAACCGTATCAGCACCGTGTTGTGCTGCCTTTTGTTTGTTCAAAGCATCAGCCACTTCTGGCGGCATGTAATTTTCATCATGTTTTGCCAGAACTTTTTTAGCAATAAAAACACCGTCGGCGTCAAGCTTGCCAACGCTGATAGTGCCCTGACCTTCACGAAAAAGGTCAGGTAAAATACCTGTGTAGCGCACCGGAATAGTTTCGCCGTTATCAGTCAGTGCAAACTCAACCGTAAGACCGTCGCCTATTCGTTTTACACTGTTGGCCGCTACCAGCCCGCCCACTTTGAACTCGGCTCCTTCCGGCACCTCACCCGCGATCACTTCTGATGGTGAAAAGAACAACTGAATGTTTTTGTTAAACGCATTCAGAATAAACCCTGCTGCAACCGCAACAGCCGCCACCATGAGGCCAACAAGAATGAGTTTTTGTTTTCGTTTTGGATGCATTGAGAATTTTCTTAGAGCTTAATGTTCGAATCAGCCAGCAGACTGATGTGACCGTGGCTGTGATGATTCAGCAACCGCTGCCGAACTTCGCAGCTTGGCAATGACTTTTTTTCGCCTGTGTAGTGCCAGATACAAGTTAGCAAACATCACTATGGCGGTTAACAAAAACGAAGGCCAGACATAGATGGCGTAACCACCCATCGCGAAAAAATCTATCATAAACGATTCCCCTCAATTCTTTCACGCACCCAGGCAGATCCGGCCTCGCGCTGCAAAATGATCGTACGTGTTTTGAGTAACATAGTGACAAAATAAAAGACGGTAAAACCAAGTGCCATCAGCAACAGCGGCAATAACATACTTGGATGAATCGATGGTTTGTCAAACTTCATTATTGAAGCCGGCTGGTGCAACGTGTTCCACCAGTCAACCGAGAAATGGATAATCGGAATATTTACAACACCCACCAGCGCCAGTATTGCTGCAGCCCTTGACGCACTGGACGGATTATCAATCGCCGCCCTCAGCGCCATATAACCAATATAGATAAACAATAAGATCAGTTCAGAAGTCAAACGCGCATCCCACTCCCACCAGGTACCCCACATTGGCTTACCCCACAATGACCCGGTTGCAAGCGCCAGAAAAGTAAACGAAGCACCGATTGGTGCTGATACCTGCGCCACAACATCCGCAAGCTTCATTTTCCAGACAAGCACCAGCACGCTGCAAAACGCCATCACCATGTAGACAAACATACTGAGCCAGGCTGACGGTACATGAACGAAGATAATCCGATAGCTCTCACCCTGCTCGTAGTCAGTTGGTGCGACAAACAACCCCAGAAACAACCCGACACCCAGCAGCAAAACGCACAACCCGGCAAGCCAGGGCCCGATAATCTCCGCCAGACGATAGAAATTTTTTGTCGATGCCAGTTTATAAAACCAACGAAACATAGAGGTCCTGAATTGCACTGCTTAGGTTACAGGGGTGCCACCGCACGGAATTGGCTGTGAAAACGGCCTTTGGCTGTGACCATGGCCTGAGAAATTAGTTTTGAAAGAACGTCCGAATAGCAAACCAGACGCACATCATCCTCGGATTATAGCCAACTTTACGGCCGTTTGGCGTTGAAACGTACCCGTGATGCTTACGCTTCTGCACTGACTCTGAGGGCGGCAGCTGCAGCCCACGGACACAACGCCAGCGCGAGAAATAGTAATCCTGCCAGCAGCGACAATTGTGCCCCTGTCTCAAAACCACCGGCAGCCGCTACAACACAACTGCTGCCAAAAATCAGCACCGGGATAAAGAGCGGCAGCACCAGCAGCGCCAATAAAACACCACCACGCTGCAAACCCACCGTTAGAGCTGCACCGATGGAGCCAATAAGACTGAGGCACAACGTACCCAGCACCAGCGACATCAGCAGCGCGGGCAATGCCTTCAGTGGCAGTTGCATCAGCAGCGCCAGCACCGGAGACAGCAACACCAGCGGCAACCCCGACACCAGCCAGTGTGCCAGCGTCTTGGCCATCACCAATATCGGCAACGGATGCGGGCTGAGCAGCAACTGCTCCAGTGAACCGTCGATAAAATCGTCACGAAACAGTCCATCCAGTGCCAGCAGAGTTGCCAGCAGAGCCGCTACCCAGATCACACCCGGTGCGATCTGTCTCAGTAACTCACCATCCGGTCCGACCCCTAATGGAAAAAGCGTCACGACAATCACAAAAAAAACCAGCGGGTTGAGCCAGTCACTGCTGTGACGCTGCGACAACGTCAGATCTCTTTTCAAAAGCGTGGCGAAGGCCTGGAACATCAGCTCGACAACACCAGTGTCTGAACGCTGGTGCTACTCTGACCGCTTACAGGCAGCGGCTGATGGGTTGAATAGATTACACTGCCACCGGCCTGCACCTGCTCTTCTATAAGTGTGGCAACTAACTCACGACCGGATACATCCAGTGCAGTCAGCGGTTCGTCCAGAACCCATAACACCGCGTCACTCAACAGCAAGCGCGCCAGCACTACTCGGCGACGCTGACCTGCAGACAATACACGACAAGGCAGATCTTCTTTACCAGCCAGACCGGTTCTGGCCAGTGCCGAGATGCAGTCATCTGCTGAAACTGGCTTTTCACTCAAGTCGCATAGCAAATTTTCTAACGGCGTAAGACCTGCCTTGAGCCCGTCAGCATGACCCGCAAACACCATCTCTGAAAAGTAAGTATCACGCGCTGCAGGCAATGCCTCACCACGCCACCGCAACTGACCTTCGTCCAGCGGAATTAAGGTGCACAGTGCACGCAGCAAGGTTGTTTTACCGGAACCGTTGTCCCCCTGCAGCTGCAACAGCGAACCTGTTTTAATATTGAAAGATTTTTCTTTAAACAGCACCAGTTCGCCGCGGCTAACAGACACTTCACTGGCCTCCAACAGCATGTCAGGTAACCTGTCGGGCAGCACTTCAGTCATTTGCACTACAACTGCGGCAAGGCATGTGGACTATGAATATCGGTATCCGAAGTAGTTTGATTAAGTGCCGCCTCAAGTTGTTTTTGAATTGCATTTAACGACACTGCATGTTCATGGGTGCGATCACCTGAACTATGCTGTGGTGAAAACCTCAGTTGATCAAGCCGACGCAGTTCATCCGACAATTGTCGGCTGCCAAGACGCACCCCGACTCCCGGAAGATTATGTACCGGTTCTTTGGTCCATTTCGCCTGTGCCCACTCTAGCACAGCACTACCATAGGCAGTCGCATCCTGACCACGGCTTAAGGATCGCATCTTTTTAAACGCCTTTTGCTCTGCGCCACTGACATTGCTCGATATTGATTCTGATCGATCGCGATCAACTTTTGAAGATCTGACGGACCACCACCACGCAGCCAAAGTTGCAAGCCATGCAGTCATTGATGCCACCGCCAGCCAGAACCAGAATCGCGATATCTGAACTTGACCGTTGGTGCCAGTCAGGTCATCGGATGCACCCAATTTGGCATTATTTAAAAGCGCACTTGATCCGGCGATCTGACTGCTATCCTGACTGTCCGCCTCACTGTCCGGTTGAACATCAGCCACAACATTCTCATTTGCTGTAACGTCAGCGCCTTCAGCAACCGGGTCACTCGCAGGGTCAGCTGCCTCTGTAGCAGGTGTTCCCTCAACCTGCAGCACCTGGGCTGGCAACACAGCTTGTCTTTCAGTATCAGTGTTGGTGTCCCACCACTTGACTACGACTTCCGGCAACGTGACCTGCCCCGACTGGTTTGGTATCACAGACCATTTCTCACGCCTCAGACTAACCAGGTTATCGGCATCAGCACGCGACCTGAGATCCGGGTTATCGACATAAATTTTTAAACCCGGAATATCCGGCACCGGTATCTCCGGCAACTGGGTAGAAGTGGCACCTGCTGCAACCAGTTCCACAGTCAGCGTTAAAGGATCACCGGCTTTAGCTGTAGCAATATCATCCGACCATTCATGCCTGAGTTCCAGGACTTTAACCGGCAACCACCAGTTTGCTGTGTTATCCGACGCGCGCGGTTTCACTGTCAGTGTCAGCGGCTCTGTTCGCAGCTCTATTCGGCGAGTCGGCACAGTACGCAGAAACAGGTTACCGCCGTAATTCGGATCCCTGACGCTGCCGGGGATTGTGATCTCATCAATAGTTACTTCACCACTTTTTTGTGCAAACAATGCGTATCGGTACGTTTGCATCCGGTACTGCACACCCTCTCTTTCAACAATCTCTTCGCGTCCGCTCGGTAATGGCTGAACCTGATATTCACTGTTCCCATCAAAGACCGGATTTGCAGTAGACACATTACCGTCATCAAATATTTTTAAACGCAGAATTGTCTGTTCCTGAACATACGGGTTCTCGTTTTCAACAGACACTTCGGCAAATACTTTATCTCTTGGCTCAACACCCGGTGTGCCACGCGCTACGACTTCTACCGTTAGCGGGTCTGAAGTAACACCAGATACGGAGAATGCAGGAATTGTCAGAGCACCAATGTTTTTAGGTTGCAACTCAAGACGCATGGTAAATCCGTTTGAGCGCTTGCCGTTAACCACCGTCTGACTATTAGACTGACCTGAGTGGCGAATATCAAAGTTTCGCAGTAGTGCAGTTACATCAGGTGTATTGAGCAGGTTGCTGCCCTCAATATAGAGAACAACCGACTCCCCTTCAATAACAGTGTCACGGTCTACTGTCGCGGTAAGCTCTGCGGCATTTGCAACAGTCGATGTGATCAGACTGATTACCAGCATTGCAACAGCTGGCAACCATTTTAAAAAATATCGATTACTAAAGGCAGAATAATTCTGAGTATTCACCATGGCTCCTGCATGTCCTGTACATCCGGGTAGTCAATCAGATGGTTCAATCTTATCTTGTTGCGCAACAGCTGTGATCCATCGTCAGGTATACGGCGCAACCACTGTTCAGTCGCCTGATCATCTTCACTCACCGGATCCGGCTCTGAGCTTTGTGCCGAAATTTGAGACTGGGATGCCGGTTGTTGCTCCGCATCGTTTTCCTGTTGTTCCTGTTGCATCATTTCTCTTAGTTCTTCTGCTTCCTGCTGTTGCTCCTCCTGCTGTTCCTGCGACTGTTCATTCACGTCTGCATCCATCTCGCCATCGTTCTGCGTATCGCTGTTGCTGGCTTCGCTTTCGCTTTGACTGTTGTCACTCTCAGACTCACCGGCAGACTCACCGGATTCACTTTCAGAAGACTGATCTGATCCTTCCTGATCACTATTTTCGGAGTCCTGAGATTCCGATTGCTCACCTTCCTGTTGTTGGTCTTCTTCACCTGACTCATCACCAGACTGTTGTTCCTGCTGCTGATTATCAGCCAAATCTCTCAACTTCCTGGCAATATCGAGGTTGTGTGAAATATTTTCGTCACCCGGGGCCAGTTCCAGTGCTTTTTCAAACGAACTAACCGCTTGAGTGTAGTCACCGGCACGCACCGCTGCTGTACCGTGGTTGTACAAACCCGTCGCATCGGTGGCAACGGCAAAGTCCTCCATTGCCTGCTGGTATTTTCCGCCCCGAAATCGACTCACACCACGCCACTGTGGACTATCGAATTCAGCTGCTGCTTCGTCGTAGTGCCCCTCTTGCAAAAGTTCGGCTGCGCGCTGATCCGGTCGCTTAAAGAAGTTTGCAAATCCGGAGCTCCGGCCTTGATTCTGTTCCTGACCCTGACTCTGATCCAGACCCTGACCCTGACCAAGGGCAATATCAATACAGAACAACACACTCAACATCAGCGCGGCTGCACCACACAGCAGAGTATTTGTCGGCCAATGCAATCTCATAGCCAGCCTCGCCGAAATCCTGCGGCTGCAATTGGCAGTAACACCAGGATCAACCAGGGCCCGCGATCGAGCCATGCTTCGATTGTCTGCAGCGATTCATCTTCAGCTGTGTCATCACTGGCAGACAGATCACTGCGACTAAATTTTTTCAATAAGGCGTCGATGTCAGATTCGTCAGTTGAGATTAACCGGTACTCACCATCACCGGCAGTCGCCAGAGACTTCAATGACGCTTCATCAATCTGTGCAACAACAATGTTACCGTTGCGATCTTTTAAAAAACCCGCACGCGGATTTGGTATCGGTGCACCGGTAGTACTGCCAACTCCAATCACCGATAACGAATAACCCTGCTCGGCAATCGCTTCAGCCGCAGCAATGGCTGTATCGTCAACAGCACTATCAGTGAACAACAAAATCTGACCACTCTTGCTTTTCACACTTTGCAAAAGCTCAAATGCCTTGTTCAATGCAAGACCGGTTCTGCTGCCCTGCGCAGGCATAATTTCAACCCTCAACGCTGGCAACATAGATCGAATTGTCGCCGCATCGTTGGTTAACGGCGATACCACAAACGGAGTCGCTGCATAAACCACAATCGCGTTTTCTATCTCTCCCGATTGATTAATAATATCTTCAACCTTCTGTCGTACTCGCGCCAGTCGCGATGGCTTGATATCTTTGGCATCCATAGAACGCGACAGATCAATCACCAATACGCGCTCAGCTACATTTCTAAACGTCGGTGTATCGCGCTTCTCCCAACTCGGACCGCTCAGGCCGAGAACGCAAAGTAACCACGCAATACCCAGCCACCAATACCTTCGGCTGCTGCTGGGCCCTTCATTACCCACAACCAGATGCCCAAGCAATTCCGGATCGACAACATCGCGCCACTGATTTACCACAGATGTACTTGCACGCAGCTTCCACCATAACCAACAAGCCGGAATCAGACTAAGCAACCACCAGGGTCGTAAAAAATGAAAGTGCTCAATCCAGCCCACAATACCTCCGCCAGGCCAGATACCCACTTAACAGAAACGCCAGTGACAGAGGCCAGAAGTAAAGCTCACTGATGGGGCGTTGTTGCAAACTGTCTATTTCACTTGGCTCAAGGGTATTGATTTCATCGTAGATACTAACCATCTCGCGAGTATTGCGTGCCCGAAAATACTTGCCACCGGTAATGGCAGAAATCTCTTTAAGAGTCTCCTCATCAAGCCCCTTGGAAGGATTAATAACCCGCTCACCGAACAAATCACGAACAACAACCTGCTCAGCACCCACACCAATAGTGTGAATGCGAATACCATATTGATTGGCAACATTGGCAGCGTCCAGCGGGGTCACAGCACCTGCGGTATTGGTACCGTCGGTAAGCAGTATAAAAACTCTGGACTTGGCAGGCCTTTCTTTAAGACGCTTTACTGCAAGCCCGATAGCATCACCTATGGCGGTCGACTGGCCAATTAAACCAACCAGAGATTCAGCGATAAAGTGCTGTACCGTATCAAGATCATAAGTCAGTGGCGTTTGCACCTGAGCGTTATCGCCAAACAGTATTAGCCCGACCCGATCCCCCTCGCGCTGTGCAACAAACTCACTGGCCACTACTTTGGCAGCTTCCATTCTTTCCACACTGCGGCCACGCACTTCAAAATCCTGCTCACGCATGCTGCCTGAAATATCCAGACCTAACATCAGATCGCGACCGGTCAGTGGAATATCGGTAAGCTCACCGAGCCATTGCGGACGCATGCACGCAAGCACCAGCAAACACCACATTAGTAAAAACAGCACCAGCCTTAACGACGTGTCGCGAGTACTCCCAACCTTTGAAGAAAAGTTACGCAACTGATCATAAAAGGGCACTTGCAATGCAGGTTGCCGCTGACGTGCCGCAGGCGGCAGTGTCCAGCGCAGCAACAGTGGCAGCGGCCAGAGCGTTGCAATCCACCACCACTCAAAGTGCAGCAATGCTCACACCCTCTTTCTGAATGTTTGTATTGCGACCGGCACTTTTAATAGTACTTTTTGTAAGCTCTAAAAGTGCCGAGACTTCACTATCATCGAGCCGCAATTCACGCTGGTACTGATGCCGATACAACAACCTGCCTGACCCACTACTGTAATCAGTAGTCTCACCAATAACATCAAGCGACTGTAACCATTGATCATCCGTTAGCGAGGCGATGCTGCGACGTGATTGCACCGCCAGTGACACACGACGCATCAGCACTGACAGTTCGGCAAGCGTGTTGTATTGGTCTTTAGCGTTGTAAAAATCATTACTTATGCGCTGATGCTCAGCAAGTGCTGTGGTACGCCAAGTGTTTCGCTCCCGCTTCTCAAGTTGTTTTTTCACCAGCCAAAAAGCTATACCACCAATAATTAGTGCAGCAAGCAGAACAATCCACCAGCCAATTGCCGGTGGCCACCAGCCCGGGTCAGCAGGTAATGCCACATCTTTCAACTGCTCAAGCAGCGCTTGCTCCTCGGGATTCATCAGACTCATGAACTCCCGGGCAGAGAGTTCATTACAACAGCCGCAACATCAAGCGGATCATCGGTGACCGATGCACTGATAAAACGGTTGCCGGGGCCACTAAAAACATGCTCAAGTTGCTCAGTCCGGAAACTAAAATCATCCCGGTACTGTTGCCGTACTCTGGCAGAGGTAGTTTTCAGTCTGCCTTTTCTTTTGCCATCGGTAATGGTGTATTCTGCCGGCGGCGGAAGCTCTGCTTCCAGAGGATCGAAAACCTTTACCGCAACGGTATGATTATGGCGCAGCAAGTTTGCTGTGTGCGGGCCAGAATCGAAGTGGCTGAAATCAGAAACCAGACAAATAGAACTCCCGGTGTGAGCACTGCGATCAAGACGCATCAGCGCATCACTTAATGGTTCTGCTTTAAATTTTCCACGCCGTGAACTGTTATGCAGCCGGACCATCTGATGTAGCAGTTTGGTGACTCCCCGACTGCCAGCCTGGGGTTTAATTTCCAGTAACTGATTATTGTTAAACACCAGTCCACCAACACGGTCGCGCTGTGCCGCTGCAGCCCATGCAACAATGGCACTTAGACGTGCCGCAATAACCGACTTAAATGCTACACGAGTACCGAAGTACATTGGCGGACGCAAATCTATAGCAATAAAAAAAGGCCGCTCACGTTCTTCTGTAAAAAGCTTGGTATGGGCACGGCCGGTTCGAGCGGTAACTTTCCAGTCTATCAGTCGGACATCATCGCCGCCGTGGTACTCGCGTACTTCTGAAAAATCCAGACCTCGGCCAAGCGCTGCTGACGTGGAGGAACCGGATACCGGCGCCTGAACACGCCTGCCAGTGCGACGGTTTAACTTGCCAACTGTTTTACGCAATGCAACAAGTTCTGCAACAGACACAGATGTTGCACTGGTTTCTATTTCAGCAAGCCCGGTCACGCCACTGGCCTTGTCGTCAGTGACAGTTGTATTACCCGGCAAATATTCAGGTTCAACAATTTACCGAGCACTTAAGGTACTGCGACCTGCGACAACAACTGATCAATGACCTGACTGGCGGATATGCCATCGGCCTCAGCTTCATAGGTCAGGAGAATACGGTGGCGTAAAACGTCGTGGATCACCGCATGAATATCTGCTGGTGCAACATAGTCCTGACCGTTTAGCCAGGCATGCGCGCGTGCGCAGGCATCGAGTGAAATAGTTCCGCGAGGTGATGCACCAAAAGCAATGTGTCGCGCCTGAGGTCCGGCTTTGTCTCGGGTTTCAGTTACCAGCCTTACCAGATACTCCTCTATTTGCTCGGTCAGATATACCCGGTTCACCTCATCTCTGGCTTGCCTGATATCGTCAATATTTAACTGCTGTGAGGCATCGCGATAGGTGTGTGCAGTACCGGCGTTTTCCGATCGAACCAGACGCAGAATTTCAAGTTCATTGCGCGCCGGCGGGTAATCGATAGTGACATGCATTAAAAACCGATCGAGCTGTGCTTCGGGCAAACTATAGGTGCCTTCCTGTTCGATCGGATTTTGCGTCGCCATCACCATAAACAACTCCGACAATGGATAGGTCTGCTGGCCAACGGAAATCTGGCGCTCCGCCATCGCCTCTAACAAAGCGCTCTGAACTTTTGCAGGTGCCCGGTTTATTTCATCTGCCAGCACAATCTGGTTAAACAACGGTCCGGGTTGAAATTTAAACTCGCCACTGGCTGGCAAATAGATTTCGGTACCGGTGATATCTGCGGGCAGCAAATCCGGTGTGAACTGAATGCGCTGAAAGACCCCGTCGACACAACTGGCGAGCTCTTTGACTGCACGGGTTTTGGCAAGCCCGGGCGCGCCCTCAACGAGCAGATGGCCATCCGCCAGCAACGCAATTAACAAGCGGTCAACCAGTGTTGACTGGCCAATAATAGAGGTAGATAAGTCCTGCCTGATAGTACTGAATTTTTCGTGAACGCTCATCGCCACTCTTTGTAAATTATTGATCTGCCTGCCGATCAGCCGTGGCTTTCGGATGGCCTTTTGGGTAATAAGGTCGGCGACAATCCACCAACTCATTTAAACTGTTACAAAACGCCGGATCATAACAGATCGTCGTCTCGCTAAAACTGTGATGCATCACTGTTAGCGGTGACCCGGCGCAAGTGAGCACACAGGTTATCCATGTGAATCCGGATTTTAAAAATCGTTCAATACTAATAACCGGCTGCTCAAGCGGCATCGGCTACTGTGCCGCAACGACCCTGCACAACCGTGGTTATCAGGTTTTCGCCACCACACGCAAAGCAGAAGACACCAAACTATTTTCAAGCCTGGGTATCAGAGCCCTGCAGCTCGACCTCGACGACCATCAAAGTATAGGAAATACTCTGGCACTTGTGCTCAAAGAGACCGGAGGAAAACTTTACGGTTTGTTCAACAATGGCGGCTTTGGCCAAACCGGCGCGGTCGAGGATGTCCCGACCGACGCTCTCAGGGCGCAATTCGAAACTCTGGTATTCGGCTGGCACGAACTGACCCGACAGGTCATACCTGTCATGCGGGCTCAGGGTCACGGCAGAATTGTACAAAATTCATCAGTGCTCGGCTTTGCCGCCATGCCCCACCGCGGTGCATACAATGCCGCCAAATTTGCCATTGAGGGCTTGAGCGACACACTGCGGTTAGAGCTGCGCGCAACTAACATACATGTATCAATCATTCAGCCAGGGCCGATAAAATCGAGATTCAGGCAACACGCACTGACCAAATTCCAGCAGCACATCGACAGCGTCAACAGCGCACACGCCGACACTTACCAAAAAACCCTGCAAAGACTCCAGACCAGCGGTGAAGTGAATCGCTATACACTGGGTCCGGAGGCCGTGGTGGATAAATTAATCCACGCACTGGAACACAAGGCACCACGCAGTCGTTATCGCGTCACGACACCAACAATTACCTTTGCTGTCGCGAAGCGGCTGTTTCCGACCAGTGTGCTTGATAGCATACTGGCTAAAGTAACCTAGCAATACCTTAAATATTATGGCAAAAATACTACTTGTCACAGGCTCCGTCTTCGGTGCTGCGATGCTGACCTCCGATGAAATCGAAACCGCACTAACCGACGCATCTCATGAGGTCATTCGCCCTGACCCGCAAACTGTCGCAGCACTAACAGATGAATCAGTCGAGCACCTCATCGTTTGTACCTCAAGCACCGGCAATGGTGACGTACCGGATGATCTGCTGCCCCTTTACACCGGGTTAAAGACTGAATACCCTCGAATCATCCATCTCAGTTATGTCGTTGTAGCCCTGGGAGACAGTTCTTACGACAATTTCTGTGGTGGCGGGTTAACAATGGACGAAGCAATTCTCGATCTTGGTGCAAAGCAGATCAAAGCACCTTTAACCATAGACGCACTTGAAGTCACTGAGCCAGAAGAATTAGCTCCGGAGTGGGTGGTCAACACCATCGCTGAATACCGATCAGAGAACGGCAGTACTTAGACAATAACATTCCGGTTAATAACAACCAGTCAATTCACTAACAGGTACAGGCAGATGCAAAACACAGAACAGCTAAGAGAGTTTGGCGGATGGCTTAAGCGCTATACCCATACAAGCGAGTGCTGCCACTGCGATATGACATTCTCAGTCTATCTGCCACCGCAGGCTGAAAATAAAAGTGTACCGGTACTCTACTACCTTTCAGGTTTAACCTGCACCGACGACAACGTACGCACTAAAGCAGGTGCACAACGTTATGCCGCTGAACACGGTATCGCGCTGGTAATGCCTGACACCAGCCCCCGCGGTGATGACGTCGCAGACGACGCTGACCGCTACGACCTGGGAAAAGGTGCGGGCTTCTATGTTAATGCGACCAATACACCCTGGACACCTCACTACAACATGTTTGACTACGTTAACCGTGAACTGCCTGAACTAATAGAAAGCAATTTACCGGTGACCGACCTGCGCTCAATCTGTGGTCATTCAATGGGGGGTCATGGTGCGATGATCAGTGCACTTAAAAATCCGGGTCGCTACAAATCTGTATCGGCGTTTGCACCAATCGCCAACCCGGTTAACTGTGCCTGGGGTGAAGGCTGCTTTGGTGCATACCTCGGTTCCAATAAAGAACAATGGCAGGACTGGGACAGTATCTGCCTGATGGAGGCAGGTGCCGAGTGTCCGCCATTGCTGGTTGATCAGGGTGGCAGTGATAATTTTCTTGCCGAGCAGTTGTCTTTTCCACAACTGCAAACCACCTGCGAGAAGCGCGGGCTCGATGCAACGTTACGTCTGCAGGAGCACTACGACCACAGCTATCATTTTATTGCCTCTTTTATCGGAGAACACATCGCTTTCCACGCAAAGCACCTGCACTCTTAAATAGCTGCACCAGTTCGACAATCCACTTAATATAAGTACCAAATAAGTTTATAAGTACCAAATAAGTTACAAAGAAGCTGGCTCATGGCCTGCCTGAATCTCGGTATTTTGTCTCATGTTGTTTCTAATCGTAAATCCTGCGAATCTGGTGAGACACACCGCAGCATTTGACATAAACTCCCGCCAGAACATTAATATGTCAGGACATAAACGGTCGTATCTGGTTGCCGGCGCTCAATGTGGCGGCTCGACACGAGTAACACACCGCTCTTTATAAAGTCCGTCAACCCAACACTCAAACGACATTAAAACGACATTAAGAGGTATATTTTGTCAAACGTTAAACAGATCCTGGCGATCAGTTCATTCGCTTTATTTTACGCTGCCGCTCCCACCACCCACGCCATGACACCTGTCTGTCACAGCGCATCATCTGACTCAGATGGCGATGGCTGGGGTTGGGAAAATCACAGATCCTGCCTTGTTGGTGCAACGACAACTACACGCGCAATTTTGAGTTCAGGCGCAAGCTCAAATTCAAGCCCGACTTCTGATTCACGCTTCCCCGTTTGTGCATCGTCATCCAGCGATCCGGACGGCGACGGCTATGGCTGGGAAAATAGTGATACATGCGTGGTTACCAGTGATACCTCTGAAGAGGTTACTGATACTGTTTTATTCAACTCTCCAATTGCAGGTGATGAGCGCCCTTCCTGCGTTAGCGCGTTAAGCGACCCGGACGGTGACGGTTATGGCTGGGAGAATAATGACACCTGTCTGGTCACAGCCAGCACCGGACTGATTAGTGATGATGCCGCTGATAGTGATTCCGTTATTACAGATTCAGATACTACAGATACTGGCCCTGTAGATTCCGGCCCTATAGATTCCGGTGCTGCTGATACTGCGACTGCCGATACTACTGCGGCCGATACCGGTGCAGCTGACAACACAAACACCAGTGACAACAACGACGGCAGTTTCAGCTCTGGTGATGGCGGTGCAGTTACCCGCGTCACGTCACTACCCGTTGTGACTTCAACATCAGTAACCACAACTGCAGACAGCGGTGATCTTTTTGCAACTGAGCAAGTCGGTGACTTTCTGCTTAATCAGAATGCATGGCGTTCATCGCGAGCAGCGCCTGGCTATGACTGGAGTCAGACTATAAAAACTAACACCAATGGTGTACCCGTCAGCTGGACTTACGACTGGGGACCCGGTATACCCGGTGCCAGCGGCCGCCCTTCTGACGACTACTATGTCAGATCTTATCCGGAACTTATTTTTGGCATTAAAGACGAGTTCCGTACCAGTGCACCGAAGTCACAGATCGGCTTTCCGGTTCGCGTCGATGAGATGGCAAACGTTCAGATTGACTTCTCTTTTAATGCACCGGAATTTGGCACTGCAAGAACGGTTCAGGCTTCAGTCAACAGTCGTTTCCCGAATGGCAGCGTTATTTCCGGTGAGCGTAACGTTGCCGTTGAATCGTTTCTCTATGAACCAACCAATGGTGTCTGCGACGACAGTCTGGAAGTTAATCGTACAAATGGTTCCAATCACGTTTATGAAGTCATGGTCTGGCTTGACTCAGGTGCCGAGCGTTTGCCCGCCTCTTCGCGCGACTTTGTCACAACTATCTCCCTGCGAGGTGCCAGCTACAATGTTTTTACCAAGAGCGATGATACTCGCTACATTGCATTTGTCGCACAGGATCCGGTAACCAGCGGCACGATTTACTGGAACGATTACCTCGACTGGGCTCGCCAGAATGCCCATCAGGTAGAAGCGCTGTTCGGCGCAAACATCAACTCAGAGCAAATTCAGGACTCATGGTGCGTCGCCAACATCATCGTCGGCACCGAAATATTCTGGGGTGCCGGAGACTTTGATCTGTTTGACTGGTCAATTACCCAGCGTCAGTAGCCCACACAATTCATAAGCTTGTAGTCCAATAGCTCAAAAATAGTAAATTCAACGGCAGTCAGGCCTCTGGCTGCCGCTTGTTCAGTCATTGAGAAAGTCTCCCACTTGACTTTATATGTCATGACACATAAGCTACTTCCTATGAATAAGCAACACCCCTCTATACAAAGATCAGGTGTCCGCATCTGCGGCCTGGCCCTTCTTTGCTCACTAGTCACAGCCTGTGGC
>CAYLZS010000353.1:0-18085 GCA_964388065.1 uncultured Granulosicoccaceae bacterium
GATAAGTGATGAACAGGCACTGCTCGACTACACCTTCGCACTGGTTGTTGGTGCAACTTGCATAACACTGATTTTTGCCGTACTCGGCGGTATCTGGATGAGTATGAGTGGGTTGAAGCGAATTGCCAGCGTAAACCAGACCGCAGGTGAAATTATGAATGGCGCATTCTCAAGACGGATCCCGGTTACCGAGAAGCGCGACGAGTTCGATACCATTGCCGTTAAGATCAACCAAATGCTGACTCGGATCGAAGACCTGATGGAGAGCATGCAACAGGTCACCAACAACGTCGCACACGATTTACGCAGCCCGCTGACTCGACTGCGCAATCGACTGGAAGTCACCCTCCTTGAAAACCGCAGCGACGATGAATACCGCGACACCATTGAATATTCAATCTCCCAGGCTGACGGCATGATCCATACGTTTAACGCCATGCTTTCTATCGCAAGGCTTGAAGCCGGCATCGACAAAACCGAATGGGAACAGGTTCGCATGGGTGACCTGGCAAGCGAGCTGGCAGAGCTCTACGGTGCAGTTGCTGAAGACGCTAACCTGATGTTTGTTGAACGCATCAATGCCAACCCGGTATTTTATGGTAACCGGCACTTGCTGGCGCAGGCCATCACTAACCTGTTAGACAACGCAATCAAGTACACGCGGGTTGGTGGGCTGGTCGGTATCTACCTGTCCGGCAATGAAGACGAATTCACCATTACTGTCACAGACAACGGACCCGGCATTCCGCGCCACGAACGCGATCGGGTACTACAGCGCTTTGTACGGCTGGAGAACGAACGCAAGTCACCGGGCAACGGACTTGGCCTGAGCCTGGTTACCGCTGTGGTCAGAATGCACGGTGCCGAACTGATGCTGTCTGACAATCAGCCCGGGCTGGCTGTGAGTGTCGGTTTCCGCAGTCGTGCGCTGGATTCCGAAGCAGCATAAGCAGTATCTGCCAACTGAACTCACCCAGGTGCACAGCGCAACACTTTCTACAGTAAGTTGGCAGGATGTTGGCCCGAGCCACCTTGCTCTCACTGCAATATAAACTAACCTATAGAAACCCCTTCCTGAATATCTGACACTATGCTGTTGTTGCCCGTTCTGGCCATCGTTATCAGTCTCGCACTGCTCGCTATCAGTGCAGACAAATTTGTAGATGGGGCAAGCTCGGTGGCAAAACACCTCGGCATCTCGCCATTGTTAATCGGTTTGACGATTGTAAGTTTCGGAACATCAGCTCCTGAAATTCTTATCGCGGTGATGTCAGCGGGCAATGGCAGTTCCGACATCGCTATCGGTAACGCGATAGGTTCGAACATTGCCAATATCGCGCTGATTCTCGGAGCGGCGAGCTTGTTTATTCCAATACCTGTCGCCAGTGAAATTTTACGACGCGAAATTCCATTGTTGTTTGCAGTGGTTTTGTTCTCCACTGCGTTAATTTTTGATCTTCATCTTTCCCGAATAGACGGTATCGCTGCAATTGTCACACTGATGATTTGCCTTGGCTGGCTGGTGTGGCAGGGTAATAGCCGGCCAGATGACAGTATCGGTGTCGAGTTTGATGACAACATAAACGAAAACACCTCGGTTAAAACCTCCTCAATGATCACCGTGGTCGCGCTTATCGTATTACTGATCAGTGCCAAAGTTCTGGTCTGGGGTGCGGTTGAAATTGCTCGTGCCGCAAACGTCAGTGAGTTAATGATTGGTCTGTCTATTGTTGCCGTAGGTACGAGCCTGCCGGAACTGGCAGCAACCATTGCCTGCATACTACGCCGTGAATACGGTTTGGCAATTGGCAATGTTGTTGGTTCTAATCTTTTTAACGCACTGGCAGTGGTCGGCATTGTCGCCGTACTCGCACCGGGCGATCTTGACATCATGGTGCGCAACCGCGATGCGGTTGTACATATTGCCCTGACGATTTGTCTGATGATTTTTTGTGTTGGCTACAAACGCGAGGGACGAATCAATCGTGTCGAAGGGTTTCTGCTGCTGGCAGCTTTTATTGGCTACCAGTGGTTTTTATATTCATCTGAAACAGTTGGTTGATAAAAACAGAGTTGCTACTCGATGTTTTGTACCTGCTCTCGCATCTGTTCGATAAAAACTTTGAGATCTACCGATAGCGCTGTGGTATCGGCATCTGCTGATTTAGAGCTTAAAGTATTGGCCTCACGATTAAACTCCTGCACCAGAAAATCCAAACGTCTGCCCACCGGTTCATCACGCTTTAAGATGTCGCGCAGCTCGCTTAAATGTGCCGTTAGTCGATCAAGTTCTTCGGTTACATCCAGCCGCTGCGAAATATAAACCAGCTCCTGCTCTAGCCTGCCGGTATCGTGATCGGTATCGAGCTCTTCAATGCGCGACATCAGTTTGGTTCTTTGCCGTTCTATTGCCTGCGGCCTGAGCGTGGTTACTTTTGCGATAATCTCATCTATGGCGTCGCAGCGTTCGGTCAGCATAACTGCCGTTTTCTCACCTTCACGCTGGCGGGTCTCTATATAATCTTCGAGGGTGGTATCAAAAAGTGACAAAGCAAGTTGCTGCAGGGGACCAAAGTCCGCCTCTGCCTGCCCTACTACACCCGGCCAGCGCAACACTTCAAGGGCCGATAGCGGTTGTGTATCACCAATCATTTTCTGCAGCGATTTGGCAGCATCAGCCACCTGACCTGCAAGTGACTCGTTGACTGCAATCTGGCTGCTGACCGTTTGCGACGGCTTGAATCTCAACGATACTTCTACTTTTCCGCGACTGAGCTTTAGATTAATTTTTTCTCGTACCTGCGGCTCAATTAATCTGAGCTCATCGGCGATACGGATGGAAACATCAAGGTAGCGATGGTTTACCGAGCGCATTTCCCAGACCAGCGTACCCCAGTCACTAACAGATTCCTTGCGACTGAAAGCAGTCATGCTCTTTAACATAGTTTTTCCTGTCACAGATCTCGGCATTGAACGGCAGGAACTGTATCATGTCGCCTCACGCTTGTACGATGTGATCTCTTGCACCTTGCCCTGCTCGAACGAAGTACGGCAAGCACTCTATTTTCCAATCTTAAAACTTCAGGAATTTTATGCGCCCCAGCCAGCGTGCTAACGACGAACTCAGAGCTGTTTCTTTCGAAAGAAATTTCACTTGTCATGCTGAAGGCTCGGTACTGGTCAGTTTTGGCAATACCAAAGTGCTCTGTAATGCCAGCATCGAAGACCGAGTACCACCTTTCCTTAAAGGCAAAGGCAGCGGCTGGGTCACGGCCGAGTACGGTATGTTACCGCGCGCTACCAATACGCGCTCAAGAAGAGAAGTGACAGCCGGCAAGCAATCCGGTCGGAGCATGGAAATCCAGCGACTCATCGGCAGATCACTGAGAGCAATTATCGACCTTGAAGCGCTCGGTGAAAAAACCATCACGATAGACTGTGATGTGATTCAGGCCGACGGCGGCACCCGAACTGCCTCTATAACCGGTGCTTATGTGGCACTGAGTGATGCCATCAATCATCTGATGGCCAAAAAAGTTCTTAAAAAAAATCCACTGCATGGTCAGGTTGCTGCAATCTCGGTTGGAATCTATAACGGCGAGCCGGTACTCGACCTCGACTATGCAGAAGACTCCAACGCCGAAACCGACATGAATATCGTGATGAATGAAGCAGGTGGCTATATCGAAATACAAGGCACCGCTGAAGGTCACGCATTCCGCGAGCAGGAACTCGAATCTATGCTGTCACTGGCTCGCAAAGGTATTGGTGAAATAGTCGAAGCGCAACAGGCGAGTCTTAAGAGCTGACTATGACAGAGCCGGGCAGTAAAGCAATCAGGTGTGTGTTGGCCAGTGGCAATCAGGGCAAGCTTGCAGAGCTATCCGGTACATTGGCAGATTTGGGCATTGAGCTTGTGTCTCAGTCAGAGTTTAGCGTCACTGAAGCCGATGAGAATGCATCAACCTTTATTGAAAACTCCCTGATCAAGGCACGTCACGCCAGTGCCTCCACCGGACTTTGCGCCATGGCTGATGACTCTGGTCTGGTAGTACCGGCACTAAACGGTGAACCGGGTATCCGCTCCGCACGCTATGCAGCAACACCTGATGGCACAGAATCCATCAAGCCAACGGATCAGGAAAATATCGACAAACTGCTGGACGTACTAAAACCATTGCCACCGGAAGCACGAGCCGCCTACTTTGTTTGTGCACTGGTATTTCTGCGTCATGCAAAAGATCCGGAACCGGTTATCGCAACCGGCCTCTGGCACGGCCATATTTTAAGTGAACCTGACGGCGACGGCGGCTTTGGCTATGACCCGGTATTTTATTGTCCTGGTCAACAAATGTCAGCAGCAGCGATGGGTAAAGAAAAGAAGAGTGCTATAAGTCATCGCGCCATTGCGCTTGCAGAACTGAAACACAAACTCTTGCAAAGCACACTGCAGCCTTAAGTCGGTGAGACACTTCACTGAATACCCACCGCTGACGCTTTATATTCACTTCCCGTGGTGCGTTAAAAAGTGTCCTTATTGTGATTTTAATTCACACGCAGTCAGGGATGAAATCCCCGAAGCTCAATACATCGATGCACTGATTACTGATCTTGAACAACACGCACCGGATATCTGGAGTCGTTCAGTCGAGTCTGTTTTTATTGGTGGCGGCACACCGAGCCTGATGTCAAGCGACGCACTGGATCGTCTGCTCGGCAAAGTGCGTGCGCTAACTAAACTGGAACCACGAGCCGAGATCACACTTGAGGCAAACCCCGGTACGTTCGAGGCGCTGCGTTTCAAAGAGTATCGAGAGAGTGGTATCAACCGTCTGTCAATTGGTGTTCAGAGCTTTAACGATAAACATTTGAAAGCGCTTGGCAGAATACATGGCGCAGCTGAAGCAATAAGTGCCTGCGAAACTGCGAAAGTGGCAGGCTTCGATAATTTTAATATTGACTTAATGCACGGACTGCCTGATCAGACTACCGCGGATGCAGTCGCCGATGTTCAACAGGCACTGGACCTACTACCAACGCATTTGTCTTATTATCAACTGACGCTTGAGCCCAATACTTTTTTCGCTGCTAACCCGCCGAAACTGCCTGATGAACAAATGCTTGCAGATATTCAGGAGGCAGGCAAAACACTGATTGCCAACGCGGGCCTGGAGCAGTACGAAGTCTCTGCTTATGCAAAACCCAGACACCGCTGCCAACACAACCTCAACTACTGGTTGTTTGGCGACTATCTGGGTATTGGCGCTGGTGCTCATTCAAAACTCAGCTTCCCCGCTCACAATACAATCATAAGACACAGCAAAGCGCGCCACCCGGCAGACTATATAAAATCTTCCGGCAGTACAGACCGGATCAGGGGAGAAAATTCAGTCTCCCCGGTAGACGCAAGACTTGAATTTATGATGAACGCATTGCGACTAAACGCGGGCTTCAGCGTGCAGGAATTTGAAGGACGCACCGGCGAGTCAATTGCCAGCGTTCGGCGTATACTGGAAAAAGCTGAGAAAGACGGATTAATCGAACGCACGCTGCAACAGATCAAAACCACCGAGCTGGGCGCGAATTACCTCGACACCGTATTGCAACTGTTTATGGATAAAGATCAGGGTGACGAAAACAAATCCGGGCTCACCAGCATCCCGGTTGTCGGCAAATAAAATCAAAACACCAACCCATGGAAGAATACGACATAAACTGCCCCTACTGTGGCGAGTCAATCAACCTGCTGATCGACTGCTCAGTGCCAGACCAGCACTACGTTGAAGACTGCCAGGTCTGTTGCTCGCCGATAATGATCAGCGTGAGTCTCGATACCGAAAACCAGATCGAGTCGGTCAGTGTTCGACAGGAAAACGGGTAAAGCCACGCAGATCGGCAACAGGCTCTGTCATCGTTCGAGCTTGTACCAATTGAATAAGCCCCAACATTGAACTACACTGGCTGGCTGACCAGTAAACAATTACACACATCGCAAGCTTCGACCGCCGACATGCCCACAGCTCATCGGGTCGGTCAGCTCTGAAAGCGAAGGAAATCAAATGAAAGCAGATATTCACCCAAAATACCAGGAAATCAACGTTGCATGCAGCTGTGGCAACACATTCAAAACCCGCTCGACTATCGGCAAAGACCTGAATGTGGAAGTATGCTCGGCCTGCCACCCGTTCTACACCGGTAAGCAGAAAATTCTCGATTCTGCCGGCCAGGTTGACAAGTTCAAGCGCCGCTACGGCAAGAAATAGACAGACCTCCGGTGTCGGTTGCCCACTGTAGCCGACACGCTGAATGAAACCCGCCGTTGCAGCAAAGTCTGATCCCAACGCCTTCTATTTAATAGACAGCAGTATCTATGTGTTTCGGGCATGGCACTCTATGCCTGCCAGTATCACCGATGCAGACGGCCATCCGGCTAATGCCACTTTCGGCTTTATTGAGTTTCTTTATCAGCTGATCTCGCGCCGCAATCCAGAGCTGATTGCCTGTGCATTTGATGAAAGTCTCGGGACCTCTGTTCGCAACGAGATCTACCCAGACTACAAAGCCAATCGCTCACCCGCACCTGATGAGCTCAAGCGTCAGTTCGAACTGTGCAAAGCTTTTACTGAAGCCATTGGTATCACCGCCTTAGCCAGTGGCCAACTCGAAGCAGATGACATCATCGGATCACTGGCCGAAATCGCTCAGCAACAAAAAATACATACCGTGATTGTTTCAGCCGACAAAGATTTGTGTCAGTTCGTCGGAGACGGTGACGCCATCTGGGACTTTGCCCGAGATACCTGGCTCGATGCACGGTTGATCGAAAAACGCTTTGGTGTCAGACCACACCAAATTGCAGATTCACTGGCACTGACCGGAGACAAGGTTGACAATATACCGGGCATACCGGGAGTCGGCACTGCAACCGCCGCCAGACTGCTGGTTAAGTGGGGCAACTTAACTGCACTTTTAGACAACACCGATAAAGTCCCTGCAATGAAGTTTCGAGGGGCAAGCCGGGTTGCAGAACTGTTGCAGGATCACGCAGAGACTGTCCTGCTGGCACGACAACTCACCGGACTTATACCGGCCACTACTTTAAACACCACACTGAGTGAGTACCGTATCCAGCCAGATGAGGCGCGCATGGAATCTGTATTCGATCAGCTAGGTTTTAACGACAGGCGTCGACAGCGATGGCACAGCCTCCTGGAAAAAAGCGCAGTCAACGCGTAAGCCGGCCCAAAGTTAAAAAGTACAGTCGTCGATCTGATACTTCCGAACGTCGCAAAGCCGCCGCGACTAACGCAAAAGTCATTCTGCTGAATAAACCTTTTGGTTATGTCAGCCAGTTCAGCGGCGACAGCAACACACTTGCAGATCTTGTAAAGGTCAAAGATGTCTACCCCGCCGGTCGTCTCGACAAAGACAGTGAGGGTCTGCTGATATTAACCAACCATGGGCCGTTGCAACACCGCATCAGTCATCCAAAAATGAAATGGCAAAAGCGCTACTGGGTGCAGGTTGAAGGGGAGATCACAGACAAAGCGCTCCGTTTACTATGCCAGGGGGTAACACTAAAAGACGGCAATGCCCGTGCACTGGACGCCACACGAATTGAACCACCGAGCATCTGGCCCAGAAACCCACCCGTTCGCTACCGCGCAAGCGTTGCCGACTGCTGGATCGATCTGACTCTCGATGAAGGGCGCAATCGGCAGGTACGGCGTATGACAGCATCAGTTGGATTTCCGACTTTGCGTTTGATTCGACACCAGATTGGACCCTGGGATATCGCTACTATCGAAAGTGGTAAATATCAGACAATTGAGCTATCAGCGGCAGAACTTAACGATTTGCTGGTCTGATCCAGCGGCCATACTGCGGTGAAAGTATTGGCACATTTTAATGTAAAACATCCGCTTTCAACCCTTGCACTCCTTGCTTTGAAGGCGCAAACAATTCACGATACGCTCTGAATTTGCTTGTATTGCATTGACTTAGGTTAATTACCTGACAAGTCACCTAAATTTTCCATTGTAACTGAATGGGTTCTGGTGAATTGCAAGAACAACCGAAGGTCATTTTTGTTGGATTTTGGCAACAATAAGCAAAATTTGCAGTTCTAAACTACAAATGCAAGAACGTGATGCTGAGTTGCCTCGCCAGAAAGGCACCGGCTCCTAAATAACTTAACTGGCGAATTGTCCTTCGGAGGGACGTACCCTGATGAAACTATCTAAAAATATCGGAGCGCTCGCATCAGCGGCTGTGATCGTTGCTTCATTATCTGCTTGCTCGACCGCTGGCAAACTGAAGGATGGTGTCGCAAGCACTGCCGGATCAGTAGTCGATGGCGACGGTGCGACGAATGCGGCGGCTAAAAAGCAAGCTGAACTCGATTCACAGCTGGCTGCTCTGAACGCTCGTTCGGCTGACCTGGATAAGCGCGAGTCACTGCTCGCCAAAAAAGCTTCTGCTTCCAAAGTGGCTGCGGCAAGCCCGGCCGGAACCAACTACGGTGCCGGCGATCTGCTGCCACCCGGTGCCAAGCCCGGCCAATGCTTCACTCGTATTTGGGTACCACCTAAGTACCAGACTCTTTCTGAGCGTATTCTTGTAGAAGAGGAAGGCGAGCGCATTGAGATTATCCCTGCCAAGTTCTCAACTTCCAAGAAACGCGTGCTGGTGAAAGAAGCGACCGAAAAGCTGGTCACCGTACCTGCCACTTTCAAAACGGTTAAAGAGCGAGTGCTGATAAAGGCAGCAACCAAAAAACTCGTCCAGGTGAAACCTGTCTATGAAACTGTCACCGAACGTGTTCAGGATAAGCCAGCCCACACCACCTGGTTAAAAGGTACAGGACCGATTCAGAAGATCGATGAAACAACTGGTGAGATCATGTGTCTGGTTGAAGTACCAGCTACCTTCAAGACCGTTAAAAAGCGCGTCCTGAAGAAGAAGGCATCCACTTCAATTCAGGAAATCCCGGCAGTCTACGACACAGTAGAGAAGCGTGTAATCGCTACTAAACCTACGACTCGCACGGTAGCGGTACCAGCGGTTTACAAGACGATCACTGTAACCGAGGAAGCGACTCCTGCAAAAGAGCGTCGCATAAAAATTCCAGCGAAGTACGCCACCGTAACCAAGCGCAAGCTGACAGACGAAGGCATGCTGGACTGGCGTGAAATCCTTTGTGATACCAACATGACGCGCGATCGCATTACGTCCATCCAGACAGCCCTTCAGAGAGCCGGACACAATCCGGGCCCGATCGATGGGGTGATTGGTGCCGACACCATGCGGGCAGTCAACGCATACCAGCGTCAAAAAGGGCTACCGGTTGATGAGTACCTGAATATCGCGACTGTTCGCTCACTGGGTGTCTCACCTAAATAAGCCTGAGTTGTAAAGACGTACCCATCGGGGAGTTATGTCGCCGTACACTTCCCGGCAGTAAATAAGTAGTCCATTAACCCGCGCTAATCTTCTGGCGCGGGTTTTTTAATTTTTTGCCTTCTAACCTGTCATAAGGTTGATACAATCGGCCGGTAGCGCAACGGATGCTTTCAAATCCGGTCCTAGTCACTCCTACTTGCAGATTAGTTATTTCATGAAAACAGAGCGCATCACAGCAAAAGGAATTGCTGCGTTTATCTATTTTCTGCTGCTGATGTTACCGACGGTGATCTCTGCGGAAGAAACATACAACGCCAGTCTGGTTAGTGTTGAGACGCTCGACACCGGCCCCTGGTCAAATCGGGTCTCGGTTCGAATTGGCAACCGCGTCGAACATCTGCTGGTGTCGCCACACTCTCAATTAAATGATCTGCGCATAGTCACCACTGACGGTGTGCCGGTTGAACAGAGCGGCATCGCGTATGCCGGTATCGTTGAATCGCTTCCTGACTCATGGGCCAGAGTCGTTGTTGAAGGAGAGTTCGTTTCCGGCACGATCAACACTGGCAGCTTCAGTACTCATTTTAGTTCGGAGCAAACAGATTTTGCCGCCAATTCTTTTGGCACCAGCAAGCTGTTACTCCCTCCCTTGACCCCACCCGTACAGTCGCTTGACGAAATAACTGGTAGAACGGCTTTAAGTGCTTCGCAGGATTCTTCACCGTATAAAACTTTATTCAATGATGGCAGACTGCCTGACAACCGATCTGCAGAAATTCTTTTTGAAGAAATAGCAGTACCTATAAGCAACCAGCTAACCCAAACCGTCGGAGAAGTAACGCGGGTAGCGCGTGTCGGTATTGTTGTCGATGCCCTTTACCAGGAAGCAATCGGTGGTCGCGGTCTGACCAATGCTATATCGACACTCAATTCGGTCGACGGTTTATACCGCGAAAATTTCGGTCTGGCGTTGATGGTTGATGTGGTTGTACTACTCACAGACGACACAGCACTGCCTTTCAACGGTAACAGCCTTGAAGACAACCTCGGTTTGTTCCGTGATTATCGAATCGCCTCAGAGCTTCTGCCTGAGGACCTCAGTCTGGTGCATCTCTTTAGTGGTACTCAGTCGGGTGACAACGCCGTAGGACTTGCCTTCAGTGGCGCTGCCTGTCGTACCGATGGTTATGACGTCAGCATGTCCAGACCATTTCTATTCCCGGTCGAGTTAGCCGCACACGAGATCGGTCATAACCTGGGTGCTGACCATGACGATGCAACCGTTGAATGTGTGAATATTGTTGATCACCTGATGTTTTCTGCAATCAACTCAGATACAACTCGTCAATTTTCGAGCTGCAGCAGCGATGCTATCAGCAGCCGCCTGCAGCAAAGCACTTGCTATACAGAAGCGATAAACATTGGCGTAGACATCACACAACTTGAATCAAACCAGATTCTCGCGACCGTAACCAACCTCGACTCCACCCGAGCGTTTCCGTCTGCAACACTGAACCTCGATTTAATCAACGCCACCATTGCCGAAGCACCGGCACTGTGCGAGCTTGAAGATCCGTCAAAACTTATCTGCGGCATACCGGCTACTTTTGCCGGTGACCAGCATGACCTTGCGGTGAAGTTACGACTGGCACCAGAAGGTGAACGCACTATAACTATGCGTCTGGAACCCAATGGATTTTTTGATTTAGATGAACAAAACAACTTTGCAGAGCTGGTACTGCCGGCTGATCCACCGCCGCCACCGCCACCAACAATCGTAAACGATGTTGAGTTAACGACTCAGGAAGTGACTCAGGTGACACCCACTCCAACCGTCACAACAGCCGCTGCAGAAACCAGTAGCGGTGGTGGTGGAGGCGGTGGTTTATTCGACATGCCACTATTGTGGCTGACACTACTGATAAGCGCGATCGTCCCGACGCGTGTAAAAGCTCGCCGCCAAACCGCGACCCAAAACGGGATATAGAGCAGCGGCCTAAGTCTGCGGCTTAGAATCGTCTCTTAACAGAGGTTTCCGCAATCATTACCAGCGCGTCTTTGTAAAGACTCTCAGGCAGACATGCCAACTCTTTAATAGCGAGATCGACCTGCTGCTGAGCCTGCTGATTAGTGCGTTCAATAGCGCCCGACTGACAGACCAGTTCTACAACCGGAAGAATATCTTTATCCGGTAACTGACCAGTCTTCTGCGCTGATTGCAACGCGATTCGGATTTTACCTGCTGCATCCGATGGCGCTAACTGCAATGCATAGATCAGTGGCAATGTCGGTTTACCTTCCGCCAGATCATCACCGACATTCTTACCCAGTTCATCACTTCTGGCGTTGTAATCAAGCGCATCATCAACCAGCTGAAACGCGAGCCCCAGGTGTGCGCCATAGCGCGCCATAGAGTGTTCAACATCGCGATTAGCTGATGCGAGAACCGAACCCAGCTGGGTTGCCGCTTCGAACAGCTTGCCGGTTTTTGCAGCAATCACATCCATATAGCGTTGCACAGTGATCTCTGTTTCACCGATATTCATTAGTTGCATGACCTCGCCTGCTGCAATCTTGTTGGTGGCAGCCGAAAGGATTTCCATGACTCTCATCTCCCCGACTTCAACCATCATCTCAAAGGCGCGGGAATACAGAAAATCGCCCACCAGCACAGCCGCCTCGTTGCCCCAAACCGTGTTGGCCGTATCCTGGCCCCGGCGAAGGCTTGAAGAGTCAACTACATCGTCATGAAGCAATGTGGCGGTGTGAATAAATTCGATCACAGCGGCAATATTGGTGTGGTGATTGCCCTGATAGCCCTGTGCCAAAGCAGACAAAAGGGTCAATTTTGGTCGCAGCCTTTTACCACCCGCACCAATAATGTACTGGCCCATCTGGTTGATCAGGACAACATCTGATTGCAGAGAAGCATGGATCTTTTGATTGACCTCAGTCATCGCATCTGAGATCAGATCATCAATCTGGACATCCAGCCGGAGATCCGAACGGGATTTTTCCGACAGGTTTGCCGGCGTGACAGGTGCTTCTAATTGACTCATTGTGTAGGGCGGACTATTATTAAAGGCTTTTCTGCGGTTCGAAGAAGCGCCTCCGGCACACTCGCAGGAAGTCTTCAGTAGTTTGAAGCAACTGTCTCAGCATTATAAAGCGCTTTAGAGCCTGAAAGCAGCTCTGAAAAGCCTGGAAATACTGGCGACAATCAAATTATCGTTCTATCGTCTTCCAGACGCTAGCAAAAGTTTTCACGCAGGCGATATTTCGCCCGGGACTAATACACATGGCACATAAAAAAGCAGGCGGTAGTACTCGCAACGGTCGCGATTCTGAATCCAAACGCCTTGGCGTCAAGAAATACGGTGGCGAAGCGGTTCTCGCCGGCAACATCTTGATCCGTCAACGCGGCACCAGAGTACACGCTGGTTCAAACGTCGGTGTTGGTAAAGACCATACGCTTTTTGCAAAGTCAGACGGCGTGGTTAAATTTCATACTGGTGGCCCGAAAAACCGCCAATTTGTCAGTGTAGTCGAAGGCTCGTAACCAGCCGCACGATTCGCTCTGACCAAACCCCGCGCTGCGGGGTTTTTTATTGGGCCCTCTTATTATTTGGGTAACCAAAACGGCTGAGTTGCAGAAACCTCATGAAATTCGTCGATGAGTCCAAAATAAAAGTGATCGCCGGTGACGGCGGCAATGGCTGTCTGAGCTTTCGGCGCGAAAAATACGTTCCGCGCGGCGGACCAGACGGCGGTGACGGTGGAAACGGTGGCAGTGTCTACCTGGTTGGCGACATGAACATCAACACACTGGTCGACTTTCGACACACGCGCACCTACGAAGCTGAGCGTGGCCGCAATGGTGGTGGTGCCAACTGTACTGGCCGGGCAGGGAAGGAAAAAGAAATACGAGTCCCAATCGGTACGGTCGCTACAGACCACAACACCGATGAACTGATCGGGGATATTCTCGAGGATGGTCAAAAGCTATTGGTTGCCCGAGGTGGTGAACACGGTCTTGGCAACTCTCGCTTTAAAAGTGCAACCAACAGAGCCCCGCGCAAAACTACCAACGGCACTCCAGGGGAAAGACGTGACTTGATGCTGGAACTTAAGTTGCTGGCCGACGTCGGGTTGCTGGGTTACCCGAATGCGGGTAAGTCATCTCTTATTCGCAAAGTATCAGCGGCCAAACCACGTGTCGCAGACTACCCGTTTACTACTTTGCATCCGAATCTGGGCGTGGTCAGTATTGAGTCACACAGAAGTTTTGTGATGGCAGATATTCCGGGTTTAATTGAAGGTGCTGCAGAGGGACAAGGACTCGGCATTCGTTTTTTACGCCACCTGACGCGCACCGGTTTACTGCTGCATATCATTGATCTGGCACCTTTTGACGAAACCGATCCGGCTGAAGCGGCACTGGCACTCATACATGAGCTTCAAAAGTTTGATCAGGAACTGCTCGATAAACCGCGCTGGCTGGTATTTAACAAGCTTGATCTGATGCCAGAGGATGAGTGGCAGGAAAAGACGGCTGCCACACTTAAAACACTCAACTGGGATGGACCGTGGTACAGCGTCTCTGCTGTTGATGGTCGCGGCACTGACAAACTGTGTGCCGACATCATGCACTATATCGAAGAGAAACAGGAAGCGCTGCAAGCCGAAAAAGAACGCGGGCTCGCAAACCGCACAGTGACCTATCCAGAACCTGTCCTGCACCCGGATGACGAAGCCCACTCATTGGGCCATGCACAAGACCACGCAGCAGGTCCGCTGGAAGATGAACATCAGTAGACTTTCCTTTCCATGCAAACCAGATCAGTAAAAAAAAAACGTTGGGTAGTAAAAGTTGGCAGTGCATTAATCACGGCTGACAGTACCGGATTGAATCTGGATAACATCAATCAATGGTCGCGCCAAATCGTTGCCTTAATGGTGATGATGTCGAGCTGGTTTTGGTGTCTTCGGGCTCTATTGCTGAAGGATTGCACAGACTGCAATGGACAACGCGGCCCACCGCACTGCCGGAACTGCAGGCGGCTGCAGCTGTCGGGCAAATGGGACTGGTCAAAGCTTATGAAGCAGAGTTAAGTGCACGTGGCAGACACACAGCACAGATTCTTTTAACTCACGATGATCTCAGTAATCGCAAGAGATATCTTAATGCTAAAAGCACACTGGGTACTTTACTAAGCTTTGGTGTGCTGCCTGTGATCAACGAAAACGATACAGTCACAACCGATGAAATCCGTGTCGGTGACAACGACAATCTGGCAGCGCTGGTGGCTAATCTTGTTTCCGCAGATCAATTAATCATTCTGACAGACCAACAGGGACTGTTTGATAAAGACCCGAGCAACAACAGCGATGCCAAACTTATAACCACTGCCACCGCAGGTGATCCCGCGCTGTTAAAAATTGCAGGGCCAAGTACAAACAAATTCGCCACTGGCGGCATGCAGACCAAAATACTTGCAGCGCAACGGGCGGCCAGATCAGGCACACATACTGTGATTGCTTCCGGACGCGAACCTGACGTGTTGTTGCGATTGCATCGAGGTGAGTCTATTGGCACACGCCTGCAGGCAACCCATAAAAAACTGGTGGCACACAAAATGTGGCTTGCCAATCAACTCAAAGCGCGTGGCACGGTGCGCGTCGACAGTGGTGCATTTGCAAAACTTAAAGAAGGTGACTGCAGCTTATTGCCAATTGGCGTTACAGACATAGAAGGTGAATTTCGCCGCGGTGAGCTGGTATCTATCTGTTCTGCAGAGGGTGAGGAAGTGGCCCGCGGGCTGGTTAACTACAACGCCTCAGAGGCCGCACTACTGGCAGGTTGTCGCAGCGATAAAATCAGTGAGCGTCTGGGGTATGTCAATGAGCCGGAACTGGTAACCCGGGACAACATGGTGGCGATCGATGCCAGCCACCATTGACGTTTGCAGCAGGGCCTTACTTAATCGGCCAGGGTGCAAGCAACCCTTACTCGAACAACCAGGCCAACGAGGGATGCCTGCTCTGCTTTGCCGCGTGCGGGATAAACTACAGAGCGCGAATTTGAGCGTTCAAACGACTCTTGTAGCGCGCCGCTTTGTTTTTGTGCACCAGACCTTTTCGGGCCATGGCATCGAGCACTGGAATCGCAGCGGTGTAAGCATCAGACGCAGCAGTTTTATCGCCGGAATCAATTGCCGACACAACTCGCTTAACATGGGTACGCATCATCGAGCGCATACCGGCGTTGCGGGTACGTCTGGTTTCCGCCTGACGAGCACGTTTTTTCGCTTGGGGGGAATTCGCCAAGTCAGTCTCCTGGAAAAATTGAAAATACAGCCGAATAGTATCGTCCGTGCTTTAACTGTTGTCAACCAATCCGGCAGAAATCAGAACTGGAAAAAGACCTGCTTGCGCGCTTTACCGATTACCTCAGGCTGCCCTGAGCATGGTGGTGCCAGCTCGATCGGTTATTTTTCAGTACATGACTCGAGTACGCTGCGTTGAAGAAGGCAAAGTTTGGGCTGCTTCGCGCTGGCAGTATTGTCAGTGCAATGACCTTGCTGTCACGAATTCTCGGTTTTGTCCGCGATCAGGTATTCGCCATTACCTTTGGTGCCGGCTCGCTGACCGATGCCTTCCTTGTCGCGTTCAAAATTCCAAATTTCCTGCGCCGCCTGTTTGCAGAGGGTGCTTTTGCACAATCGTTTGTACCGGTTTTCTCCGAGTACAAAGAAACACGATCCCCTGAAGCACTAAAGGCGCTGGCAGCAGAAGTCAGTGGCACCCTCGGCTGGATTGTTTTGCTGCTCAGCATTCTCGGCAGCGTTGCAGCACCTGCGCTAATTGCACTGTTTGCACCCGGTTTTGAAAGCGGTGGTGAACGTGCCGTGACGGCAACGGCATTGCTGCGAATCACTTTTCCGTATCTGTTTTTTATATCGATGGTCGCTTATTGCGGCAGTGTGCTGAACACCTTCCAGAAATTTGCAGTGCCTGCATTTACACCGGTACTACTGAATATTTGTCTCATTACAGCAGCACTTTGGGGGGCACAATTTTTTGCCGTCCCTGTAACCGCCCTTGCCTGGGGAGTATTCGCGGCCGGACTCTCTCAATTGCTTTTTCAATTGCCCTCCATGTTCAAACTAGGCTTATTAAAAATGCCCCGCTGGGGATGGTCCGACTCAGGTGTGCAGAAAATTCTCAAACTGATGTTGCCCGCGATCCTCGGTTCATCAGTCAGTCAAATTAATTTGCTGCTCGATACTATAATCGCCTCCTTCTTAATTGCGGGCAGCCTTAGCTGGCTTTACTTTGCAGATCGATTAGTTGAGTTCCCGCTCGGGATATTCGGCATCGCTATCGCGACCGTTATTCTGCCGCGCTTATCGTCAGCACACGCCAATAAAAAACAAGGCGACTTCGACAATACGATGAGCTGGGGCTTTCGTTTGGCAGTGCTGCTGGCACTACCCGCATCCGTCGGGTTATTGCTGCTGGCCGCGCCATTGATTTCGACGCTATTTGGTTACGGAGAGTTCGATTCACAGGACACCCGTATGTCTGCCTGGGCACTGCGTGCCTACGCACTCGCATTACCCGGGATGGTGTTAGTGAAGATTTTTGCACCCGGCTTCTTTGCTCGCCAGAACACACGAACCCCGGTACGGATCGGGATCATCGCAATGATCAGCAACATGGGCTACAACATTCTTTTTGTCGGTACCATGATGCTCGCATCTATTCCCGCCGCACACACCGGACTGGCGCTGGCCACAGCACTCTCTGCCAACCAGAATGCGGTCATGCTGTACCGACGCCTGAAACAAGACACTATATTTCAGCTGCGATCTGCAGACTTTTCTACAATCAAACGGGCACTGTTAGCAACGTCGACAATGGCACTGGTGGTCTGGCTGATGACTCCAGCCACTGACCACTGGCTGACTATGCAGGCAATTGAACGGGGAACCCGCTTAGCCGTTATAATCGCAGCTGCAGCAGTGACTTATGCCGTCACACTGTTCGCCGCAGGCTTCAGGCCGGGCAACTACAGTGTTTAACCCATGCAGCGTTTAACTATAGCCCTAACAGTCTCAGCAACCTCTCAGGCGATATCAAGCCAGGTGAAAATAAACCAGGTGAAAATAATTTAGTGGAACTCATACGCGACTTGCACAACCTGCGCGAACAACATCGTGGCTGTGCGGTAACTATCGGCAACTTTGATGGTGTACACATTGGCCATCAGCACCTGATCAAAAAAGTTTGCGATCACGCCAGCGGTGCTTCACTGCGCGCCTGTGTAGTCAGTTTCGAACCGTTGCCAGTCGAGTTTTTTGTAGCAGAGGAACAGCGTCCGAACCGATTGATGGGAGTGCGGGAAAAAATTACTCGCCTCAGCAGCCACCCACTCGATCAGTTGTTGCTACTGCGCTTCAACCAGCAGTTGGCAAACTGTACTGCCGAGCAGTTTATTCAGCAGGTTCTGATCGACGGGCTGAATACAAAATATCTGCTGATTGGCGATGACTTTCACTTTGGCAAAAACCGACAGGGCACATTCGCGACACTTCAGACTGCAGGCCGGCAATTTGGCTTCGAACTGCAACAGGCAGATACTCTGAACCATGAAAATGAACGCGTATCGAGTACCAGAATC
>CAYLZS010000354.1:0-6192 GCA_964388065.1 uncultured Granulosicoccaceae bacterium
TATAGTGATGTCATTAGCCTTTAATCGTTTGGCAAGAGTTGCGACCTGAATGCCGGTGATTTGTCTGATGTGATCACGCTCGAGTGGATGAAATACAACGACATCATCAATTCGGTTTATAAACTCTGGCCGGAAATGATCACCGACAATTTCAAGCACCGGTTCCTTCATTTCATCATAATTTGCCGCTCCGGCCTTCTCCTGAATGACATGACTGCCCAGATTAGAAGTCATAACGATCACCGTATGACGAAAATCTACAGTTCTGCCCTGTCCGTCGGTCAGCCGGCCATCGTCAAGTACCTGCAGCAATATATTAAATACATCCGGGTGAGCCTTTTCGACTTCATCCAGCAGGATCACTGAATAAGGTCGACGACGCACCGCTTCGGTGAGATAACCGCCTTCATCGTAGCCAACATACCCGGGAGGTGCACCAATCAATCTGGCTACAGAGTGCTTCTCCATAAACTCGGACATATCAAGACGGATCAATGCATCATCACTGTCAAACAGAAAACCAGCTAACGCTTTGGTTAATTCGGTCTTACCGACACCCGTTGGCCCGAGAAACAAAAAAGAGCCATTCGGTCGCTCAGGTGGTGCAAGCCCGGCGCGCGAACGACGCACTGCATCAGAAACTACGGTAACCGCTTCAGCCTGACCGATAACGCGTTTTCCAATCTCCTGTTCCATCCGCAACAACTTATCGCGTTCACCTTCAAGCATTTTGCTAACAGGTATACCGGTCCATCTGGCAACCACTTCAGCAATTTCATCTGCAGACACACTGTTGCGTAACAACTGCAAGTCTATATGTTCGCCACTACCGGCCTCCTGCAATTGCCTTTCGAGCTCCGGAATTCTGCCGTACTGCAATTCCGACATGCGCTCATAGTCACGTGCACGCGATGCGGTCTCCATTTCAACACGAGCCCGTTCCAGTTCCTCCTTTATATGTGTAGTCCCCTGCACTGCTGCTTTTTCTGCATTCCAGATTTCTTCCAGATCAGAAAACTCTTTCTCTTTGCCATTGATCTTTGCATCGAGTTCCTGCAGGCGTTTTTTCGACGCGTCATCTTCTTCTTTGGATAGCGCCTCTCTTTCTATCTTAAGTTGAATCAGACGCCGTTCGAGCTTGTCCAGCGCTTCAGGCTTTGAGTCAATCTCCATCCGGATGCGACTCGCGGCCTCATCGATACAATCAATCGCTTTATCCGGCAGCTGCCGGTCTGCAATGTATCTGTGCGACAGAGTCGCCGCTGCAATAATGGCAGGATCAGAGATATCAACACCATGATGTACTTCGTAGCGTTCTTTTAAACCACGCAGAATTGCAATAGTGTCTTCAACAGACGGTTCATCAACAAGGATTTTTTGAAAGCGTCTTTCAAGTGCCGCATCTTCTTCGATGTATTCCCGGTATTCATCAAGCGTGGTTGCACCAATACAGTGTAACTCTCCGCGCGCAAGCGCGGGCTTGAGCATATTTCCCGCATCCATCGATCCTTCTGCCTTGCCGGCACCAACCATCATATGAATTTCATCGATAAACAGTATCACCTGTCCTTCCTGCTTACCAAGATCATTCAACAGTGCTTTCAATCGCTCTTCAAACTCACCACGAAATTTAGTACCGGCAATTAGTCCCGCAAGATCAAGTGACAATAGCCGCTTACCTTTAACACCTTCCGGTACTTCACCTTTGATTATGCGTTGAGCAAGTCCCTCGATGATGGCCGTCTTGCCAACGCCTGGTTCACCAATCATGACAGGATTATTTTTGGTTCGGCGCTGGAGAATTTGAATAGCACGGCGGATCTCATCATCGCGACCGATGACCGGATCGAGCTTGCCCTGCTCTGCGCGTTCGGTCAGATCGATGGTGTATTTTTCCAGCGCCTGACGATGCTCTTCTGCATTCTGATCGTTAACACTTTGCCCACCACGCACCGTTTCCACGACTTCTTCGATGCGCTTTAACTCACCACCAAATTCGGTGAACAACCTGGCAAGATCCGAGCTCTTATCCTGCAGTGCGGCAATTACAAATAACTCACTGGATATAAATTGATCGTTCTTTTTTTGCGCTAACTGGTCAGTACTATTGAGAAGTTTGGTTAGCTCACGCGATATGTGCATATCGCCACCAGCGCCTGACACTTGCGGCAGACGATCAATCGACTTACCCAACGCCGAACGCAAGCCGTTAACATCAACCCCCGCCTGTGTTAACAAATGTCGCACACCACCACCCTGCTGATCGAGAAACGAAATCAGTAGATGGCTGGGCTCTATAAACTGGTGCTCACGCCCAAGCGCTAACGACTGCGCATCTTGCAGGGCTTGCTGAAATTTACTGGTGAGTTTATCCATTCGCATGGTTTAACCCTCTTTAAATAATGAATGGTTTGTATATGCGGACAACTGCAACTGTTATCAATGTGTCTGGTCAATGTTTCCGGTCTGTATTTCCGGTCTGTATTTCCGGTCGACGCTTCAGCTTGAGCCGTAGCAGTGGTTCACACTTTCCAGATCAATGCTGCCATGCGACCAGTCTTGCCTTTATCTCTGCGATGTGAAAAAAAGCGACCGACGTCACTGTAGGTACAATGTTCTCCACCAGATACCGAACAAACACCGGCATCGATCAATCGATCATTAGCCAGCCCGTACAAATTGGCGAGATACTTCTTCTGCCCCGAATTATCTTCTGCATCAACTGCTTTAAAATGCTGCTCACTCGCATCATTCTGGCTAACAAAGCACTCCCTGACCTCTGCACCCACTTCAAACTTTGCAGGGCCAATTGCCGGACCCAGCCACGCAAGCAATTCGGATGATTTAACAGGCAAAGAATCTATAGTCTTTTCGATCACGCCTTTGGCGAGGCCACGCCACCCAGCGTGTGCGCCGGCAATTACCTGGCCACACTCGGAAGTAAAAAGTACCGGTAAACAGTCAGCGGTCATAATCGAAATCACGGTATCAGCTCGACTCCAACAGGCATCTGCCGCAGGTACAGGGATATTTTTATCGCTATTACCAGAATTCTGGTGTTCTTCGGCACAAACAGTGTCGGTACCATGGACCTGATTCAAATATAGTGGCGCTGAAGGAAGCGACAGAGCATCAATCAACAGGTTTCTATTACTGTAGACATGCTCCATGTTGTCACCAACATGCAAGCCGAGGTTAAATCCATCACAGGGCACTTCGCTGTAACCACCGATCCGCGTCGTAAATACAGCACGTACATTATCAGGTGCCGGCCAGTCAGGATAAATAAATTCCGGACTAACTACACCAGAAGACAGATCTTCAACCACTGTGATCATCCATTCCTAAGGCCTTCCAGCAAACGCTGCATGTCTTCAGGCATCTCTTTTTCCCAATGCATCTGCTCGCCAGTTTTCGGATGAATGATGCCCAACTCTTTTGCGTGCAACGCCTGGCGGGGAAATCCGACAATCAGTTGCTTCAGCTGCTCACTGACACGACCAGGCAAATTTCGTCTGCCATAAACCGTGTCACCAATCAGGGGATGTTGTATATGTGACATGTGCACCCGTATTTGATGAGTACGACCGGTCTCAAGCTTGGCACCAATGTGACAATGGTTCGGAAATTTATTCAGTACTCTATAATGAGTAACCGCTATCTTTCCTTTCTCATTAACAGCCATACGCTTGCGATCTACCGGATGCCGCCCAATTGGTTCATCAACGGTGCCGCCCGCCACCATCTCACCATGCACAATGGCGTCATAAATTCGGTGTACGCTGCGCTCCTGTAACTGCTGCACAAGTGAGAAGTGAGATTCAAGCGTGCGTGCAATCATCACCAATCCGCTGGTGTCTTTGTCCAGCCGGTGAACTATGCCTGACCTTGGAATGCTGGCAAGAAGGGGATCGTGATGTAAAAGTGCATTCTGCAAAGTGCCAGACAAATTTCCAGGCGCTGTGTGCATCACCATGCCTGCAGGCTTTTCAATCACAAACAACTGATCATCTGTGTAGTGAATTCGCAGCGGAATATTCTCGGGTTCTACCCGACTCATCGCCTCCGCAGGCTCCGGCAGTCGGGCGAACACCTCCTCACCACCTCTGATACGGTATTTTGGCGCTACCGATTCGCCGTTCAGCGTAATTGCACCCTCAGTGATCCAGGTTTGCAATCTGGCGCGTGAATAATCACTCAACCACTCCGCCACCACCCGATCAAAACGCTGACCAATGTGTTCAGGAAGCAATTGCAACCTGTGTTCATTATCTCGAATAGCACCGGTCTCCAAATTTTTGCTCATTATGGCAACTCGATCAGGTGAATCCCTTCAGACTGACCGAATCGCAAGACCGTCAAAACTGCCAGGGGGATATACTCCGGACACATTATCTCTGGTGTCGGCGACATCACGTACAATCTTGCAACCAAGACAAACTTTCTCTCTTTTTGTTTATCAGAATTATACGGTGTGAGAAGAAAATTCGTTGAAAAAACAACACCCTGCTCAATGTGCCCGCCTCACTTTAACAATGTCGACTAACTAACAATCAATAGTACGCACATCCATGAAATCAGTCTATTCAGAAGCCCGTAACCCAAAAGCGCTGACCGCAACTCTGGCCTTGTCCGTCATACTGACTTTGTCATCCTGCAGCAAAACAATAACCAAGCAGGACGATGACCCGGGCCCTGCACCGGCCCTCGAATTGGGCACTGACGCAGGTGAGGCCGGCGAGTTATTTAATGAAGCCAGAAAGTCCCTTGATAAAGGACAGTTCGAAAAGGCTGTCGCACAATACGAAAATCTCGAAGCAACTTATCCATTTGGTGATCACGCAGCACAGGCAAGACTCGATGTCGCCTACGCCTACTACCAGCAGGGCGAACTCGACAACACAGTTGCAACCATTGATCGCTATCTCAAACTATACCCACAGGCAAAAGAAGCCGACTACGCCTTCTACTTGAAAGGGCTGGCCAACTACTCTCGGGGTAAAACTATATTCGAAAGATTTGTGCCAAGAAAATTGCACCAGCTCGATCAGGCATGGCTGCGTGCAGCACGTTCTGACTTTGAAACACTGGAGCGCAAATTTCCCCAAAGCACCTATGTTGAAGATGCCAGTGCAAGAAGACTTCGGTTAATAGACCAAATGGCAAGACACGAATTAGCCGCCGCCGAGTACTACTTCAACCGCAGCGCGATGGTCGCCACCATCAACCGCATCAATTTTATGCTGGAGCAGTATCCAGACAGCAGCCTCGGTGCGGAAGGCCTGTCACTCCTGACCCGGGCCCACCGTGCTCTTGGCAACGAAAAGTCCGCTGATGAAGCAAACGCGCTGCTGCAAAAAAGACACCCGGATTTCAAAAATATCTGATTCCTTAACCAGAGCAACGACTTAATCAGCTTGAACCTACAATTTTTTGAAGCCGTTCACACGATGCAATAAGTAACTGTAAAACCGTACTTTAACGGGGAAAATCACCCCGATTCCCGCCATTTCTACAATTCAAGTCTCCAGTAACCCTTCAGATTTAGCCTTTCAGGGCGATAAATTCCCCGACGGGTTAGCGCCCGTCATTAATCTTAAAATTAATGCATTTAATACTTCTCTGGAGACAAGTAAATGTTAAAGCAAACCCAAAAAGGTTTTACACTAATCGAACTGATGATCGTTATTGCGATTATCGGTATTCTTGCAGCAGTAGCTGTTCCACAGTACGGTCAGTACACTAAGCGTGCTAAATTCTCTGAAGTTGTTACACAGACTGCTGCTGTTAAAACAGCTGTAAATCTGTGCTTCCAGGAAGAAGGTGGACTTGGAACTTGTAACGGTACTGCAGCAGCTGGCGACTATGCTGGTATTCCTGCTGACATCGCAGCTCCTGGAGTTGGCCTGGTAAATTCAATGGCTACAGCTGCAGGCGTAATCTCTGCTTCTGGTCACGCTACTGAGTTGAACGGTGAAACTTATGTACTGACACCAGTTCCTGATGCAAACAACACTCGCCTGACCTGGGGTGTTACAGGTTCTTGTGTTGCAGAAAACCTTTGTAAGGACTAATCGCAGTCAGATTAGTTATCAAGAAGCCCGGCTTTCGCCGGGCTTTTTTCATTTGAGGGGTCCCCATGAAAAAATTAAACCAAAACGGCTTTACACTCATCGAGCTAATGATTGTAAT
>CAYLZS010000355.1:0-2190 GCA_964388065.1 uncultured Granulosicoccaceae bacterium
CTGTGGCCGCCATTCGTTTATCAATCTATTTCTATTGATTACTCAACTAAATTCCCTCGAAACTACAAAACAGTTAGATATCTGTGGGAATTCTCCATACCACGTATCTCATCAGTACAAATCTTGATACAACTATTCAAAGCACAAGCGGCGCCTGTTACGATGGATGCGGGGTACATCCTTCAGCCCGGAATTATGCCCCGAAGAACCCCGGGTAAAACTTGTGAGGAATTAAGCATGAAGTGGACTACACCAACTGCAAAAAACGTACGGTACGGTTTTGAAATCACCATGTATTTCGCCCACCGCTAAAGAAGTCAAACCCCCGGCAATGTCGGGCGTTTTTGGCTTTAGTCAGACCTTTTTATAACCCTCGCGCAATACCTTGAAAATTAAAGTTCTGGGTTCCGCTGCAGGTGGAGGATACCCGCAATGGAACTGCAACTGCAGCATGTGCAATGGCGTACGCAACGGCACGAAGAACGCAATAGCGCGCACGCAATCGTCAATTGCGATCACTGGCGAAGACGGCAGATGGGCCGTCTTTAATACATCGCCGGATATACTCACACAACTCAAGCAAACACCCGAACTACAACCTGCGAAAGGCGTTCGCGATACTCCGATAGACAGCGTAATACTGCTGGACTCGCAGATTGATCACACGACCGGGCTGTTGATGCTGCGCGAGCATTACAAACCACTCGACATCTGGTGCACTGCACAGGTGCAGCAGGATCTAACTACCGGCAACCCTCTCTTTAATGTGCTTTCGCACTACTGCGATATCAACTGGCATAAAGTTACACCAGATGAAACCTACACGTCAGTTGCAGGTGCGAGCAACATTCAATTGCAGGCCTTGCCACTGATAAGCAACGCGCCACCCTACTCGCCAAGGCGCGATCAACCGGTTCCCGGTGATACTCTAGGCATTCTTATGACTGACCGGGCAGACCAGCAGGGCAAAAGTGTATTTTATGCACCGGGGCTTGGTCAGATAGAACCTCATGTATGGGACGCAATGCAGACCGCAGATATCGTTCTGGTAGACGGCACCATGTGGACCGACGATGAAATGCAAAAAGAAGGTGTGGGAAAAAAAACCGCCAGGTCTATGGGGCATCTGCCGCAAACGGGAGACGGTGGAATGCTTTCGTGGCTGCAAAAACTGCCAGAGTCAACGCGCAAAATTTTAATCCATATCAACAATACCAATCCCATTCTCGACGAAGACGGGCCTGAATTCGCACGTCTGCAGGAACTCGCAATAGAAGTCGCCTATGACGGCATGCAAATAGAGGCCTGAACAATGATCCTTAACGAGTCTGTCATGCCAGTACTTAATCACCGGGAGTTTGAAGCAAAGCTCCGCGCCAAAGGTAAGGCTTACCATATCCATCACCCCTACAACGTGATGCTGAATACCGGCAAAGCCAACAAAGAACAAATACAGGGATGGGTAGCAAACCGCTTCTATTATCAGCAGGCGATACCGCTAAAAGATGGCGCTGTACTTTCAGCATGTGACGATAAGAACATCCGCAAAGAATGGATCAACCGGATTCTCGACCACGATGGATACGGAGAGGATGAAGGCGGTATTGAAGCATGGATAAAACTCGGTGAAGCCGTTGGTTTATCACGTGCCGAAATTACTGATCTCAGACATGTTATTCCCGGTGTTAAATTTGCGGTTGATGCCTATGTAGAGTTCGCAAGAACCCGCCCCTGGCAGGAGTCTGTTTGCGCATCACTTACCGAACTTTTTGCACCTGCTATTCACAAACAACGTCTGGCTAACTGGCCGGAACACTATCCATGGATTGAGCCCTCGGGGTTGCAGTACTTTCGCAACCGGGTAACGCAGGCCAGACGCGACGTTGAGCACGGCTTGTCTATCACGCTGGACTACTTCAATACCCACGAACTTCAAAGTCGCGCTTTTGATATTCTGCAGTTCAAGCTCGATATACTCTGGCAGATAAGCGATGCAATGTCAGTGCGCTACGGATTGCCTGACTGGCCGCCACTGCCGACACTGGAGGATGTAAGCAATTCCATTCCCGACACAGCTGAAGCGCCTGAATGACTAAGGAAATAAATCTCGATGCAGTTCCTGCGATTTCAGCAGGCTACCGGCTACAGTATGAAGAAGCTCAGGAATCCTGGGTAATGCTGTATCCCGAA
>CAYLZS010000356.1:0-13715 GCA_964388065.1 uncultured Granulosicoccaceae bacterium
GGCACCTTACACCAGCCACATCCCGGCACCCGATTCCACCGCTGCCGCTGCTCCCTTCCGGGCCTGACGGGGTTAACGGCTTCTCGTCGCGAGAGGGCCGATGCAAAGCACCATAAACAAGCCGGTATTGTCGGGGTTTGCCGGCTCTCTTTCAAGGTGTATCGGCATTTAACTGTGGCGGGTTACTGATCTGCCGCCGCCTGGGCAGCACCAGGTGCGGAAGATCATAAACCACCAAAGCAGAGCGCGATCCGGGTAGAGCCGGCAACGACCAGTACCTTTGCTGTAAATATCGCCTGGCCCGTCAAATAAAAATTAGCACCATCTGCCAGAGAACGAGGGTAAAATTCCCGCTCCTGAACTAATCCGAAAGCACAGGCATGTCACATCGAATTCTTGTCGTGGAAGACGAATCAGGCATCAGGCAGTTGATCAGGGATGCGCTCGACGGACATGACTATCAAATGGCAATGTGTAATAACGCAATGACTGCACGAGCAGAACTTGCAAAGCAAATCCCGGATCTCGCCATCATTGACTGGATGATGCCGCAGGTGTCCGGCATCGAGCTGATAAAATCACTCAGATCAAACGAGAACACTGCCGCTCTGCCAATCATCATGTTGACGGCTCGCAGCACCGAAGACGACACCATCGAAGGGCTGGACGCTGGTGCCGACGATTACATCACCAAACCTTTCTCACCCCGTGAACTACTCTCGCGTGTACACGCAGCTCTGAGAAGATCAACCGGACACCAAAACCCCACCGTGCTTCAACACGGTGATGTCGTTGTAAACCTCGATTCACTCAGAGTTACAGTAAAAGACGAAACCGTGTCACTCGGGCAAACCGAGTTTAAGCTCTTGCAGTTTATGCTCAGCAACCCCGACAAGGTTTTCAGTCGCGAGCAATTGCTTGACAATGTCTGGGGTATAAACAGCTATGTTGAAGAACGCACGGTAGATGTTCACATATTGCGGCTGCGCAAAGCGTTGCGCGCCTGTGGTATTACAAGCCTCATAGAAACCGTGCGTGGTGCAGGCTACCGAATTTCGACTCCGGTTTCGAAATAGAACACCCCATGTCTTCGCAACCACATCTGTCATTTGAAAAAAAACGCATTGTTCTAGTCGGCTTGTTCGGCCTCGCAATAGGCTGGGTGTCAGGCTCAGTCTGGATGGCACTGGCAATCACGTTTTTTCTCTACTCCTGCTGGATGATCTATCAGGTAAGAAAAGTAGATGTATGGTTACAAAAAGGCGCTCACAGAAACACGGCACCCGACACAGACGGTGTTGCAGGCAACATAGAAAAGCTGATCTTCAGACGCAGGCAAAGTGATAAAGCCCGTAAAGCACGGATGATAAAAATACTGGGCTGGTACAACCGATCAGCCGCAGCACTGCCAGATGCCACGGTGGTGACCAACAACAACTTTGAAATAATCTGGGCAAACGATGCCGCACGAACTTATCTCGGTATTCGCGGCACGCCCGATGCGGGCCAGAGAATAGATAACCTCGTTCGCGACACTGAGTTTCAGAGCTATATTCAGGAAAACGACACTACAAACAACGAAATTGAATTTAAATCACCGTCAAATAAAAACCTGACACTGTCAGTCAGACGTGTCGCCTATGCTGAAAACATGTATCTCTTCAGCGCACGAGATGTCAGTCAACGAGTACAACTGCGTGAAACACGTGCGGCGTTTGTGGCCAACGCATCACACGAGCTAAAAACACCGCTAACAGTCGTCAATGGATACCTTGAGCTTTTAAGTGCAGACGAATCGCTGCCACCAGCAGCCAGAAAGAAAATTGCAATTGCTGAAGAACATGCAACACGCATGAAAGATATTGTCACCGATTTATTGACTCTGTCGAAGCTCGAAAACCAACAACTTGAGAGATCGAAACTCACACCGGTTGCAGTGGGCGACATACTCACCGCAATCACTGAAGACTTTAAACTTAACAAGTCCGGCAGAGATCATATTTTTAAGACAGACATAGACAGCGGCCTTTTGCTGCATGGCAGCGAGTCTGAAATAAAAAGTGTCTGCACCAATTTGTGCTTTAACGCAGTGCAGCACACACCTGCTGGTTCAACCATAAACGTTGTGTGGAAATCTACAGCTGAGGGCGGTGCTCAAATGATTATCCGCGACAACGGACCGGGCATACCAGCCCAACACCTGATTCACATTACCGAGCGCTTTTACCGGGTAGATAACGAACACTCACGAGAGTCCGGTGGCACAGGACTGGGCCTGTCGATCGTCAAGCACATCGTCAACCGACATCAGGGACTGCTTGAAATCAGCAGTGAACCGGGTCAGGGCACAAGCTTTGAGATTCGGTTTTCAGCTGAAAAAATCCTGCTGGAAGACGCACAACCACCGCTTCCCGATGTACTGGAGCCGGGCACTTAAATCCACCAGTCTGTGAGCAATAGCAGGGATTCAGAGGCTTGACGTTGCGGGCGAAATTCAGATCGAAAAATGCCGTTTCGGCCGCGAAATTAACAAAATTCATCCCGATTTTGTCATACAGCTGTCATATTCGGCACGCATAATTACCACACTGATAATTTACAGGAATCACCAATGTCTACTTTAAGCACCCGACTGGCTGCCGCTACTGCCACTGCAATAGCCACTCTAGGGATCTGCACCGGTGCTGCCGCCCAGAGCGCACGGGATCAAATCAGCATTGTCGGATCTTCCACGGTCTACCCTTTTGCCACCGTCGTGGCCGAAAGATTTGGTCAGACCACACAGCACAAGACACCGAAAATTGAATCCACCGGTTCAGGTGGCGGAATGAAGCTGTTCTGCAACGGTATCGGCGTTGAACATCCGGACATCACCAACTCGTCGCGTCGCATCAAAAAAGGCGAGTTTGAAAACTGTGCAGAAAACGGTGTGACAGACATTATCGAAGTGTTGATTGGCTACGACGGTATTACCCTGGCCAACTCTGTGGAGGCAGATCAGATCGAATTGACACGCAAGGATATCTTTCTTGCACTGGCGAAGAGTGTCCCGGACCCGCAAGGTGGCGACGAACTCGTAGACAACCCGTACACAACCTGGGCTGACGTGAATCCCGACCTCCCGGCAATAGACATTGAAGTGATTGGTCCGCCACCAACTTCAGGCACCCGCGATGCATTCGTGGAACTCGCCATGGAAGGTGGATGCAAAGCCATAGATTCAATTGCAGCACTTAAAAAATCAGACAGCCAGACCTACAAAGAGGTTTGCCACACCGTTCGTGAAGACGGTGCGTTCATCGAAGCCGGTGAAAACGATAATCTGATTGTGCAAAAGCTCGAGGCCAATCCTGACGCACTGGGCATTTTCGGTTTCAGCTTTCTGGAGCAGAATAGCGATATTGTGCAACCCTCCTACATAGATTCCTTTGAACCAACATTCGAATCTATAGCCGATGGAAGTTATCCGGTATCCCGACCACTGTACTTTTACGTTAAAAAAGCGCACATTGGCGTGATTCCCGGTATCTCAGAGTATCTGGCCGAGTTCACCAGTGAAGGTGCATGGGGTGAAGAAGGTTATCTCGCTGACAAGGGCATGATCCCTCTGGCAGATGACATACGCACTGAAAGTGCAGCAAGCATTGCAGCACTTAATCCGATGACAATGGAGTAGCAAACAATAGTATTATTGCGGGCTCATTCAAGAGCCCGCACTTTGGCTGTTAACACCATGAGTACGTCCCATTAGCACATCCAATACGAAAGAGATGACAGTTCTATGAGCACCAGTATGCTTTTACTGGTGATCTTTGTACTGACCGCAGTCGCCTATGCTGTCGGCAGATCGCGTGCAGCTACCTTAAGAAAAAACGCAACACCACTCAACTCACTGCCCCGCTACTACGGTTATCTGACAGCAATCTGGACTGCCCTTCCGGCCCTTGCACTGCTGGCATTCTGGTCTGTTGTAGAACCCGCTTTTCTAAAATCCAGTACGGTCGATACATTGCCGGCAGAGGTACAGGCACTGTCACAGGGCGAGCTAAACCTGGTACTTAACGATATAAAAAACATCGCTACTGGTGGAATATCTCAATCGGCGGATGATCCTGTTCGCGCGGCGGCAGCACAGCACTACAGTGCGATAAAAAGCCGCAGCCAAACGCTTAAATTTATTGTCGTTGTACTCGCCTGCCTGGCAGGCGGCCTATACGGCTTTGGAAAAATAAATTCAGCTACACGTGCACGGCGTTTTGTCGAACGAGTCATTATGGCAGGGCTCATTGCGTGCAGCTGCATCGCAATTTTCACCACCATCGGTATTGTGTTGTCGGTATTGTTTGAATCTCTGAGGTTCTTTAATAAAGTGCCGTTTACCGATTTTGTATTCGGTTTGCACTGGAGTCCGCAAACGTCCATTCGCACAGACCAGGTGGGAAGCTCCGGGAGCTTTGGCGCAGTACCTATCTTTGCGGGCACTCTACTTATCTCTGCAATCGCAATGCTGGTTGCAGTTCCTTTCGGTTTAATGTCCGCTATCTATCTTGCAGAGTATGCAAACAGTACAGTGCGCGCGTGGGCCAAGCCGTTACTTGAAATACTTGCAGGCATACCAACGGTTGTTTACGGATTCTTTGCCGCACTGACTGTCGCACCACTGATTCGCAATGCCGGTGAATCTATTGGCTTAAGCGTCGCCTCCGAAAGCGCGCTTGCCGCAGGTCTGGTGATGGGCATCATGATTATCCCATTTGTCTCATCACTGTCAGATGATGTAATCACCGCAGTGCCACAATCTCTGCGTGACGGTTCCCTGGGTCTCGGAGCTACAAAAAGCGAGACTATCAAACGGGTTGTTATTCCAGCAGCGCTACCCGGTATTGTTGGCGGTGTACTTCTGGCCGTATCACGCGCTATCGGTGAAACTATGATCGTGGTCATGGCAGCAGGTCTGTTTGCCAAGCTGACTATTAATCCGCTTGAAGCAGTGACCACAGTGACGGTACAGATCGTCACATTACTTACCGGTGATCAGGCATTTGACAGCCCGAAAACACTGGCAGCGTTTGCGCTGGGCCTGATGTTATTTGTCACAACCCTCATTCTCAATGTCATTGCACTGCGGATTGTCCGCAAGTATCGCGAGCAATACGAATGAACGAAAACTCCAGCCACACAACTGCTGACACAGCGCCCGTTGAAATGTCTCAAACAACGGCAAAGGTGCAACGCTCGCTTAAAAGGCGCTACGCGCGCGAAAAACGATTCCGCCTGTTTGGCGTGATTGCGATCATCTCAAGCCTGTCGTTTCTGGCCGTTCTGCTAATAACAATTACCGCTGGCGGCCTGCCCGCCTTTAAGCAGTCTTTTATACAACTCGATGTCTCTCTGGATGCTGAAACGCTCGGTGTTGGTGAAAATCCTGATATCTCTGCATTGCGTAAAGCCAATTACAACGGTGCTGTCAAAAACTCTCTGCTGGCACTTTTTCCAGACGTCTCAAAACGCAAAGAAAAAAAACAGCTGTATAGTCTGGTCAGTAAGGGTGGACAATATGATTTACAAAGCCGGGTAATGGCAGACCCGACACTAATTAATAAAACCATCAAAGTCTGGCTGCCGGTTGGCGATGACACCAACGGCTACCTGAAGGGACATATCGACGCAAGTTTGCCTGAGAAAAAGCGCCGCTTTAAAGATAACCAGATTGCCTGGGTTGATCAGCTACAGCAAAACAATCAATTACAATCGCGATTTAACAGTATATTTTTCAGCCGCGGTGACTCACGCGAACCGGAGATGGCGGGCATCAAAGGTTCACTGTTCGGTTCCATGCTAACGCTCATCGTGACGCTGGTTCTGTCATTTCCAATTGCGGTCGCGACAGCCATATACCTTGAAGAGTTTGCACCGAAAAACCGCTGGACCGATATTATTGAAGTCAACATTAACAACCTCGCTGCAGTACCGTCTATTGTTTTCGGTTTGTTAGGGCTTGCGATCTTCATTAACTTTTTTCATCTGCCGAGAAGCGCGCCACTCGTCGGTGGCCTGGTGTTATCACTGATGACACTGCCCACTATCATTATTTCTTCGCGTGCCGCACTCAAGTCAGTACCGCCATCGATTCGCGATGCTGCACTTGGCTTAGGTGCATCAAACCTGCAGGTTGTTTTCCATCATGTGCTGCCTCTGGCTATGCCCGGCATACTTACCGGTACTATTATCGGTATGGCTCAGGCACTGGGTGAAACCGCACCGCTGTTGATGATTGGTATGGTTGCGTTCATAGTTGATGTACCCACCGGATTTACCGATCCCGCAACCGTCCTGCCGGTACAGATTTTTCAATGGGCAGATTTACCAGAGAAAGGCTTTGTGGAAAAAACCTCGGCAGCGATCATGGTTCTGCTGGGCTTTTTGATTTTAATGAATGCAGTAGCCGTCTACCTCAGACGTAAATTTGAACGAAAGTGGTAATGGCTGACACGCGGTCAGTCGGTAATGGACACACCGGATCAACGATCCTGAACATGCCGGAAATATATGATGAGTAAAGAGAGCACTGTCCCCGCGCTGGACCTTGATCAGGAAAACCCGACAGAGCAGACAATCGAAGAGATTGTTGCATCGCTCGGTGACACTGTCGGTGAATCGCGGGTTGAAAACCCGAAGATGTCAGTCTCCGGTGTCGATGTTTTCTACGCTGACAAGCAGGCGATCTTCGGTGTTGATCTGGATATAGCCAATAACGAAGTGATATCGATGATCGGTCCGTCAGGTTGCGGCAAGTCAACACTTCTCCGCTGCCTCAACCGGATGAACGACACCATCCCGATCTGTCGTGTCGAAGGTGAACTGACACTCGACGGTGAAGATATCTACGGAAAAAACACAGATCCGGTATTGCTGCGTGCACGCGTGGGCATGGTTTTCCAAAAACCCAATCCGTTTCCGAAGTCAATCTACGAAAACGTTGCCTACGGCCCGCGCCTGCATGGATTAAATCGCAACAAAGCCGATCTTGACGACATTGTTGTCAACAGTTTGCGAAAAGCCGGTATTTATGAAGAAGTCAAAAATCGTCTTGACGATGCGGGAACCAGTTTATCTGGCGGACAACAACAACGACTTTGCATTGCGCGCACCATTGCCTGCAGCCCTGAAGTTATTTTAATGGATGAGCCATGCTCCGCACTCGATCCCATTGCAACAGCAAAAATAGAAGAGTTAATTGACGAGCTGCGTGAAAACTACGCCATAGCCATTGTCACCCATTCAATGCAGCAGGCAGCGCGGGTATCGCAACGCACCGCCTATTTTCATCTGGGTAAACTGGTTGAAGTTGGCGACACAGATACTATATTCACCAACCCGCGTCACGAGCTGACAGAAAACTACATCACCGGCCGCTTCGGCTGATGCCATTTTATACTGCCATCCAGCGGAACTGAACCGGTAGACGCACAGAGAATTTAACCAGCTATGAGAACATTCAACCCGGAAGGACATACAGCCCATTCCTTTGATGTGGAACTGAACGACGTCAAGCACAAAGTAATGACCATGGGTGGTTTGGTTGAGTCAATGGTGCACAACGGCCTTGAGGCCCTGCTGGCTATGGATGAAAACCTGGGCATACAGGTGTCGGAAGACGATCACAAAGCCAACCAGCTGGAACTCGATATCGATGAGGACTGCACCAGAATTTTAGCTCGTCGGCAACCGGCAGCCAGTGACCTGCGACTGGTCCTTACAATCATTAAAACAATCTCCGATCTCGAACGCATCGGTGATGAAGCCGAAAAGCTTGGCCGTATTGGCGTTAAACTCTCAAGCAAAAACAATGTTCCAGCCTACTACAAAGATCTTCGTCATCTGGGAGAACACGTAAAAGTTATGCTGCGCGACGCACTGGACGCATTTACCCGAATGGATGTTGAAGCCGCTTTTCACACTGCTGCCAAAGATGAAGCTATCGACACCGAATACTCAAACTTCACACGCCTGATGATTACCCACATGATGGAAAACCCGGCTAATGTCAGCCATGCACTTGACGTTAGCTGGTGTGCAAGATCACTGGAACGCATTGCCGATCACGCGTGCAATATCTGTGAGTATGTGATTTATCTGGTTGAAGGACAGGACATTCGCCACAGTAACCTGGATGAAATGCGAAAGAAGCTGCTTTAATTTTAACCAGGAGAGCTTTAGCAATCGAGTTTAGCCAGATTGCCTCAGTTGGTAAAAAGCGCACCCAGCCAGATAACAACAACGATACACAAAGTTAAAAGTACCGCTGCAGACCCGGCATCTTTGGCAGCACCGGATAGCTCATGGTAATCGTCCCCTATCCGGTCGACGACTTTCTCTATACCAGAATTTAGCAGCTCTACTACCAGTAACAGCAAAACACTGGCGCTTAAAATTGCCTGCTCCAATGGCGAGCTGCCCAGCAACAGTGCCAGAGGCAAAAGCACTACAGCCAGCCAGACTTCCTGTCTGAATGCCGCTTCGGTGGCATAGGTAGTCTTCAAACCCTGCAAAGAAAATCCGAACGCTGCAACTAATCTGGCAACACCGGTCAAATTATTTTTCATCGATGGGCAGGCGCTAATGCAGGATGAGTTCGCCACTGGACGATGGCATTGCAGCAGAAGTCCAGCCCAGATCATGCTTTACACGCTCGCACGTCTGCTGCTCCCAGCTCGCATCAAATCCGCTGACCGCCTTACTGAGGCTATGGCCTTGAATAATGCCAACGCCAATCTCTTTGACTAATTCATCAAGGCTGAGTTTACTGTGAATATCAACTCCCTCAAGAATCACACTCGCACCCTGCTCGCTCTGGCTGTCAATCAGGTAGCGAATCAAGGTACTGGCCATATTGGTATCAAAAGATAAGATGTCGCGGTCTATCTTGACATAGTGCGGTTTGAGCCGATCAAGCCGTGACAGCGAAGAGTTACCAACACCAAAATCATCTATCGCAAAGCGAACTCCGGTGAGCTGCATTAGCTGCTCAACAACAGCTCGGTAGTCATCGAGTTGCTGACGCGCTTCAGTTTGATACTCAGGTGAAACAACGGTCTTCTCTGATACCTCCATAATCAGGTGATGTCCGCTAAGCAATTTAGATTTGGACAACGACTCGTACAACAATTCACGATATGCCACGGATCTGAGGGTTGCAGGGTATACATTCAACGACAATGGCTTGATATCAGAACCTAACGCAGAGGCTTTGATCTGCGCTTCATAACTCGTCAGTGAAATCTTTAGCAACGTTGAATCGAGTTCAGACTGAAAACCCATACCCCACAGACTCGCGGTATTAAATATCTCAATCGGTGCGCCATTGGAATTTTCATGTTCGCGCGCCAACGCTTCATAGGCGAAGACCTCAACATTCTGCGTATCGCGATCAAATCTGAACATCGGTTCAAAATGTACATTCAAATTGGCCAGCTGGTTTCTGAATATTCGCCGCCTGTCTTCATACATATCATTACTAACGAACCGATAGCTGCGTCGTAGCGCATCATAGACGCGAGCTTTCAATTTTTCAAAAGTCTCGAACTTAGCCCAAGCCAATTCATCGTGCAGAGTATTAATAACCGTACTGAGAATTTCTGTTAGCGGAAAGCGACTAAAACCACCTTTGGCTGCCACAAACACCCCACAGTTAGGTAACTTTTCATTAACAACCACCATGCACTCAACGTTACTCCCGAATTCCGGTGCAAGCTGTGGCAGGAAGTTCTGTAATCGCAAAGAACGCTTACTTAAGTCATGTGAGTAACCCTTCAATGCATCTTCAAGAACACTGTGTACCACTGACGCGGAGCATTCATGTATTGGCTGATTCGATTCTGCTTCATACAAATGCAGTGCACCGTTTTTGCTGCGGTAATAGCAGTACACCATCTCAGCACCTAACACGGTTCGAACTGCCTCTGAGAACAAATTCAGATTGCGCCTGCGATCATGCATACGCATCACTTGCAAACGACCAATCAGGTTTTCTATAAAGTCGTCATAGACACTCATATGACATGGCAATGGTTCAACAGTCTCTGCAACCTGCGATGCACCTGCAAGCCTCGAGTCGAACTGGAAAATTTCACTTATCTCAGTCTGTGCATCTGTCTCTGCGGAATCGCTCGACAGGAGTTTAGATTCACCCACCTTATCGACTTTGTTCCCCGCTTCAGCAATACCCGTTGGTGTGACTGACAAAAAGTCACAGACACGGCTCTCAAACGTTCGCAACGCACTGTCCAAATGTGCGCCAAATGCATCAACCGGTGTCATAAAACTTAATGGTGATTGTTCAAAGGCTGCATCAGCCTGAGTCAGCAACGCGACAAGCAACGCTTTACCAGTGACAGATTTGCGTGTCGCCAAAAATGCCGCGCGGGATGCAGCGGCACTATTGAGATGATCGTCATCAATCAGAAAAACAAAAAGAGTTGCATCTGCAGGGATTGCATCCATCGCATCCTCGCGGGTAACGTCGCAAAACGTGACTCGATTAATCAGGGCGCGGGCCTGCAGTTGCTCGAGCAGGCGCGCCACTCCCTGTTGTGCCTGGTCATTGCAACTGCCCGCGGCAAATACAACGGCATCCTGGCATTTTATGCTGGATAAAAGCTGTCGATTTTCGGATTCAACCATCAGATGCTACTCAATATTTTGTTTTTATAGTTATTATTGAGCCGCGGCATCCATGCCGAACGACTACTGAGCCCATGTTGTACCACGCGCTGAGCAGCCAAACTATCGCGATATCATGCGAACTTAAAGTAAAGTCTCACGTTAATGTTTAAAGCTACCGATATTTATCTGTTTCTAAAAATGAACATAAATATTACCTAACGGACAGTTAGGTTTCCAAATGCGGCATTGTCGTCTATCGCCAGGAAATATCCCAGGTAAATCGCTTCATTCGATCCGATCGGAAATTATTGATGGAAAAACAACAACTTAAAATTGCCGTATTCAAGGGTGATGGTATCGGCCCGGAAATCATGGCACCTGCAATCGATGTGCTAAAGCAGCTTGCAGCGCAGGCCAGCAGCTACTCTCTGACATTCGAATCACTACCGGCTGGCGCACTTTGGTACCAGAAAACCGGCGAAAGCCTGCCACCTGCATCAGTCGCGGCGGCAAAAGAATGCGATGCCATTTTGCTTTCGGCGATGGGGTTACCGCACATTAGAAAGGCGGACGGCACAGAAATGGTGCCGCAGATCGATCTCAGGATGGAACTCGATCTGTTCGCCGGCGTGCGTCCGGTATTCACCTTTGAAAACGGACCTCAGATTTTATCCGATCCGCGTGCCGCCAATCTCGACTTTGTATTAGTAAGAGAATCAACCGAGGGACTTTTCGCACACAAAGACGAAGGTGTAATTGTCGACAACGACTACGCCACTGAACAATTGCGAATCACTCGCGAAGTATCCGAAAAACTGTTTGATTTCAGTTTTCGTCTCGCCCGCACGCGAGCCAAACTGCTGGATCGCCCCTCTCAGTTAATGTGTGTTGATAAAGCTAATGTGTTCCGCTCTTTCTGGTTCTTTCGTGAGATTTTCGAACAGCGTGCAGAAAATTTCCCCGACGTTAAAACCTCCGCAATGTATGTGGATGCTGCTGCAATGAAGATGGTACACAGCCCGTGGGAGCTCGATGTCATGGTGACTGAAAACATGTTCGGAGACATCTTATCTGACCTCGGTGCCGGATTGATGGGCAGTCTTGGTCTTGCACCTTCCGCCGATATAGGACTGGATCACGCAGTTTTTCAACCCTGCCATGGCAGTGCACCTGACATCGCAGGTCAGGGACTGGCAAATCCGATGGCAATGATATTATCTGCTGCCATGATGCTCGAATGGCTGGGGGAAGCTCACCATTGTGACGAAGCCTCTCAGCACGGACTTAAACTTCGAACTGCTGCAACTACGGCCGCAACCACACCTGAAGGACGCGGACATGATCTTGGTGGTAGTGCGGGTACTGATTCCATTGCGCAAGCTGTGATGGATACGCTTTAGTGACACAACTCTTCATGATGAACATTATTGACTGGCGTTGCTTAACGGATAGTTTGCATGCAAACATCAATTGATGTTGTCGTTGTTGGTGCAGGCTACTTTGCAATTTTCCATATCAATGCATGGCTGCGATTGCCAGGTGTCACTCTAAAAGCAATAGTTGAACAGGACAAAACAAAGCACCACGATCTAAAAAATCTGTTAGCACAAGCGGGATCACCCGACACACTGGTAACCGATTCTCTGCCAGATGCATGCACGGGCGACTCAGTCAATCTTATAGATATCGCAACTCCACCACACTCGCATGCAAATTTAATTGAGCAGGCAATTCAATTTAACAGCCAATTAATTGTTTGCCAGAAACCTTTTTGTGGCACCTATGATGCCGCAAAAAAAATCCACAAAAAAATAATGGCCAGTCAGTCCAGCGTAGTGGTACATGAAAACTTCCGTTTTCAACCCTGGTATAAAGCAATAAAGACTGAAATTGTCAAAGGTACACTGGGCAATATACTACAAGCCACCTACCGGCTGCGTCCGGGTGACGGTCAGGGACCCGACGTCTACCTCGAAAGACAACCGTACTTTCGTGAGATGGAAAATTTCCTTATTCATGAAACCGGTATTCACTTTATTGATGTCTTCAGGTTTTTATTCGGTGACCCATCAGCGGTAAGTGCTGACTTAAGACGCCTGAACCCTGCAATTGCCGGTGAAGACGCCGGGCATTTCAATTTCTATTATAAAAATGGCCTGTGCGCGCAGTTTGACGGTAATCGATTACTGGACCATGCTGCGAAAAACTCCCGCCTGACCATGGGTGAAATGTTGATCGAAGGAACAAATGGCAGCCTCGAGCTCCACGGCAACGGTGACCTGATGCATCGCTTACACGGTGATGACCAGTGGCAAACTATTGCTTATCCGTTTAACGACAACGACTTTGGCGGCGACTGCGTATACCTCACACAAAAACATATTGTCGATCATCTGCAAAAAAGTACACCACTGCAGAACACTGTCTCTGACTATCTTAAAAACCTGCAGCTCGAAGACCTGATATACGAAGCTGCGAGAACTCATACGAAGCTGGAATGTGCACATGAATGATGTCTGGGAAATCTACGCGCTGAAATATGCAGAGCGAAACTCAAGAACTCGAAATGATTCATTTTTGCTCGACGACAATCACAACACACCACACGATATGGACTACTACCTGTGGTTACTGAAAAGTCAGACCCAAACCATTCTGGTGGACACCGGCTACGATACCGTTGAGGGAGTTGCACGTGGTCGACCCATTGAAGTTGATCCGGCAGAACTGTTAAAGCGTTTTGGGGTGGCCCCGGACACAATAGATACCGTGATCATCACTCATTTACACTACGATCATGCAGGCTCGCTGCCGGAATTTAGCAAGGCAACATTCCATCTGCAGGAGCACGAGATGATCTACGCTACCGGCCCATGCATGTGCCATGGTACTTTACAGCAACCTTATACCGGTGAGCACATAGCCGAGATGGTTCGGCGAGTTTTTGCAGGACGCGTGGTTTTTTACGATGGCGCAGGTGAAGTTGCACCGGGTGTGGAAGTGCACCTGATAGGCGGACACTCCCGAGGTCTGCAATGCGTGAGAGTTAA
>CAYLZS010000357.1:0-2117 GCA_964388065.1 uncultured Granulosicoccaceae bacterium
CCACTTGATCATGCCGTAGGCACTGTCATTAAGGATGATCACCACAAGATCCAGTTCCATTCTGACTGCGGTTTCCAGCTCCTGCGAGTTCATTAAGAATCCGCCGTCGCCATTTACTGATACTACTTTGCACTCAGGGTGAAGTTGCTTGGCAGCCATCGCTGATGGCAGACCGGCACCCATGGTCGCGAGCGCGTTATCCAACAGTAAAGTATTAGGCTCATAACACTCGTAGTTACGTGCAAACCAGATTTTGTAGACACCGTTATCCAGTGTGAGTATATCTTTACCATCAAGCTTATCGCGTAACATACTGACAAGTGCCTGTGGCAACATTGGAAAGCGCGTATCCGTAAAGTACTTGGTTACATGCGCATCGACTTCGTCTCTAACCTTTTCGAAGAAACTGACGTCCTGCGTCAGCTTGCCGAGCTTTTCTGTCAAACGGCTTATAGAGCTTGAGATATCACCCACTACATTAAGCTGTGGGAAATAAACATCGTCCACTGCTGCCGCATCAAAATTAACATGAATAACTTTCTTGCCGTCACCGTCTTCCATGAAAAATGGCGGCTTTTCTATAACATCGTGCCCGACATTGATAATGAGATCCGCCCGGTCAATAGCACAGTGCAGATAGTCGTTATCAGAAAGTGCCGCCGTACCGATGTATTTTTCATGTCGTTCGTCAACAACACCTTTACCCATTTGCGTGTTGAAGAAGAATATGCCGGTTTTATCAATCATCGTCTTCAGCGATTCACTGGTACGTTTGCGGTTCGCACCGGCACCAATTAACAGCAGTGGCATTTTGGCTGCTTTAATCATTTCTACAGCTGTATCGATTGATTTTTCACTGGCGTCGGGTCTGCGGTGGTTCACCACATCAAATACCACGGCATCAGTATCTTCCTCTGCAATATCTTCCGGTAGCTCAATGTAGGCAGCGCCCGGACGTTCATCTTTGGTCAGTCGAAAAGCTTCGCGCACCATAGAAGGAATGTTGTTACCGTCAACCACCTGTTCTGAGTACTTAGTCACAGGCTTCATCAAATTGACAACATCAACAATTTGAAAACGTCCCTGCTTACTCTTACGTATTGGTTTCTGACCACCCAGCATAATCATTGGCATCGCACCTAACTGCGCATAGGCCGCAGAGGTAACAAAGTTTGTGGCACCAGGACCCAGTGTTGAAAGACACACACCTGGCTCACCAGTCAAACGACCATAGGTGGCCGCCATAAACCCTGCTGCCTGCTCATGGCGTGTGAGTATTAACTTGATACTGGATCCACGCAGTGAATCGAGAAAGTCCAGATTTTCCTCACCTGGTATTCCATAGATGTATTTAACGCCTTCATTCTCCAGAGCCTTTACAAATAGATCGGAGGTTTTCATATTTCGTTTGTCCTATAAGAATGATTAGTGAGAGCGAGTGCCGCTGATTTACCACTTAGCCGGGTCTGCTGCCCGCCAGTCGTCAACCCACTCTTCTGGCATTGTGCTTTCGTTGAGAAGTGTATTTGCTTCTATACAAGGATAAAGCTGCTCGTATGTTTTTATATCGGTACCGTGCACACGATGGTTGATGTGCCTCGGTTCGAGTTGATCAAGACTTTCAAGCCCGGCGGCCCCCAGCAACTCCACCACATTTTCAACGGTTGCTCGCTGAAAATTAGCAACTCTTTCTGCTTTGTCACTGACAACGAGCCCTTTTGATCTGATCGGGTTTTGTGTGGCGATACCTGTGGGACAATGGTCGGTGTTACAGCTTCGAGCCTGAATACAACCGAGCGCCATCATCATGCCTCTGGCAGAGTTTACGGTGTCAGCCCCCAGCGCTACAGCACGCAACAAATGGAAAGCCGATAGAATTTTGCCTGATGCAATAATACGCACTTTGTCGCGAAAGCCGATACCTATTAGCGCCTGATTAACAAATATCAAAGCGTCTCTTAACGGCGTGCCAACCGAGTTTGTCATTTCAGTAGGTGCAGCACCAGTGCCACCCTCACCGCCATCGACGGTTACAAAATCGGGATGCTGTCCGGTACTGAGCATGGCTTTGCATATAGCCAGAAATTCATCGCGACGACCGATGCAGAGTTTTATAC
>CAYLZS010000358.1:0-4650 GCA_964388065.1 uncultured Granulosicoccaceae bacterium
GATGCAACACGATCCGGATGGAAGGCTTCAAGGGCTGCCATCTTTTCACCGGCACCGATGAACTTGATTGGCTTACCGGTGATTACTCTGACCGACAGCGCGGCCCCGCCACGTGCATCACCATCTGTTTTGGTAAGAACAACACCGGTTAGTGGCAGGGCTTCACCAAATGCCTGTGCTGTGGTGGCGGCGTCCTGTCCGGTCATGCTGTCAACCACAAACAGGGTTTCAATTGGTGACAGGGTTTGATTGAGCTGCCTGATCTCGGCCATCATCTCTTCGTCAATGGCAAGACGACCTGCGGTATCTACAATAAGCACATCAGCCAATTGCTTTTTTGCATGATCAAGTGCGGCAACAGCGATATCCTGTGGAGTCTGATCCGGATCACTGGGGAAAAACTCAACACCAACATCACCTGCTACTTTTTCAAGCTGTTTGATTGCAGCCGGTCGGTAAACATCACAACTCACGACCATAACTTTGCGTTTTTCTTTTTCTTTTAAACGCAGAGCAAGCTTACCGGTCGTGGTGGTTTTACCAGACCCCTGCAGACCTGCCATCAATACAACCGCAGGCGGTTTGGTGGACAGGTTCAAACTTTCTGACTCAGCGCCCATGATCTGCACGAGCTCATCATTGACGACTTTGATCAGAGACTGACCCGGTGACAAACTGCCAATGACTTCCTGACCAAGCGCTTTGGTCTGAACTGATGCAATAAACTGCTTAACCACCGGCAGTGCGACATCCGCCTCAAGCAAGGCCATGCGGACTTCACGCAGCGCATCTTTGATGTTCTGCTCCGACAAGCGTCCCTGGCCGCGAAGATTTTTGACCGTTTTACCCAGTCTCTCACTTAGATTTTCAAACATGGCATTTCCCAGGCATCAATAGTCGGACGGATTTGCTACCCGCCGTGGTGGTTATTCAATACCGATTATAAGCCATACAAGCGGTACGCGCCGATATGGCGGAATTCAACTCACTCAATTCCCTTGCATCCGGCCAGTCGCAACAATTGCTTCATTCTGCTCTCAAGCACAGTAGAATCCACCTATGGAGCTTCAATTGTGAATCAATTTCCCGCTGGTATCGCTGCAGTGCTCATGTACCTGGCGAGCGCTACACTGTTGTGGCGTGCAGCCACTTCAGAGCAGGCGGGTACCCATCAGAAAACCAACGATCAAAAAAGTACTGGTGAACCAGGTACTGGTCTGAGTCGCAGACCGGCACTGATTATCGGCGCTATCGCCCTGATTGGCGCACTGCTGCACGCCTCAGCACTGTACGGTACAGCGTTTAAATCCGGTGCTCTGAACTTCTCTTTCTTTAATTCGCTGTCAGTCACCGCCTGGTTTACCGTTATTTTGTTACTGCTTTTCAGCATTGGCAGACCGGTACTGACTCTTGGATTGATCGTTTTTCCAGCCAGTGCTGTAGTACTCGGGTGCGCGCTGCTCTTTGCTGGTCAGCACGACCTGTCGGTTGAAGCAAAATTGCAGTGGCACGTCCTGATTTCAATAACGGCCTACGCGCTGCTGACAATGGCGGCTGTGCAGTCCATTCTGGTCTCACTACAGGACAAACGTCTGCACGCCCATCGGCCCGGTGGCCTGTTGCGATCCCTGCCTTCGCTGAAATTGATGGAGCAGGTGCTGCTGCAACTGCTGATCACAAGCTTCCTGCTGCTGGCACTCGCACTGCTGACCGGTTTTATTTTTGTCGATGACTTGTTCGCTCAGCGTCTGGTTCACAAAACGGTGCTTTCAATACTTGCGCTATTTTTGCTGGCCATACTGCTGGTCGGCCATTTTCGTCTGGGATGGCGCGGGCAGAAAGCGGCTAAAATGACGCTGGGCGCTTATATTGCCTTGCTGCTCGGATACTTCGGCAGCAAGTTTGTCAAAGAACTCGTGCTGTCGTAACTGCTGAACCGCCTCGTTCACCTGTCTTTGTAACGATGACCGTATTCATGCTCGCTTGACACGAGAATCACGAGGCTATACTTATATTCCTAACTTTGCAGGAAGGACCTACACGCTAATTGAACGATCTGCCCACCGGCATCGTACTGATCACCCTGATGGTACTGATCGCGCTGTCCGGATTTTTCTCCGGCTCTGAAACCGCATTGATGACCCTGAACCGTTACCGGCTCAGGAACCTGGCCAAGAGTGGCCATCGCGGTGCAATCAAGGCAGCAGCCCTGCTCGACAAGCCAGACAGGCTCATCGGGCTAATTTTACTTGGCAATAATTTTGTCAATATTCTCGCCTCTGCCATCGCTACCCTGTTGGCTATGCAACTCTGGGGTGACAAAGGCGTGGCAATTGTCACCGGCGTGCTGACCATCGTTATTCTGATCTTCGCAGAAGTACTGCCAAAAACTTTTGCGGCCCTCAGACCTGAAAAACTCGGCTTCTTCGCATCGCACATCTACACACCGTTGTTGTCTGCAACCTGGCCCCTTGTTTATGTCATCAACAGCATCGTAAACAGCATGCTGTCTGCTTTCGGCTTGACCAAAATTGACCTGAATGAAAATGATCGCCTCAACAGCGACGAATTGCGCACCGTTGTGAATCAGGCAGGAGACTTAATACCGGCTCGACATCAGCGCCTGTTAATAAACATACTCGATCTCGAAAAAGCATCGGTCGATGAAATCATGGTGCCTCGGCACGATATTGAAGGCATCGATCTCAATCGTCCGTGGTCTGAAACAGTAGAGCGATTAAGTAAAGCAGGTCACAGCAGATTACCGGTATACCGCGAAGATCTGGACAACATCGAGGGCTTTGTCTACCTGCGTCGTATGCTTAATTTTCTTAAAGGACAGGAACTAACACAGGAGTACTTTGAAAGTAATATTCGTGAAGCATACTTTGCACCCGAAGGCACCCCGGTTACTCTGCAGCTGCTTAACTTCCAGCAAGAGAAAAAACGCATCGCACTGGTGGTAGACGAATACGGCGACATTCAGGGGCTGGTCACTATTGAAGATATTCTTGAAGAGATAGTAGGTGAATTTACAGCGGACCCGTCTCACCAGGATAAATTTGATGAAATATCTATCATGCAGGACGGTACTTATACCGTGCAGGGCAGCATCTCGCTGCGAGACCTAAACCGTGAACTGAGCTGGGATCTGCCCACCGACGGTCCAAAAACATTAAACGGATTAGTGCTTGAACACCTGCAGAACATCCCGGTAGCCGGTGCATGTTTTATTATCAACGGTCGGCCAATTGAGGTCACAAAGGTGCAGGGTAATGTTGTGCAAATGGCGCGTATCGAAACACCCATTGAAAACTATATGCCCAGTAACCACAGCGATGTTGAGCTCACCGAAACCAAAATGCGTGCTGCATTGCACTCATGACAACGGGCCTACATCTGCCTCTGCCTCACCAGACCAACAATAATCAGATCTTATGGCAAACAGGTGCCGCCCGTACTTTTTTGCCTGCAAGCTTCTTTAGAATTGCAGAAGTGGAACGTGCTCTTTTTACAAATGCCACCCGTTGTTCATCTGTCTGCAGATTAATATAGTCTTTAAAAAAACCGGTCCACAGCTTTTCATTGCTCTTCCACTGATCGGGAAAGTTTGTTTCTGTCAGACGCCAGAGTGTATCAATGTGCCGGGTAATGTCGCCGGTAAAGCCAGCCTGCTTACGCCGTTCAAGTATTACAACGAATTCCTCAATCCACCGACGCCGCAATTCATACCTCTGAGCACCCATACTAATTTGACTGGAAAGAGTTTTTCTCAACAGCTTTTTCTGTTCACTATTAAAGCTTGCACCTATACGGGGACCCCACTTCACCATTGATTTCATCTGTTCTTCGATTCTTTCTGCAGGCGACTCTTGCCGGTACTCATCCTCGTGTCCGTTTACTCGCGCTCGCATTCTGGTCGCCATTTGAGCTACCTGCTTATCTGACATGCCTGCCAGTAAATCAGCTGAAACGTTAAACGGATTACAGGCGCGCATATCATCCGAGTAGCCACGAATCGATTGAAACCAGTCGTCTGCCTTTGCATAAGATAACTGGTCCCCGCTGTTTATATCCGACACCATTCGATTCAACAACGCGGCATAGCGATCTAGCTGAGTACTTCTGTGCCAGCTGTGGTAAGAACTGGCAAACGCATCAATCTGCTGCTTCTGAGCGGTATTAAATGTTGCGAAAGACGTAAATCTCTTTGCCATCCGTGGTCCAAATCCGTCATACACTTTGCCGATGACAACGCTGCTGGCACAGGCCGTAAGAAACACAACTGCTACAGATAAAAAGCACCATTTTGCATAATAAATTTTTGACATAATTAAATCAGACTCGAACCTTTGTCACGGCTGTTTGTTCATCTCCGGTATTGGGCGTGCCGGCGGGTTCAATTAACAGCAGCTGAGTTTCAACCTCTGCTCGCGGGCAATGCTCCACACCCTTCGGCACCACATATAACTCTCCAGGATTCAGCTCAATGTCACCATCGCGCAACTGGATCGTCAGCTTGCCCGACAACACCATAAAAAAGTCGTCGGTATCGGCATGGGAGTGCCAGGTGAACTCACCCTGCACTTTCACCACCATCACGTCGTGGCCGTTGAAGTCTGCGACAATTTTCGGTGTCCAGTGATCTGA
>CAYLZS010000359.1:0-1714 GCA_964388065.1 uncultured Granulosicoccaceae bacterium
TGGGATGCGTATTTGGTGACAAGCAGCGTGCCGCGGGCATTGATGTCTATAACTTTATCGAAAACGCCTATGTCGGTCTCCATCGGTGTCGCTATCTCACCACCCCAGCCGCCGCAGTTGACTACTCCGTAAAGCTCCACACTATCAATAGCGTCCCTGATTTCTTCTTCAGATGTCAGATCAAACGACAGAGTTTCGCAACCCGTGTCTGAACTGAGTTGTGAAAGTTGTTCCTGGTTTCGGCCTGCAGCGATGGTGTTAGCCCCTTCTTTCATCAGTAACCTGACGGTGGCAGCACCGATGCCGCCGGTGGCACCTGTGACCAGAACGGTGCGTGATTTTAGCCCGGTTTCCATTTCATCCCCTCCAAAACAGGGCCTCAAACTAACCCGGCTGCAGGCGGGTTGCAACGCTGATTATCTGTGAAAACTGCGGCTCAATAAGGTGGAAATTTGCAGGTAATACGGTTACGCTGGCGTTAAGGCCAGAGATAGCAGGCTGACAAAATAACGTTTCGGGAGGAATAAAAGCATGTCTATTAGTAGAGTATTTTCTACGGCAGTTCTAGGTACCGCCGTACTTGCAGGTAGTGCCGCTGCGCAGGAGTTTGAAGGTGTCACAGTTAATGTACTGACACGCCCGGGCTACGTAATTGCCGGTCCGCTTATTGAGCGTGGTAAAGATTTCGAGGCACTGACCGGCGCTAAAATCGTCGTCACTGAAGTACCTTTCGTCGAAATTTTCCCGAAAATTCAGAATGACTGGGCTACCGGCACCAATTCGATAGACGTTGGCGTTTTTGCAGCCGGCTGGGGTGTTGAACTGGATGCTGCAGGTCTCCTGGAAGATCTCGATCCGTACATCGCCAAAGATGAAAATATCAAGCTGGATGACATAGCACCGTACTTCCGCGAATTCGGTCAGAAAGTCGGTGGCAAAACCAAGCTTCTGATGGTCGACGGTGACTTTCAAATGGTCTACTACCGAACCGATGTCCTGTCTGACGCAGGCCTTGAGCCACCCCAAACATGGGAAGACTACCTCGAGGTTGCATCAAAGATACATGGCAAGGATATGAACGGTGACGGTGAAGCTGACTACGGTTCCTGCATATTCAAAAAGCGTAACGCTCAGTCTTATTTTGCTATCCAGACTTTTGCAGCCCCCATCGTACAAACCGCTGGTACAGGTCAGGGTTTTCACTTCGATAATGAAACCATGAAGCCATTGATTAACAATGCAGGTTGGAAAAAGGCGTTCGAGCTTTATAAAGCAACCGGTGAATTTGGTCCGGCTGAAGAACTCAACATGGACATTGGCGATCTCGTGCACTGTTCAAGGCCGGCCGTTGTGGCCTTCTGGTTGAATGGGGCGATCCCGGTACCTTGCAGCTTGAAGACGATGCTGCAGCAGTTAAAGGTAAAATCTATGCCATCGGTGGTGTAGGTTCTCGCGAAGTGCTGGATCGGGAGACTGGTGAGTTGGTTCCTGTTACGGCTGAATCAGCACCACACGCAGTTGATGGTATCAACTACTCACCGTTTGCGGCATTCGGTGGCTGGGCTGGCGCAATAAACAAAGGCGCGGACGAGAAAACCAAGGCCGCTGCCTACGCTTTCCTGTCGCACATGAATTCGCCAGAGCAATCTGGTGTAGATGTCACCATCGGTGCAACCGGCTATAACCCTTATCGTACTTCGCAGCTGGCAAGTAC
>CAYLZS010000360.1:0-25371 GCA_964388065.1 uncultured Granulosicoccaceae bacterium
TATCATCAATTCCGGCAACGGTGAGATAGTAACTGCCAGGGACATCCAGCAGAGGCAATGCTACGCCGTTGCCCTCAAGATTCGCTACATAAACGGGTTGCGACATAGATTCGTCCTGAGCTATGGCCAACCGATATTGCTGCGCATTGCTTAGCGTCTTCCAGACTAGCTGGTCTTCTGAGCTATAAATGGTTTTCTCAGTCCCGATTGCAATCTCGGGTGGTGCAAGCAAATCGACTACCGCAGGATCAGCCCCGGCTTCTGCCAGCAGACCTTTTCCTTTCGGAACATCATTGGCAGAGCCATTGACATCTGTTGCGACTAACCCGTCCGTCACTCCGAGTCTGTCTGCGCCATCTTCAACCGAGACATAAAACGATGTGCCGCGAACTGCAGCAGACAGGAACGGTGTTTTAACACTAAATTTAACCGCTGGCTGCCCTTCAGGTCGTGGCGTGATATCACTCGTCACCTCGCCTTTTTCAGCGTTTAGTTCTATGACGCATTCAACAGTCTCATCAGCACATTCTATGTCTGCAATTGAGACTCGTGATTCTGGTTGTACATTAACAACGGTTCCGGAACTAAAACTGAGGCTAACAAAACCATCTTGTCCTGTGATAAAAGAATCTCCGTTATAAACAAACGCACCTTTGGCTGGCGGGTTAACCACCAATCTGCTTTGTGAGTGGATAACATCACCTTTGGCAAACACAACACGGCCAAACTGCCGGTTCAGTAAATACGGTTTGGGAATTTGCAGCGCAGCGCCGTTGGGTAAGATCGTCGATATACTATCGATACCGTTGTAGGCGGCAATTGCCTTCGCGAAGCGACTGGACTGAAGTTCATCTTCCACAACCTGCTTGAGCGATTGCGGCTTCTTGACAATCACAACATGATCTTTTGCGGAGTTAGCTTTCGCCAGTGATAACGGAATGACGAGTGCAAGTACACCTGCCAGTATGCGTAAATGTGCGGCCATCCTGACCAGTTTGCCAGGAACCATAAACTGCACTTTTGACGTGGCGATCCCGTCTGCCCTTTTTCTTATATTCATAATGTTGTCAAAGCTGGTATTGAACCCTATACCACTCACTTCTATCAAAAGAAGTGGCCGCTAAACTCCTCCCTGGTGAGCGACAATAGCCACGTGCTCCTAGTTTACAATTTTTTACGTTGATAGATCAACAGAATTCAAACTAAGACTAAGCATCACTCACGCCAGTATCGCGCGTACTCAAAACAAACCAATACTTTTTGCCTAATTCCACACACCTGACTATAGAAGCCAGAGTTCTTATTGTCTCGGTTCAAAACGAACTGTAATTGATCATTGGTGTGCCGGGCCACGCTGAAACTCAATTACGGATTGCTCGTCAAATTCCCGACGACTAACTTTAAGATACGCCGCTTCGTCAACAACAGAAACCTCTACGACCCCCGGAACACACGAAAGCGTTCGACTTAACTCGGCGAGATTTGTTCCCGGTTCAAGCAGTGATCTTTTTAAAGACAGCCGGTAGTTGCTCAAACGCTCGGGATTTTTCATAGACCAGGCAACTGGAAGCCAACAAAGGCACAAAACACTCAACACCAGCAACGCAGTCGAGCTACCAACTACACCCGTTAACCAACCCCCTGCAACACCGCCAATAAATGCACCAAAGAACTGGCTTGTGGAATACACACCCATCACAGAGCCACGAAGCGATGCCGGCGCGGTGCGCGAAGCCAGTGACGGAAGTAAAGACTCAAGCACACTCAAAAAGCCAAAGAACAACACCATACAAACAATCGCGGAAACGTAGCTACCCGCCACTGATCCGGTAGCGAACAGCGCAATAGCAAAGCCACCGATACTTGACACCATAACCCACTTAACCGGTAACTTTCTCTCGGCAAATCCAATCATCGGTAATAGAATTAAAAGTGACCCCAATGCTCCGTACATATAAACAGACCAGTGCGACCCCACAGCAATTCCATTGTCGAGCAGCGTCAACGGAATACAAACGAAGCTGGCTGTTATCAGCAGGTGTAGAATAAAAATGCCAAAGTCAATTCTTAAAAGCTCACGGTTTTGCAGCAACATCGGCATTTCAGAGATAACAACAGAAATATTCCGATCATCATTTATTTTGTCGGGGTCAGGTACAACAAACCACACAAGCAGCGCTGCCATTACCCCCGATAACGCAATAAAATAAAATATCCCTGCCAGTTGAAATCGCAACATCAGGACCGGCCCGAGGATAATTGACAGCATAAAAGAAAGCCCTATCGACACGCCAATCACCGCCATAATCTTTGTACGCTGACTATCCCTTGTCAGGTCGGCAGCCAACGCCATAATCACTGCCGAAATTGCACCGCCACCCTGAAGCGCTCGACCGACAATTATCCCCCAGATCGAATCCGTCATCGCAGCGACAATACTACCCACAATGAACACTCCCAGACCCGCCAGAATTACAGGTTTTCGTCCAAAGCGGTCGGACATCAATCCGAAAGGGATTTGTAACAGCGCCTGGAAAAGCGCGTAAATACCAATCGCGAGACCGATCAATAGCGGTGTCGCACCGTCAAGATCCCGAGCCAGAACACTCAACACTGGCAGCAACAAAAACAACCCCATCATGCGGGTGACATAGACGAAGCTCAGCGACAATGCTGCGCGTCGCTCAAGAGAATTAAATGCAGCCAAAGCGGGTTCCGGATAGATATTTCGGCGAAGATACAACGACAGGTACAATACGCCATGGTAGCAGTATCGCCATGCCATAACAGTTCATCTTTTGCTGATTTTATCCGCACGCACAAGGCTCTGACCACCCTCGCATGAATGCCGACAAGAATGCCAATAAGAACGCCAACAAAAACGAAATACAGGTTCGTGGCGCACGAACTCACAATCTGAAAAACATCGATATCGACTTGCCACGTGACAAGCTGATAGTAATCACCGGACTATCGGGATCCGGTAAATCATCTCTTGCGTTCGACACAATTTTCGCAGAAGGACAACGCCGCTATGTAGAGTCGCTGTCTACTTACGCAAGACAATTCTTGTCGGTCATGGATAAACCGGACGTCGACACCATTGAAGGACTCTCACCAGCTATTGCCATCGAACAGAAGTCGACCAGCCACAACCCGAGATCAACCGTCGGCACCATTACCGAAATTCACGACTACCTCCGCCTGATGTACGCACGAATCGGCACACCACGCTGCCCTGAGCATCAGATCGATCTAACCGCACAAACAGTCACCCAAATGGTAGATGAAGTATTAGCGCTGCCATCTGGCAGCAAGCAAATGCTTTTGGCACCGGTAATACGCGACCGAAAAGGTGAACATACCCAAACATTGACCGAGCTCCGAACTCAAGGCTACCTGCGCGCTCGCATAGACGGTGAAGTCCATACACTCGATGAGAGCATCACGCTTGATGCTAAACGCAAGCACACCATAGAAGCGGTAGTGGACAGATTTAAAATAAAACAAGACTTGCGACTGCGACTGGCAGAGTCACTTGAAACAGCTTTAAGATTGTCAGACGGTATCGCGGTTCTCGCATCAATGGAAAAAGACAATGCAGCAACAGAGGAACTTCTGTTTTCTAACAAGTATTCATGCCCTGTATGCGCCCATGCAGTGACCGAATTGACACCGAGACTATTCTCATTCAACAGCCCACACGGGGCTTGTGAAGTGTGCGACGGCCTGGGTGGGGATCAATACATCGACGAAGACAAAATCATTACCGATCGAACAAAGAGTATTGCTGACGGTGCGATTCGTGGCTGGGACAAAAAAAATTCATACTATTTTCAGATGATGGAAACACTTTCCGATCACTACGGCTTTGATCTTGAAACACCTTTTGGAAAAATAAAAAAGGAGCACCGCAACATCATCCTGCAAGGCAGCGGCAAGGAAGTCATAAAATTTTCCTATAAAACTGCCAAGGGCCGCAAACGTTCCGGCAAACATCGCTTTGAAGGAATTCTGAATACACTGGCAAGGCGCTACAAAGATACCGAATCCACTGCGGTAAGAACCGAGATCGCTAAGTACCTCTCGCACCGACCCTGCACCGGATGTAACGGTGCGCGCATCAACCAGTCTGCACGCAACGTCTTCGTTGACAATCACCCGATTCACGAGATTTCAGCACAGTCGATTGCAGAGGCAAAAAAACTGATCGATAGTCTCAAACTCGATGGCAATAAACAGGAAATAGGACAAAAGATTCTGATCGAAATTGATCAGCGCCTGCAATTTTTAATCAACGTTGGTCTCGACTACTTATCCCTCGACCGTCACGCCAATACCCTTTCCGGTGGTGAATCGCAGAGAATACGGCTGGCAAGCCAGATTGGTGCCGGGCTTATGGGTGTGTTGTACGTACTCGATGAACCCTCAATAGGTCTGCATCAGCGCGACAACGACAAGCTGCTGCAAACGCTTTGCTACCTCAGGGATCTCGGCAATACCGTACTGGTCGTCGAGCATGACGAAGACGCTATTCGCAGTGCAGACCATGTTATCGACATAGGCCCTGGTGCCGGGAGTGCAGGTGGTGAAATCGTCGCACAAGGCACTCCGGCTGAAATACTTAAAAATAAAAATTCGCTAACCGCAGACTATTTGTCCGGCAGACGGGAAATTGAAATTCCGAAACTCACGAAACCGGATCCGAATAAACAAATATCAATAAACGGTGCCACTGGTAACAATCTGCAGGATGTCAGCGTTGATATTCCGATTGGTCTTTTCACTTGCGTCACCGGCGTCTCGGGTTCCGGTAAATCGACACTGATCAACGATACCCTGTATCGATATGCCGCACAGCTAATCAATCGTGCCAGCACACAACACGCACCGGTGGTATCGGTGGATGGCCTCGATCAAATTGACCGCATTGTCGAAATAGATCAGAGTCCTATCGGGCGTACACCACGTTCCAATCCGGCCACCTACGTCGGTATATTCTCATTGGTACGCGATCTCTTCTCAAGTACACAGGAAGCTCGCTCGCGTGGTTACCAGCCGGGTCGCTTTAGTTTCAATGTCAAAGGTGGTCGCTGCGAGTCTTGCCAGGGTGACGGGTTAATAAAGGTAGAAATGCATTTTTTACCAGACGTCTATGTCATTTGTGATGTCTGCGAAGGTAAACGCTATCAACGAGAAACACTTGATATTAAATACAAGGGAAAAGATATATCAGAAGTATTGAACATGACAGTGGATGAAGCGACCGACTTCTTTCAACCCGTTCCTGCTATCGCCAAAAAACTTATAACACTTAAAGATGTCGGTCTTTCTTATATCACGCTTGGCCAGTCTGCAACTACACTGTCAGGTGGTGAGGCACAGAGAATAAAATTATCCCGCGAGCTTTCCAAGCGCGATACAGGACAGACACTCTATATTCTCGACGAGCCAACTACAGGCTTACACTTCTTCGATATAGAACAACTTCTCGGTGTGCTAAACAGTTTGCGCGACCGTGGTAATACCATTGTAGTGATCGAACACAACCTTGATGTCATCAAGGCCTGCGACTGGATAATTGATCTTGGTCCGGACGGAGGCGATGGTGGCGGGCAAATTGTGGCGACTGGTGCACCCGGACAAATTGCAAAGCATCACACCTCGGCAACAGGCTACTACTTACGACGATTTTTTTCTAACACCGCTGACACCGCAAAGCCTGTGACTGCAAAGAAGAAAACGCCTCGAAAAAAGACAGCCAAAAAAAAGCAGCACAAAAAAACAGCCAGTAAGAAAACAGCTTAGGACAGCAGATTGGTATTCTACTCCCTGAACACACCTGTAGCTTCCTCAGCTTTGGACAACAATTCAGCTCACTGATGTTGCACCAAAGCTACATCATCCCTATACCATCAGGATTTGAAACTTCCAGTAAAAACCTGGTTAGCGGTGGGCCTGTACAAGTGGTGCAATAGTCTTTCTTGCCAGTGCCGCAACATTTTTGGTGTTTCGTTCGAAACACCAGTAGACAAGGTACGAATACACCAAAGTGATGACGCAAAAGATGGCAAACATCGATAGTGAAATTGGAACCACTTTGTTGTGTAGAAAGTAGCAGGCAATGAATGCGATGAATGAATCGTGGACAAGGTATAGCGAATAAGACATATTTGATGAAACGGTTGCTACCGCACCATACGCCTTTTGACGCGGTTTTCGGGGAATGAGCCCGAGCATAACCAGACTGAAGGCAACACCAATCAGTAGATCCACAACAATGCCCTGGTTTAAGATACCGACACGGGAAACAGTTAACACCATTCCCAACGCCAGAAACGACAGCACCAGCACAATCGGATGATGAAATTTTTCAGCCAAAGAGCTACGACTGTTAATGTAGTACACCGCTGAACCGCAAAGCCAGACGAAGCCCAGCAACAGCACATCTTTTGGAAGCCACGCAACCAGTAAGCAAAAAAGAACGGCACTGCATATTTTTTTGATTAGGTTTTGTTTGGTAACAAAAGGAACAAACGCCAACGGAAACAGAATGTAGTACCAAAACTCATACGACAAACTCCATAGCGGGAAATTCGTTCCGTAAACTGCCGTCTCTATGTTCTGCAGGAAAAAAACGTTGCCAAAAAAGGTTAGTAGTCCCAACTCAATACCCGGTGCAGACGGTCCACGCTCATACTGCTCCAGAAAGTCACCAGCGTAGAACCCACTTCCCGTTAGAGTGATGCCCAACTGATCCCACAACAGTGTTAGAAGTAATGCCGGAATCAACACTGTCCATAGCCGTGCCAGCCTGTTTATAAGGTAGCTGTGCCAGGACCATTGATTTCGATCAACCATTCCGACAATACTTTTGGTTATGAAAAACCCGCTGAGAACAAAGAAGGTAACCACTGCTTCACGGCCGAACCCCGTGACAAAGTAAAATAGTTTGTCTGTCAGAGAAACATACTCGAGCTCACTCGGTGCTACAAAAAGGTACGAGCGCAGATGGCCGATCATTACCATTATTGCAGCAATACCTCTGGCTAAATCCAGATGCAGGAGGTTATCTGTTCTGATGCTGGACATACTTAAGTCTTACAAATTAGGATCAAGAAGACATGATATTTTCATCAAGTCCGGAAATTGAACGTCAGAAATTTTGCTACCGTCATTACAGAAGTATTGAGTCAGCGCTTCCAGAAAAATGGCGTACGACGCTCCCCATTCATTAAAGCTATGAGATGGCAATTGGTATAGATCCTGATGAACAAAGATATTTCCTTTGTTTTCAGAAAAATTACGCAACTCATCGGCAGTAGCGTAGGCTGATTTTCCAGAGGCGAACCGTTGAGCAACATTGAAATATTCAAAGCGTTCGTAATAATCCAGGTGCTCGGCAATCGGCCAGTCATCCGCTATTACCAGAATATCGTCCTGCGAAAGCGTGTTTGCGTAGCTGCTGATTAATTGCCGATTATAGTCGTTACTACTGTCAGTGGCAGGTCGAATAACTCCTGCAAAATTTACCGTAAACACAAGTACAGCCGCCAGTGCAAACAGGTAACTATGGCTTATTGACTTGTGTGTATGACCTGCCGCAATTAAGACAATGCCAAGAACAAAAACAGGTATCCAGAAATCAACGTTAGACGGGTTGAAAGAAATAAAGAATATGGTGGTGGGCACCAGCCAGCTAAGCGCAAGCATTAGCTGATTTGTGATCTCGGCTTTGATCAATCCTCTAACTGATATTAAGGCCAGCAGAGCAAGAATTCCTGACAGTGCTACTGCCGAAATGGCGAGTAAGGTAGCGTAGGTGGAATGTAAGTTTCGAACAAGAAAAGATTCGTCGGTGAGGTTATTAGCGGGAAACCAGGATGTTAGCGCATTTTGCATTTCATCAATAGACAACAGAAAAGAAAAGCTCACCATCGCCCGTGCAGAACCAACGAAAGCCAACAGTACGCTATGCAAAGAGAACCCGCTCCATTCTTCATGGCTACCGTTGCCCGTCACCCAGATGAAGAATTGCTCAATGCTGTTCAGTTTATCCAGAGTGGACGCTGCCAGCAGGTAGCTTCCACCAACGATGACGGCACACAGCGTCAGATACACAGCTAAGATGCGAAATTTTTCCGCCCAACTGCGTTGTGGCAGACAATAAATAGCCACCAATGGGACAGCACCAAATAGAACAGAAGACTCATGCAGTAAAACAGCCGCGCTGTGAATAAAAGCACACGTAATGAATGTAGAGAAACCTGCTTTCGGTGATAACAATAATTTGAAACACAGCATCAACAAGGAGAGTTGAAAAATGTAAATCTCAACCGCAATACTGTAGTACCAAATTCCGTAGGAGAAGCCAATGATTCCAATGGAGCACAGCGATATATAAGCGCTTACCTTAAAATTCTCACGCAAAATACTGTAGATAACCTGGGTAACAAACCCGCCCGCGATCGCGCTGGCAATGCCAAGTGACTGCTGTGCGTCAAACCACGGGCTGCCGATCTGGCTAATGAGAACCCCGAAGTGCTCATAAAGCAGGTGGTTTGCATGGAACTTCGGATTAGCATCGGTTATAGAGTGCAGATACGCAATACTGTCATGCGTAATACTCAAGTTCTGACTTAAGGTTGCCAGATAGAGCAGAGTGAACCCGATAAATATACCGAGCCGTTCTGCGCTTTGTACTGACGCAACACTATTGGCAAATAACCTCAACATGTCAATCCGTTGCAGCGTGCTGTGATAGAAATATTTATTCGTCATCTAAAAACAAGGGTTAATAATAAAAAACCTTTTTTCTTCGAATGCACCACGTTTCTGTGTAGTACATAGCGAACTAACAATCAGCATGGCCAGCAAGCACGCAAGCATGTCCCATTCGACAATCAGATCAGCTAGTTACCCATAGGGATCCTACCAAGTTGAAGCGGGTCTTGTTAACGAGATCTGCCAGTCATCCTAATCCCGAGAGATTTACTTCTGAAAATCTAGTTCCCTTGTTTCAACAATTATGCTGCCCGCCTTGCTTACTCAAACATGCAAGGCGCGGAGTTTACCCTTCGGAATATCCGACAATCTGTGCACAAGTCTGTTCCCGCGCTATTGATCGTATCTATAGATTTACAACATGAACAGCTTCACATCGAATTCTACGGTACCGTAAAACCAGTTCACACTTTACTTGGTCTTGGAAATATTTTTCTGAACAAATGCTGTCTCTGGTTTTCACTAAACCCGACGCAGCAATACAGCATAGGTATAAAAGATGGCTATTCAGAACAGCGTTGAACTCACAACCTTACAGGTATAGTACGGCATGTTGTTACAACACAAACTACTTAGAAGACGCAGGCGTAGCAATTATTCCATTAATCTTCCCACCAGATAGAGCAACTGCGCACCACACAGCGAGTAATGCACAGACACTCGCTGCCAACATAACTTCAATGAAAGCACTGTCCAGCGCAGATGTTAGTAATGCTTTTGCAGGTGCTTGCAAGCTAACTGGCAATTCGCTTAAGTCAGCTTGCGTCAAAGTGCCAGAGGCACGCAGAACTATCGGTCTAATCTGAGCCGCAGAATCTGAGTCTAATACACTTTCTGTCAAATTATCAATAAGGTGATGTCTGCTGCGCAGCACAAGCACTACTCCAAACAGCGCTATCGATAACAGATTGCCGATACGCGACACCGCATGATTAATTCCGGACGCCAGCCCACTTTCCTCCGTCGCCACACTGTTTAGAACACCAGTGGTCAATGGTGTCACCATCAGCCCGGCAGCAAGCCCAAGTGTTGTCATTGCAACCGCCCCTGACCAGGGTGTTCGCAACCAAACTATCAGACCAGCTGTTACTGTCGCGAGTGCAATTCCAGTTGCACCGCAGATCATCGGCGTTCGATACCCGACCCGGTCAGCCCAGCCACCTACAGGTCGTGCCATCAGGCTGATACAAATACCCATTGGCAATATATTTAATGCAGCCAGTGAGGCACTCAACCCAAGAGAAGTGATTAGCACATAAGGAACGAGAAACATCATCGCTGCGAACGCTGCAAAGATAGTAAGGCAGTAAAGATTTAGCAGCACAAACTCACGGTTGGCAATAAAGTGTGCTGGTAACACCGGCGCGGGTGCACGACGCTCCCACCAGATAAAAACGATCAACGCACATAGACCAACCAGCCATCCAGGCCAAACGAAAGCAGAATAAATTGGGTACAAAGACAAGTTGATGGTCGCAAACACTGCCGATCCCAAACTCAGAACCAATAGTGTTGAACCGAGCCAGTCAAGAGGTACCGGCTTGCGATCGTTACCGCGTGGCACGGCATAAAGTGTCAACCCAAATGCCAGCAGCCCAAGTGGCAAATTAACCCAAAACGCGAAAGGCCACCCACCATGATCAACCAAAAAACCACCGATAACAGGCCCGGCTGCAGCGGATGCAGAGGCAAAAGTTGACCATATACCGATAGCACGGCCACGTTGGGATGGAGGATAAAGCCTTGCGATAATCGACAACGACTGTGGCAGCATAAGCGCTGCACCAACACCCTGAAACGACCGCGCTATAACTAACCAGTTGCTATCCGGTGATGCAGCACAGGCGGCAGACGATAAAGTAAAACCTGCAATGCCCCATAGAAAAACCCGGCGGGGTCCATATCTGTCACCGAGCGCTCCACTAACGACCAGCAACGCGCACAACGCAAGCAGATAGCTATTGGCGATCCACTGCAGATCGGCAAAGTTGGCACCAAGATCGCGCTGGATACTCGGCAATGCGATATGTACCACGGTGCCATCTATAAACCCCATGCTGGACGCAATGATGGTTGCAGCCAATGCCACCCCACGCTGAAACCCGGTCATATCAGTGTTATCTGGCGAATGACTATCCTCACAAAGTCTTTCCTGCAAAAGCAAAAGGCCCTGAACGGGCCTTTTAAAATAGTTTGCATTTACTACCTGGCACTAACTACCAGGGCACCACAATCACGGGTTACTCAGAGGCAGGCTCTGATTTCTCAACCAGCTCAATGATTGCCATCGGTGCTTTGTCACCCGGTCTGAAACCACACTTCAAAATACGTGTGTAGCCACCCGGTCGAGCCTTGAACCGTGGTCCAAGTTCACTGAACAATTTGCCAACTGCTTCTTTGTCACGCAATCGTGCATAAGCAACGCGGCGATTGGCGACAGAATCATCACCCGCTCTGGTGATCAACGGTTCAACCACACGACGCAATTCTTTTGCTTTAGGAAGCGTTGTCTTTATTGCTTCATGTGTCAGAAAAGAAGCCGCCATATTTTTATACATGGCTTTTCTGTGGCTACTGTTCCGATTTAATTTTCGACCACTTTTAGCGTGTCGCATTTCGCACCTATAACATTTTCGTTTGGGTCTGCTGCACAGCAGACTTTCAATTTATCAGAGGCTAACGGCCTCTCGCCTTTATTCAGGCGTTATTAACCAGTTGTCTACTTGAGTCCGTCGCCACGAGGTCGAGCAAGCTCTGGTGGTGGCCAGTTCTCCAGTCGCATACCCAAAGACAATGCTTGCTGAGCCAGTACATCCTTGATTTCAGTCAGCGACTTTTTACCAAGATTCGGTGTTTTGAGTAACTCGACTTCAGTACGCTGAATCAGGTCACCAATGTAGTAGATGTTCTCAGCTTTAAGACAATTCGCGGAGCGCACAGTCAGCTCCAGATCATCAACCGGCCGCAACAGGATTGGATCAATATCAGAAGTCGTATCGTCGACTTTCTCTTCACCAGTTTCCGCTTCCAGTTCAACAAATACAGCCAGCTGTTCCTGCAGAATGGTAGCCGCTTTTCGGATAGCCTCTTCCGGATCAATCGTGCCATTGGTTTCGAGATCGATTATCAGTTTATCCAGATCGGTACGCTGCTCTACACGTGCACTCTCTACATTGTAGGCAACCTTGGATACCGGGCTAAATGATGCATCAAGCTGCAATGCGCCGATTGGTCGATTTTCACCTTCAGCGACTGTACGCTGAGTTGCAGGTTCATAACCGCGACCGCTGCGGGCTTTCATGTTGATGGAAATTTCACCACTCTTGGTCAGGTTACAAATAACCTTCTCAGGGTTTTTAATTTCAACATCATGATCGACAGTGATATCTGCAGCTGTGACAACGCCCGGCCCTTTTTTCTTCAGAGTCAGGTTTGCTTCTTCTTTGGTATGAAGAACGATAGCCACTTCTTTAAGGTTCAGAAGAATATCAAGCACGTCTTCCTGAACGCCCTCAATAGTGGTGTACTCATGTAGTACGCCTTCAATTTCTGCTTCAACGACTGCAGCACCCGGCATGGATGACAGTAAAATACGTCGCAGCGCATTGCCAAGCGTGTGCCCGAATCCACGCTCAAGTGGCTCCAGCGTTACTTTGGCATGGCAATCGTTTGTCGCAGATACATCGACAATTCTTGGTTTTAGAAATTCAGTTTGCATCGCACCCATAGCCCTAATCTCTTTCGTTGTACTTCGCTACTGCTTTAAAGAATTCAATTGGTTAAACAATGAATTACTTAGAGTAGAGTTCCACAACGAGTGACTCGTTGATTTCTGCTGGTAGATCGCTTCGGTCTGGCAGCGCCTTAAGTGTTCCTTTCATTTCTTTTTCGTCCACCTCAAGCCAGCCTGGTACCGTGCGTTGCTTGGAGAGCTGCAGCGCATCAGTAATGCGAGCTTGCTTTTTGGCCCGCTCACGAATGCTGACAACCTGGTTTGGTTTTACCTGATACGACGGAATGTTTACTGACACTCCGTCTACCATGATTGCTTTGTGCGCTACCAACTGACGTGCTTCGGCACGAGTAGAACCAAAACCCATTCGATAAACGACATTATCCAAACGACCCTCAAGCAAACTCAACAGGTTTTCACCGGTAGAGCCTTTGATTCGCGCTGCTTCTTTGTAGTAGTTGCGGAACTGGCGTTCCAGCACTCCGTAGATTCTGCGCAGTTTCTGCTTCTCGCGAAGCTGTAGTGCATAGTCTGAAAGACGCGCACGTTTAGCGCCCGCCTGCCCCGGAGGAGTTTCGAGCTTGCACTTTGAGTCCAGAGGACGAATACCCGACTTGAGGTACAAGTCAGTGCCTTCGCGACGACTCAACTTACATTTTGGACCAATGTATCTAGCCACGAATAAGCTCCTATACGCGCCGGCGCTTAGGCGGCCGACATCCGTTGTGTGGTATTGGGGTGACATCAATGATGTTAGTGATTTTAAAACCAGAAGCATTCAATGACCGTACTGCAGAGTCACGTCCCGGCCCCGGTCCCTTCACCTTTACATCAAGGTTCTTCATACCGTATTCAGCCGCAACAGCACCCGCCCGTTCTGCAGCAACCTGAGCTGCAAATGGGGTACTTTTACGAGAGCCACGAAAACCAGAGCCACCGGCAGTAGCCCATGACAATGCGTTACCCTGGCGATCAGTGATCATCACAATAGTGTTGTTAAAAGAAGCGTGAATGTGCGCAATGCCATCAGTGACAACGCGATTCGGCTTCTTTTTGGTAGTCTTTTGAGCCATATCTATTCTCTTTTCTTAGCGCTTGATTGGACGACGCGGTCCCTTACGGGTACGTGCGTTAGTCTGAGTGCGCTGGCCTCGCATAGGTAGTCCTCTGCGATGGCGGATGCCGCGGTAGCTACCCAAATCCATCAGGCGCTTAATGTTCATACTGATGTCTCGTCGAAGATCACCTTCGATAGTCAGCTTGCCAATTTCAGTACGCAGGTCTTCAACCTGCGGCTCTGCCAGATCTTTAACTTTGACAGAGGGATCTACTCCGGCTTGCTCACAAACCTTATAAGCGGTTGTGCGACCAATACCGTAGATAGAGGTCAAAGCCACCCAGGTGTGCTTGTTGACCGGAATGTTGATGCCACCAATACGTGCCATTTAAAAGCCGCCTTTCATCATGATAACCACCATTAACCCTGCTTTTGCTTGTGACGAGGATCGCTACAGATCACCCGAATAACGCCATGCCGCTTGATTACTTTGCAGTTACGGCAAATCTTTTTTACTGAAGCTCTAACTTTCATAATTAGTTCCTTATCTCTTAAGCCTTAAAAGGCACTAGGCCTTTTTCGGGCTGCCTTTCTTGCCACCCTTAAGGTTGGCCTTCTTAAGCAGACTTTCATACTGATTGCCCATCATATGAGCCTGTGCCTGGGCAATAAAATCCATGATCACCACCACAATAATCAGCAGTGAGGTACCACCAAAGTAGAACGGTACGTTCCACCACAAAATCAGAAATTCCGGTAGCAGGCACACCGCAGTGATATACATCGCACCGATCAAAGTCAGTCGAGTCAGAACGCCGTCAATATAGCGAGCTGTCTGCTCACCGGGACGTATACCCGGTATGAATGCACCTGACTTTTTGAGGTTATCTGCTGTTTCGCGCGCGTTAAATACCAGCGACGTATAGAAAAAGCAGAAGAATATAATCGCCGCGGCATAAAACATCACATACAGCGGTTGTCCGGGCTGAAGCGCTGAAACAATGTTCTGCAACCAGGTCATACCCGACGCGTTTGACGCAAAATCACCCAGGGTTGCGGGAAACAAAATAATACTTGAAGCAAAAATTGGCGGAATCACGCCCGCCATGTTCAGCTTCAGCGGCAGGTGGCTTTGCTGACCACCAACCATCTTTCTGCCCTGCTGACGCTTGGCGTAGTTAACCGTAATGCGCCGTTGTCCGCGCTCGACAAAAATCACAAAGGCGGTTACCGCGACAGTAAGTAACACCAGAATCAATATGATCAGTGATGAAAGCTCACCGGTTCGCGCCAGTTCCAGCGTGCCACCAATCGCTGCAGGCAGACCTGAGACAATGCCTGCGAAAATCAAAATCGAAATACCGTTGCCGATACCGCGTTCTGTTACCTGTTCACCCAGCCACATCAAAAACATGGTGCCTGTGACCAGACTGATCGCACCGGTCAGGATAAAACCCAAACCACCAAAATACACCAGCGGTGCACCAGCGGCCTGTTGCGATTGCAGTGCAACGCAAACACCAACCGCCTGTATGGTTGACAGAAACAATGTGCCATAGCGCGTGTACTTGGAGATTGTCTTGCGACCACTCTCGCCCTCTTTGCGCAATTGCTCAAGTGACGGCACCACGTGGGTTAATAACTGCATGATGATCGATGCCGAAATGTACGGCATGACACCAAGTGCAAACAAAGACATACGGCTCAGCGCGCCACCACCGAACATGTTGAACATATCGAGGATGCCGCCACGCTGTTGTTCGAACAGTGCCGACATAACATTCGGGTCAACACCTGGTATGGTGATGTGTGTGCCGATGCGAAAGATCACCAGCGCAAGCAGCACAAACCACAGTCTCTGCCTGAGTTCGGAAGACTGCCCTATGCCACCTAGTGATGCTGCCGCAGTAGCCACTGTTTATTCTCCGCTTGCTTCAGCGATGATGGTGCCACCGGCTTGCTCAATTGCTTTAGCAGCACCGGCAGTGGCCACAACGCCTTTAAGAGTAACTGCCTTAGTAACCTCACCTGAGAGGATTACCTTGGCTTTTTTAGTTTGTGCAGGTACAACGCCCGCTTTAATCAAAGCGTCAATGGTGATGTCACCTTCCAGTTTGCCGAGTTCAGACAATCTGACTTCGGCAACATGGCGGCCCACACGTGATTTGAAACCAAACTTCGGCAAGCGGCGCTGGATAGGCATTTGCCCGCCTTCAAAACCCACCTTGTGGTATCCGCCCGAACGCGAGTGCTGACCTTTGTGTCCACGACCACCGGTTTTACCGAGCCCTGAACCAATGCCACGTCCGACGCGCTTGGCTGGTTTTCTGCTGCCAGCAGCAGGTTTTAGATCGTTAAGATGCATGAGTGTTCTCTACGCCTCTTCTACACGGAGCATGTAGGAGATCTTATTGACCATCCCGCGATTCTCCGGTGTGTCTATAACTTCAACAGTCTGGTGCATACGACGCAAACCAAGTCCGCGCGCACAAGCCTGATGCTTTTTTAAGCGACCGTTGACACTGCGTACCATCGTCACTTTGATTTTTTTATCAGCCATTAGTCTTTATCAACTCTTTTGGATCAACCATTCGTCTGGCTGGCTATCTCTTCAACCGACTTACCGCGTTTGGCAGCGACGGATTCAGGAGACTGCATTGCATTCAAACCCTGAATGGTCGCCCGAACCACATTGATCGGATTGTTCGAACCGTTAATCTTGGCAAGTACGTTACGTACACCAACCGCCTCAAAAACAGCGCGCATCGGACCACCGGCAATGATTCCGGTACCTTCCGAAGCCGGTTGCATGTACACCCGAGCAGCACCATGACGTCCGTTAAGTGCATACTGCAATGTGCCTTCTTTTAATGGCACAGTGCTCATGTTCTTGCGTGCTTTCTCCATTGCCTTTTGAATCGCAACAGGGACTTCACGCGCTTTACCATAACCAAAGCCGACTCGCCCTTCGCCGTCACCCACTACTGTTAGTGCAGTGAAGCCGAATTGTCGACCACCCTTGATAACCTTCGCCACACGGTTTACCGCGACTAATTTTTCAATTAATCCATCAGCAGGTTGGTTGTGATCGTTCTGTGCCATTTTCAAATGTTCCTAAAACTGTTTATCTCGAAGCTCGTGCCTGTAAACCTTAGGCTAGAACTTCAGGCCGGCTTCGCGTGCAGCATCTGCCAGCGCTTTAACTCTGCCGTGGTATTGAAAACCTGATCGGTCAAACGCGACATCTGTAATACCTTTGGCTGAAGCTCTCTCACCAATGGACTTACCGACAGCCGTCGCCGCTTCAATATTGCCCGAGTAACTAAAACCACTGGCAACGTCTTTCTGTTGAGTAGAGGCGTTAGCCAGTACTTTGCCTTCGGCATCGATCACTTGCGCATACATGTGCTTTGATGTGCGATGCACAGTCAGGCGAGGTGCACGCAGCTGTCGAATCTTTGCACGAGTTCGTTTTGCGCGACGCAACCTTGAAGTTTTTTTATCGGTTTTCATGTTATCGACTCTATTTCTTTTTGGCTTCTTTCATCGCTACATACTCATCAACGTAACGAACGCCTTTTCCTTTATAGGGCTCCGGTGGACGGTAAGCGCGAATATCTGCAGCTACCTGTCCAACCGCCTGCTTATTGATGCCAGTCACAACAACTTCAGTTTGCGAAGGAGTCTCCACCTTCACGCCTTCAGGAATTTCGTGAACAACAGGGTGTGAAAAACCGAGAGTCAGGTTGAGTTTTTTACCCTGCGCCTGGGCGCGATAACCAACACCTCTGAGCTCAAGCTTTTTCTCAAAGCCTTCGTTAACACCAACAACTAAGTTATTTAACAGCGCGCGCATAGTGCCTGCCATCGCAACCGACTTCTTTTCTTTGTCGTTGCTCGCGACTTTCAAACTGCCATCTTCCATTGCCACACTAACCAGACCGTTTATTTCGATCTCGCTATTGCCCTTCGGACCTTTGGCAGTCACTTTCTGGCCGCTTACCTGGACGTCGACACCCGTGGGTACCGCAACAGGCTGATTCGCTACACGTGACATAGTTTCTCTACCTTACTCTTACGATACGTAGCAAAGGACTTCGCCGCCCTCGCCCGCTTGTCTTGCCGCAGCGTCCGCCATCACGCCCTTGGACGTAGAAATGATCGCAACGCCCAGTCCGCCAAGGACCTGTGGCAGTTCATCTTTACCTTTGTAAATACGCAAACCCGGACGACTGATCCGTTCAATCTTGCCGATAACCGGTGCGTTCTCGTAGTACTTCAGGTTTACCTTTAGTGCCGGCTTACCTTCTACTTCTTCTTCGTTGTAACCGCCAATGTAGCCTTCTTCATGAAGCACTTTGGCAATTGATGCTTTGGTCTTTGACGCAGGCATGGTCACAGAAACCTTGCGTGCCATTTGGCCGTTGCGAATGCGGGTCAACATATCCGCGATTGGGTCAGACATACTCATCAGATAATCTCCTACCAGCTCGCCTTGGAAAGGCCGGGTATATCACCGCGCATCGCCGCTTCACGCAATTTGTTTCTGGCCAAACCAAATTTTCTGTAAAAGCCGTGCGGACGACCGGTGACACGACAACGGTTGCGACCGCGAGTTTTGCTGGAATCACGCGGCATCATCTGCAACTGACGGGATGCAAGCATCTTTTCGTCGTAGTCTGCCGTTTCCGACTTCAGTACTTCACGCAGCTTTTCACGCTTTTCTGCATGCAGAGCGGCGAGTTTGGTGCGCTTTTTTTCACGCGCGATCATCGATTTCTTAGCCATTAGCTGGCACCGCCTTGCTGCCTGAACGGAAAGTTAAAGTTTTTCAGAAGCTCCCGCGCCTCGTCATCAGTTTTTGCCGAGGTCGTGAAAGTGATGTCCATTCCCCGGATCGCGTCGATCTTGTCATAGTCGATCTCTGGAAAGATGATTTGTTCCTTTACACCCATCGAATAATTGCCACGTCCGTCAAAGGCTCGCGCGCTGACACCGCGAAAGTCTCTGATACGCGGCATAGCAATGGCGAGCAGGCGATCGAGAAATTCATACATGTGCGCACGACGCAAAGTAACTTTGGTACCGATCGCCATCTCGTCTCTTATTTTGAATCCCGCTATAGACTTTCGTGCAAGACAAACCACCGGTTTCTGGCCGGTTATCGTTGCAAGATCGCCCGTTGCTTTTTCAACAATCTTTTTGTCACCAACAGCTTCGCCAAGACCCATGTTCAGGGTAATCTTCTGAAGCTTTGGCACTTCCATAGCACTCTTGTAGCCGAACTTTTCAATTAGCGCCGGCACAATAGTGTCTTTATATGTCTGTTCCAACCTGGTCATTTCAAATGTTCTTTGTATATGTCTGGGTATAGGTCTGGGGCCGTTACCAGCTTGCGCTAGACGGTTTCACCATTAGATTTGAATATGCGTACTTTTTTGCCGTCATCAAGCATCTTGATGCCAACTCGATCACCTTTGCCCGTTGCCGGGTTGAAAACCATCAGATTCGAGAGATCAATTGGCATCTCTTTGTCGACGATTCCACCGGTCACGCCTGCATTCGGATTGCCTTTCTGATGCTTGCGAGCAACGTTGACACCGTCAACAACTGCTTTGTCATCCAGTATTTGTCGCACCGTACCGCGGCGACCCTTGTCTTTGCCTGCAACGACGACTACGTCGTCACCTGTTGTTATTTTGCGCATTGTCTTTTTATCCGCGACCCGTCGTCAGCTAAAGCACTTCAGGTGCAAGTGAAATAATTTTCATAAAACGCTCTGAGCGCAACTCGCGAGTCACCGGCCCAAAGATGCGAGTGCCAATTGGCTCAAGCTTCGCGTTCAAAAGTACTGCTGCATTGCCGTCGAAGCGAATGGCTGACCCATCAGGACGACGAACCGCTTTGGCAGTACGAACAACCACAGCGTTATACACTTCACCCTTCTTGACCTTGCCGCGCGGAATGGCATCTTTAATGCTGACCTTGATAACATCACCAACGCGTGCATAACGACGGCGCGAACCACCAAGCACTTTGATGCACTGGACGCTTCTGGCACCGCTGTTATCTGCGGCATTCAAAACGGTTTGCATCTGAATCATTGTTCTATTCTCTGTTACTCAACTAACGCTATTGACGCTTCAATTTACTCATGAGAGCCGGGCTCACGTGAGCAGAAGTATCTAGATAGCCTTAGTGATTATCTCGTCAAGGGTCCACGACTTGGTCTTCGAAAGAGGACGGCAAGCCTTGATTCGCACTGTGTCACCAATATTGGTTTCATTCGAATCATCATGAAAACGATACTTGGTAGACCGGGTAATGAACTTGCCATACATCGGATGACGTACACGGCGTTCAACCAGCACAGTGCCGGACTTTTCCATCTTGTTGCTCACAACGCGACCGACTACGGTACGCTGTAAAGGTGCTTGCTGTTCACTCATGAGTCACTACTCACTTTTGACTTTTCGGCCTGTTTTTCGGCTATTACGGTCTTAACCCGTGCAATATTCTTTTTTGCCTGTCCGTACAGGTGGGGTCGAACTGCCTGACCCGAGCCTTGCAACATACGCAGGTTGAACTGTTCTTTTCTTAAGCTCACAAGTTCTTTTTCCAGATCATCGATCTGCTTTTCTCGCAATTCACTGGCTTTCATTACGCAACAGTCCTCACGACAAATGCTGTCTGTACAGGCAGTTTAGCCGCAGCACGTGAAAATGCCTCGCGGGCAATTTCTTCAGTTACACCTTCCATTTCATACAGCACTTTGCCTGGCTGAATCTTGGCTACCCAGTACTCAACGTTACCCTTACCTTTACCCATTCGAACTTCGATAGGCTTTTTAGTGATAGGTGTATCGGGAAAAATGCGAATCCAGATCTTGCCGCCACGTTTTACGTGTCTGGTCATCGCGCGACGTGCAGATTCAATCTGGCGCGCAGTAACACGACCGCGTGCAGTCGCTTTCAGCCCGTACTCGCCAAAGCTGACTTTGTTGCCCGACTGCGCAAGACCGCGATTGCGACCTTTGTGCTGCTTTCTGAATTTTGTACGTTTCGGTTGTAACATGTTTGTTCCGAATCAAATATTAGCGAACGCCGAATCAGGCGCTGGCCGGTTGCTTGTTTGAGCTCTTGCTTTGACCTTGATTACCACCGCCCGGCTGACCTTTTACTTCACCACCGCGCACATCGTCAAAGTCGAAAACTTCGCCTTTGCAAATCCATACCTTGATACCAATAACACCATAAGTGGTGTGGGCTTCAGCAACACCGTAGTCAATATCGGCGCGTAGCGTATGCAGTGGTACCTGACCGTCGTGGTACCACTCACGACGTGCGATCTCCGCACCGTTCAAACGACCCGAAACCGCGATCTTCACACCGCGAGCACCGAGGCGCATTGTGTTAGTCAGCACGCGCTTCATTGCGCGACGAAACATGACACGTCTTTCAAGCTGCTGTGCAACACCCTCTGCTACAAGCGTCGCGTCAAGCTCGGGTTTACGTATCTCGGATACATTGACCTTGACGTTATTAATGTTCATATCAAGCATCGGGGCGATAACCCGACGCAACTTTTCGATATCTTCACCCTTTTTACCGATGACAATACCGGGACGCGCCGTGTGGACTGTGATGACCACTGCACGGGAGGGACGGTCGATCTGAATACGACTTACCGACGCATGTGCCAGTTTCTTTTTCAGATACTTTCTGACAGCCATATCTTCGTTGAGATAGTTGGCGTAGTCGTGGCTGTTTGCGTACCAGGTAGAATTCCAGTCTGCAGAGATGCCGAGACGAATACCAACCGGATGGACTTTCTGACCCATGTCTTACTCTCCCACTACCACAGTGATGTGGCTGGTGCGCTTCAAAATTCGGTTTGCACGGCCTTTGGCACGTGGCTGAATACGTTTCATTGTCGGGCCGGCATCAACCATAATCTCGGCAACTTTAAGCTCGTCGATGTCTGCACCGTCGTTGTGCTCTGCATTGGCAATTGCAGAATCGAGAACCCCTTTAACAAGATCAGATGCCTTCTTGTTACTGAAGGTCAGAATCTCCAGCGCTTTCTCTACTTCAAGACCTCGAACCTGGTCAGCAACCAGACGAACTTTCTGAGGCGAGATACGCGCGTGCCGTAACTTTGCTCTGGTACCCATCATCGAACCTTCTTATCCGCAACGTGGCCACGGTAAGTGCGAGTCATAGAGAACTCACCCAGTTTGTGACCAACCATGTTTTCAATGATCAGCACAGGTACGTGTTGACGACCGTTGTGAACAGCGATAGTGAGACCCACCATTTCAGGACTGATCATTGAACGACGTGACCATGTCTTGATTGGCTTCTTGCTGTTTGCAGATACCGCTTCATCAACCTTCTTTACCAGGTGATGATCGATAAATGGTCCTTTCTTTAGTGAACGTGGCACTCTTAGCTCTCTCTATTTCTATCGCTTACGGACTACTTAGCCCGGCGGCGACGAACAATAAGATTGTTCGTACGTTTATTTGAACGGGTTTTATAACCTTTGGTAGGTACTCCAGTCGGGCTGACCGGATGACGACCACCAGAGGTACGGCCTTCACCACCACCATGTGGATGATCGACCGGGTTCATTGCAACACCGCGAACAGTAGGACGCACACCGCGCCATCTTTTGGCACCGGCTTTACCCAGCTTTCGAAGTGAATGTTCACCGTTGCTGACTTCACCAACAGTCGCGCGACAATCAACCAGCACCTTGCGCATCTCACCGGAGCGAAGTCTCAGTGTGGCGTAGGAGCCTTCGCGGGCAACATACTGAACCGCGGCACCGGCACTGCGTGCCATCTGCGCACCTTTACCAGGCTTCAGTTCGATACAGTGAACTGTGGTACCCACTGGAATATTCGACAATGGCAGCGTATTGCCCGGCTTAATCGGAGCTTCGCGACCTGAAAGTACAGTGTCGCCTGTAGCGACCTTGTCTGTTGCGATTACATAAGCGCGCTCACCATCGGCATACTTGAGCAGTGCAATGTGTGCAGTGCGGTTTGGATCGTATTCGATGCGTTCGACAACAGCGGGTATGCCGTCTTTGTTGCGCTTGAAATCTATAATTCTGTAACGCTGCTTGTGGCCACCGCCAATGTGACGAACCGTTATTCGACCTGCAGAGTTACGACCACCGGACTTTGACTTTTTAGCAAGCAGTGGCTCCCAGGGGCCACCTTTATGCAAGTCAGGGTTTACAACTCGAACCTGATGACGTCGAGCCGGTGATGTAGGTTTAGTCTTGTGCAATGCCATGGTTTAGCTCTCGAGTGCCATGTAGTCGATGTCCTGACCTTCAGCCAGTCGAACAATTGCTTTGCGGGTAGTTGAACGACGACCGATAGTCTGGCCACGCACCTTTACCTTGCCCTTAATATTGGCAACCCGAACTGAAACCACATCTACCTTAAAAAGCTTTTCAACTGCGTTCTTTACTTCAAGCTTGGTGGCAGTCGGCTCTACTTTGAAAGTGTGCTGACCGCTAAGCTCCGCCTGCATTGATGTCTTTTCAGACACAACCGGCGCAAGTATCACGCTGTACATGCGTTCTTCATTCATGCCAGACGCTCCTCAACTTTCTTCACGGCGTCGGCAGTCATCACAACATTGTTATGACGAAGCATGATCCATGGGTTGATACCATCCACATCGGTGGTTGATACGTTCGGGAAATTGCGACCAGCCAGATGCAGGTTGTCGTTAACACCGGCATCGATGATCAGCGCATCTGCCAGATCCCAGTCTTTCATTGCAACGCGAAGTTCTTTTGATTTTGGAGCTGATACCGGGATTGAATCCACTACAGTCAATCGCCCGCTGCGCGCAAGTTCAGAGAAAACAGATCGCATCGCGGCGCGATACATTTTCTTGTTAACCTTCTGGCTGTAGTCACGTTTGGAAGAAGCGAAAGTGACACCGCCGCCTTTCCAGATCGGGCTGCGGATAGTACCTGCACGTGCGCGACCTGTACCCTTCTGACGCCAGGGCTTGGCACCGCCGCCACGAACATCTGAACGGGTCTTCTGCGAACTGTTGCCGGAACGACCACCCGCCATATAGGCATTGACTACCTGATGAACCAGAGTCTCGTTGTAAGGCGCACCGAAGACGTCATCAGAGACAGTCACGGCAGAACCTGTTTTAGCTTGCAATTCCATAATCGACTCTATTCTTCGCCGGCCTGATCAGCGCCCTGTTCAGAATTTTCTTCTGCAGGTGCTTCAGCTGCTTTCTTTTCTTCTAATTCCGCTTTGGTCGCGAGCATGCTTTTGGCCTTCATTGAAGGCTTAACAATCACATCACTACCTTTGGAACCCGGAACACTGCCACTGATCAACAGCAGCTGACGTTCGATATCTACTCTGACTACTTCAAGATTCTGCTGAGTGCGCTGTACTGCACCCATGTGTCCTGCCATGCGCTTGCCTTTAAATACGCGTCCGGGCGTCTGGTTCTGGCCGATCGAGCCAGGTGCACGGTGAGAAACCGAGTTACCGTGAGTTGCATCCTGCATTTTAAAGTTATGACGCTTTACGCCACCGGCAAAACCCTTACCAATAGTGATCCCGCTGACATCTACTTTCTGGCCTTCAGTGAATCGGTCAACACCGAATACGTCGCCGACTTCGATATCGTCGTTCGTGCCTTCGGTGCGAAATTCCCACAGACCACGACCTGCCTCGACACCACATGCCTTGAAGTGGCCAGCCTCTGCTTTGCTCAATAGTCCCGCACGACGTTCGCCGGCGGTGACCTGCATGGCAGAGTAACCATCTTTCTCAACAGTTCTGACAGATGTAACCCGGTTGGGTGCCATTTGCACCACAGTGACCGAGACAGCATTGCCAGCGTCGTCAAAAACGCGAGTCATACCGGCCTTACGGCCGACGATGCCCATCGCCATTACAATTCTCCAATATAAAACGGTCACGCAAACCCGGTTTTAATTAAAAAAGGTTCGTGCAACCACTCATGCAGCACAAGACAACGTCCTGTGCACCTTACGGAAGGGATTTTTTCTACAGCTAGCCGCCCAGTATAGCAGGAAGTTTACATTCCTGTCACTGCTGGAAAACTAATTGGCCCGAAATTTAATTCGGGCAGTATTCCCTCTAACTTAGTTTAATTTGTACGTCGACACCGGCAGCAAGATCGAGCTTCATCAAAGCATCGACGGTCTTGTCTGTCGGGTCCACAATGTCCATCAAACGCTTGTGCGTTCGAATTTCGTACTGGTCCCGCGCATCTTTATTAACGTGCGGAGAGACCAGGATAGTAAAACGTTCTTTCTTAGTCGGCAGAGGAATCGGACCGAGGACCCGCGCACCCGTGCGCTTTGCAGTCTCGAGAATTTCCCGGGCAGACTTGTCAATCAGACGGTGATCAAAAGCTTTCAGTCTGATGCGTATCGTTTGAGTCGGTGAGACAGCCATCGTTTTGTCCTGTTATTCCTGTTGCCAGATGCTTAGGCGTGGATCTTTGAGACGACGCCTGCGCCCACTGTTCTGCCACCTTCGCGGATCGCAAAGCGCAGTCCTTCTTCCATCGCAATCGGCGCGATCAGCTCGACATCCATCTTGATGTTGTCTCCCGGCATCACCATCTCTACGCCCGATGGCAACTCGCATGCGCCCGTTACATCCGTGGTTCGGAAGTAAAACTGCGGGCGGTAGCCTTTGAAAAATGGCGTGTGACGACCACCTTCATCTTTAGACAAGATGTAAACCTCACACTCGAACTTCGTGTGC
>CAYLZS010000361.1:0-7424 GCA_964388065.1 uncultured Granulosicoccaceae bacterium
AGGTAGAGCACATGCTAGAACAGTCGCTGGGAATTCGGAGTTCAATTCATTAGTTAAAAGCAATCCTGATGAAGAATATACGGTAATGTTCTCGTTCAAAAATAATCAGAAAATAGACAGTGTTATTCAGCTAGTCGAAGGGTATAACCTTAAGCTGTCAGCGTTTCGACACAGGAGAGGAACTGAGACTGGAGGATATAAATTTAACCATACTATGAATCCCTATGATGCTGCAGAAGAGTACAGACTAGCTACGATTAATATCACTGATAGAATGATCGAAGTATGGACGGAAAATTTGGTATCTCTACGCGGACAAGCGAAGGCCGAACTTGCACAAAGGTTAAATAGTATAAAACAGCTGAAAAAAAAGCTTGATAAGGAAAATGTCAAAATAATTGGAGTAGATGCGGTAGGAACAGGCCGGGACCTAGAACTGTTTGCTACCGAAAACAAGAAACTATCACATAGCGTTGAGCTGGTAGATGAAGGAAACATAACAGGCAGTACAGTACCATTCATCGAATAATCTAATTAGGAGTATTTATGTATAAGTTAAAGCGTTATTGGTTATCAGCTATTTTTTTAGTGACATTCTCTTCACTCGGATTCTCCCAGAGTGCACTTGATCGTTTTGTTACGTTGGATTGCCCAAACACGGCCCCAGAGTTTTGGGAGCCAAGCTATGGGCAGATAAGGATGTGGGAAGATGGACAGCATTGGAGTATCGATGCGAGGTTGGTGTCTATATACCAATCTTTTAAATGGAATACATATTGGGACCGTTTTTACTTTTCTGATCAACATACTTCAACATTAGAGGTTGAAGCAGTATTTGATGATAGGCAAAAACAGGCTTGGGTATCCGGTACCATAGCGGGGGCTGATGTTGAGCTGTACTTCTCTTCTAATATGCCAAGTTGGTACATCGATACAGGTTTGGGGGATAGAGGCCAGGTAAACCTAGCACTTGGATCATCATTTGCACACGGTTTAGTCGAAGGAAAAGACTATTATACGTTCATGCAAGCATTAGGACGTCCTGCAGGATCTCCTTGGCCATTGGGGCACATTCCTTCAAATTCCTACGAAGTCCGTTTTCAACGCGGAAAAAGATTTCCTTCATGGTGTTACGGTAATGCGTTTTGTGCTTACAGTTGTCTATCACCAAATCAACCATCAACCATTACAGTCATTAAGAAAGGTAGGCCAGCTCCAGAGGAGTGTGCGTACTTCAAAAAGAATGATGGAACTACTATTGGTAAAGACTGCTAAGTATATCAATAACGCTGTTATTGAGCTTTATTGAAGATACGTTCAACGTGTCCCACAATGTCAGTGAGGGACACTGCGCGATAAAGTGCTGTTTTAGCTGGGAATTATTCTAGAAAGATGAGCCGCGAGTCCCACAATATTAATCAATACAGTATTTTGGGACGCCCAATTACACGAGTTCAAAAATCAGCGAATGTCTCGTCTTGGCCGAGAGCTGCTGTTTTATTCATTCTCTGAATTAAGTTCGGAGACGTGCTGCCTCACCTTACGACCGTCGGGGTATTCGGTGATGTAGTATTCACAGTCGGGATCGCCATTCTCTTCGTAGGTAATCGGAACACCATCTGCAAAATGCAGAGCTTTCAACTTTTCAAAGTAACTCGGGTCTTCTAATTCTTCATCAGTAAGCCCCAGAACAGTCACTACATTTCCCTCATCATCAAAATCATCATCGGCATCAAATGCTTTAATTTCTGGATCATTCATCGTTTTCACACCAAACACTATAAAAGTAATCTGAAGTAATTAGAGTTGTTTCTCCACTGGCAAATCTTCCCGTGGTTCTTGTGCATCCAGATAAGTCGGCGGGGAATCATCTGTTAGCTCGATGCTCTGTTCTTCGGTTTCAGCGCTATTGACGATTTTCGCTACGGTGTTTTTCGATATCTGCAGATCCTTCGCAATCCAGCGATAGCTCTTACCCTCTTCTCTGCACTTCAGTACCCGTTTTTTATATTTGTTGGTTGTACTGGAGCCAGCTGGTCGACCAAGGGTTTTACCCGCAGCTCTGGCATTATCCAGTCCGGAGCGAATTCGCTCCTGCAGCAGGGATCTCTCGAACTCTGAAATACCGGCCAGCATCGTTGCCATCAGTTTGCCCGTGGCACTGGTGAGATCGAACGTCATACCAGTTATGGCGATCAGCGAAACTCCAAAACTCTCCAACTGCTCCAACGTCGATAACAGGTCTGTCGTGGATCGACCCCAGCGCGATAGCTCAGTCACCAAAATCGCATCAATCTGTTTCGCCTGGGCAAGCTGCAGAATTTCTTTTCGCCCGGATCGGTCGTCTTTAGATCCGGACGCCTGCTCGGTGATCGTGCTGATGATTTGATCATCGCGCCGCTGCGCGAACTGTCGAAGATCGCGCAGCTGACGCTCGCAATCCTGATCCTGAGTCGAGACCCGAGCATAGAGTGCAACGCGCATGAGTGTCCCAATTAATCGTCAGCGAAAACTGCTGAATGACACGGCGTGAAAACGCCGTTTTAACAGCCTCAATATTGTACCTAAAAAACAACTGTTTAGAGGGACAAAATACCGGTCCATATCGGGTTAATTTTGCTGCTGACATTTGGCTCAAATGACGGCAAAAAATGAGGCGAAAAACCACTCCAAATGTCCGGACAAAATGGCAATTTTTCAGCTTGGATTTCAGAGCGATAAATTCAACGGAAATTTACGTGACCCTGGGAACGTGAAATCGCATCCCTGCTCGCTTTCCGCCCAATTTGGGCGGCGCAACATTACCCGCTTTTTGGGTAATGTATATTGCGCCTTTGCTCGTACCTCGCTTTTGGATTTTTTTTGCCATCCCAAAATGCCCGATAAGACAGAAAGTAGACAACATCACTACAATAAGTAGACTATACCGCTACAAAAAGTAGACACAATTTGGTAAAAGTAGACTGTTTTACTACAAAAAGTAGACACTATTACTACAACTAGTAGACTGATTTACTACAGAAAATAGACTAAAAGACTACAAAAAGTGGACAAAAAGACAGAATTGGATGAAAAGCTGGAAAAGGCAGCCGAACTCAACAAGAATTTGGACTCTCTTTTCGACCATATTCGGAACCCGCCGAAGGATGAAAGAGCAGAAGCATTTAAGGCCGATATGCAGAGGTATATCGATTCCGGTTACACCAAATCGCTGTACCGCCAAATCGACAAACGATACGACGATATCGAGTATTCCCTGGCTCGCGGTTGGAGCTATGAAAAGATGGTGAAAGTTTTGAATTTAGCTGGCCTTGAAATCAGCCTCGATACCTTCAGAAAATATCTTTACCGAATGCGTAAAAAACGAGGGGTAAAACCATCTCCTGGCTGGAAGTGGGAAAAACGATGGGGACAACAAAATGAATCTGACTGACGAAGAACCGCCAGCAAAATACGACAGAGAATACGAAGTTGCGCTCTACCGGAGATACGGCCTCGACCTCGATGAACTCGAACGTCCTCTCGAAAGTTCTGGTGTTGTCGGAAACAGGAAACACGAAATCTACCTGTACGTCTTCTACGTCTTTTGTGCCATCGCTGGCGCAATCACCGGTTTGGGGCTTGGTGCATCTGACGAGCAGTTGATTGCTTTACGGGGCTACTTTTTTTAACTCCCCTACCCTCAGAAAACACCAAACAGTTTCTTTCGTGGCGCTTCCTGGTGACGCTCCTGCTCGTGTTTCAGGAGCAATGTCTGATTGCTGGCCTGGGTCTTCCAGTCATCCCGATCCTGCCTTAGATCGTCAATCTGGGCCTCCATGCGCTCTACTTCGCGTCGATGAATCCTTTTGATTTCCTCGATCTGATCCTGAACCAGCTCCAGCTGGGCAGATGCAGGTACTGATTCAGGCTGGTTAACCGATGGTGAATCATCTGGTGAATCATGATTAACGTTGGTGAGCGGGAAAACCCTGGCTAATTCAGATTCCTCGACCTGATATGTTTTGCCGTCATCAGATCGAGTCGCTGATAACTTACCGCTGTTGATTGCTCGGGTTAACGTGCTTTTGCTCTTGCCAGTTTTTTCTGTGGCTTCGGTGAGGGTGATAGTCATGACGAACCTTTGTAGTTTTTATTTTGGTTCACCGATGATGCGCCAGTGATCCACCATGACGAATTACGAACGGTTAAACCTAACGGTTCACCACAGCTCACCAGCGATTCATCAGTAAACAACCACATGATTCACCAACCCTCCGCAACCCGCATAGAAACAGGCTTTCAGACCGATTCACGATGCATCACCAGGGCAAAAGCGGTTAATCAAAAATTCGCTGGGATTCAGAGGCCCTCATTTGCGTTCTAAGCCACGATCACAGGTCCGGGCTCACGGTAGTACCCCCGAAATCAAGCAAACCACAGCCTGACGCTGTTACAGGCAATAGCGATGATATTTCTGGCAGGGCAGGGGATTACCTTCACACTTGCTCGCTGCGCTCGCGGGGGATCTGAAAAAACCGGGATAAATCCCTTTGAACCAGTTTTGTGGATTCCGCTTCCAGCGGACTACTATCTGATATGGCTTTTTCCGGTTTTGTCTTTTAGCCAGTTTCTAACGGTCCGATCTGTGAGACTAAGTGCATCAGCAATCGCCTGCTGTGTAGCGCCCTGAGCCCGCATCTCCAACACCTTCGGCATCAGCTCATCACGGCGTTTTTTCCCTTTGCGCTTGCCTCTTGCGGACTGAACCTTACTGAAGCCATGACTGCTGAAATTTTTGAAAGTCCATCTGGATACTGATTTGGCGATCTGACGAACTTCCTTGAAGTGCAGAGGCGGTTTCTTTTCACCTTTACCATCGTAGTGTGTGTTGTACCCAATGGCCCGATCTAACACCGCTCTGTCCCACTGTTCGCTATCCGGCCAGCCTTGTCTGATCGCTTTATAAGACCAATGACGGAGCCGATTGAACAGGTTAACGTTGCGACCCAAACCTGTCTCCGGTAGCAGCCGGCGCCGGTCGCCGTACTGATCAAGATCCAGATACTCTGCCAGCTCTCCCAGGTCGTATGACTCACAGTTGATGATGTAGGTGCGCCAGTGCTGATGGGTAGGGTTCTTTGCTATTAACCCGCTGTACTGACCATCAGCTTTCATCTGTGCAGTGATGCCACAATCAACCGCTGCAGCAAAGCGCATTGCTTTCCTGCTGCTGTTTTCATTCAAGTGAATAGCGGTTTCAAGGCCATAGAACGCGTGAGCGTGTTGGTTCTCTAAATTCTGAACGAAAAAATGAGGAGCAGGGAGTAACAGATCGTCGGTGAGCTCATTGACGCAAGTTGGTCGGTCAATGTCATACACCAGCCAGAGCTTAGAATTGATGTGATTCGGCTGCACATAACGGCGCTGCAGCGCATGTACCGGGTTACGGATCACCATCCCTGCAGTGGGATCGTTGGTGCAATACGGTTTCGCCGGCAGTGATCCGGTGAATAATTTGAGCTGGTTATGTATTTGTTGCAAATTCTCTCCGCTAAAAATTACTAACGCGAGAATTTACGATTTGGCGGTTTGCCAAGTGCTCAAATCTGGTTACAATTGACCCCAGATGAGCCACACGATTGTTTGCGCAATCGGTTCGTCAATCTCGCGTCTGCCTTCTAAATCAAACGCGAAAAGGTCAGCTCTTTGAGCTGGCCTTTTTTTTTGCTTAACGAAATATACGCCTCGCACTACACGAGGCGCAAGCAATTGCTATTGCACGATAGATACATCGGAGGCCTGCAGACCTGACTCGGTTTCGTGTTGGTGGTATTGCACCCGGTCGCCGGCACGTAGGTTTTTGAAACCATCCTGCATCAGCGATCGGTAGTGTACAAACACATCATTACCGTCAGGATCCAGGATAAAACCATAGCCCTTAGTGGTATCAAACCATTTGACGGTAGCGGTGATTGGATTGGTAGGGTTATTACTCACAGCGATACTCCAGTTAAAAAGAATTACGTGCGTGATACGCACGTCATCATTTAACTCTGAAGCTACACATCATTCAACCTGTTTTCAGTTAAAAACAGGGAGTCATTTCACCTTATGAGGGAAAAGTTATCCCTGTTTTGAGTTCTAAACAGGGAGTCATTGCTGCCTTAATGTAGGATCTAAATGTAGATACTGATAACGGGCGTTATGTTAAAAGATTAGTGGAAGGAGCCCATAATACATTTATGACTATGTGCTCGGTGACATAATCGCCCTTGATCCGGTATCTGCAGTCGCTAGAATAGATCAGCAGGTTCGCAGGTTCAGCATCCAGTCGATTTGTCCGGGGTAGAATATATTACTGGCTCTACACCGAATCCAGATAGTGCGTTCCGGGTTTTAAAGATGCCGTTCGGAGATCTGCCCGACGACTCCAGATTTTCCAACATGTTTCCACCAGAGCTTCTCGAACTGCCGTTTTGATATGGTTTTTCCTTCAAAATCTCTTTGCGAAGTGATTTTGAATAGAGCCGGAACCTTGTGCTCACCAAGTTTTGTTATCGAGTTATGTTGTAAATCCGCAAACCCAACTTCTCCAGAACAATAAAACTCCAATTTTCTGATTTCATATCGATCCTTGTTAATTTCAAACACGATCCGATACGGATACTGGTCACTATCATGAAGCCACGTTAAGTCAATATAGCCTTCGTATTTTTTAGGAATTACAGCGACAACCAGGGAAACACACATTGCCCACCCGAGCGAGGTTATTACCACTATAGCTGCCTTGCTGCCTCCCATTGGGGATGCTCCCAATGATTCAGAAACCTGTACAAAGTTGTATTGTATAAGTGGGTATGCTGGAAAAGCTGAGATTATAAGCCACGGAAAACCTTCTCTACCTTTCCAATAGTACGACAGAGCACATGGTATGAAACTAACTATCAACGGAAAAGTGAAAATCAATGTTTCCATATCTCACACCTATAAGAAGCTGATCTCGCTCGAAATTAATAATACTCGGTATTATTTTGATGTATATTATTTTCTCAGTTAAGTTTTATGGAGTAAGAAAACATGTGTGTATTTGCAAAAATAATAAATTATTCAGTAGTGTTGTTTGTAACGCTTATTGTCTCTGGTTCTGCTCTTAGTCAAAATCAAACATCAGATAATGATTTCAGCGAAAGAGGTAGAGCACATGCTAGAACAGTCGCTGGGAATTCGGAGTTCAATTCATTAGTTAAAAGCAATCCTGATGAAGAATATACGGTAATGTTCTGTTTCAAAAATAATCAGAAATTAGACAGTGTTATTCAGCTCGTAGCAGAGTATAATCTTAAGCTGTCAGCGAATCGACACAAGAGAGGAAAAGAGACTAGAAGATAAAAATGGAACCATACAATGAACCCCAATAATGCTGCAGAAGAGAACAGACTAGA
>CAYLZS010000362.1:0-13376 GCA_964388065.1 uncultured Granulosicoccaceae bacterium
ACCTTAGACAGGTCTGCGAGCAATAACTGTCATTGTGATCATTGAAATTGCGATACATGCGATAACTGTTGCCATTGGTCTGTAACTCGGTGTGTGTCGATGAGAAGCATTATGCCCACACTCGCCCGAATATACTGCGAACCTGTTCTAATTTATGTACAGTTTGTATCATTTTCTTTACATCTACATTGCGATCAGCGGATCAAACGTTGGTCAGTTCACACTTTTTTGTGTACCAACGGCCGTGGAGCCCACAGATACTTGCGGTGTGTCTGCCCACAAGACGCAATTGCAGTAACCGGCTACGCGCCAGTGGTCTGTAGCTTTCACCAGGCAATTGTGTAACCGTAAACCCTTACCGCTGATTCAAACTCTAAGGCTCTTCAATTTATGCGTCCAGGTCATCTGCAATCCATTCTTGAGCAGGAGCTATCGAGTGCAGAAGACGGTCACCACACACCAGTCATGATCTGGGGCCCGCCGGGTGTCGGTAAATCACAGATGGTGGCTGATGTGGCTCACAACCAGTCCGTGCCAGTCATTGATCTGCGATTATCACAAATGGAACCCAGTGATCTGCGTGGTATCCCGTTTCGAGCGGGCAACCTGGTTGAATGGGCCACACCACGAATGCTGCCGGATGCTGACCGTCACGGCCCATCAGGCATTCTGTTTCTCGATGAAATCACCTCGGCTCTTCCAGCCGTGTCCGCTGCCGCTTATCAATTAATCCTCGATCGCAGCCTCGGGGATTACCGGGTGCCAGATGGCTGGGTGATATTTGCTGCAGGTAACCGTCAGGGAGACCGAGGTGTCACCTATGCGATGCCATCACCCCTGGCCAATCGATTCACGCACTTCAGTTTCGACATCAACCTTGATGACTGGGTACTGTGGGCGCATAAAAATAAAATTGACGAACGTATTATCGCCTTTTTGCGATTCCGGCCCGAGTTGCTGTTTGATTTTGATCCGGCACAGGACCCGGTTGCGTTCCCAACACCGAGGTCATGGGAGTTTGCACACCACGCACTGTATAAATTTAATGAGCAACCGAACATTCTTGCCGGTGCACTGCAAGCCTGTGTTGGCAAAGCAGCTGGCATTGAGCTAAGTGCATTCATAGACAATCTGCAAAACCTGCCAGACATAGCAGCTATCTTAAATGGTGAAGATGTCCCGGCACCTGAATCAATTGATCTGCAATATGCACTGGCGTCTTCTCTGGTTGGTCACTCAGTAAGGAGTGTTGATTCACCGGATAAAAATAAAACACTAGGCAGCATCCTCGACTACGCTGCCAGATTCCCGCAACGTGAGATGGGTGTGATGCTGGTATCCGATATACATCGAGCAATCGGTGACACATTGTTTGAGGTGCCGCAATTTCAGGACTGGGCCAACCAGGTAGCTGATGTCATGTTGTATAACGCAGAATGACGCTACGGGATTTGAAAAGAAATATAACCAAAGACGAATTAAGACCACTCGATTCCACTGGCATTGAGTCGAAAGCTAACGTTGTACAAAAACTTACAGCCGCCAGAACTCGCCTGATACTCGATAAACCATTTCTTGGTGCACTGGTTTTGCGCTTGCCACTCATTGAAAACAATCAGTGGTGTCAAACAACAGCGACCGACGCCAGATCTATCTACTACAACCACAACTACCTCAGTGAACTGAGCTTGAACCAGGTACAGTACGTACTGGCACACGAAGCATTGCATTGTGGCTTGTCTCACTTTGCACGGCGCGAACACCGCGATATAAAACGATGGGATGTTGCCTGCGACCATGCAGTCAATCAACTACTTGCTGCAGACAAGCTCGAATCTCCGCCAGGCGCGTTGTTTGATGAAAACTTTGCAGGCTTATCTGCCGAGGAAATCTACCCGTGTATTGCAGCGGAAGATAATGAAAAACCGATGGATCAGCACTTGTACGATCCACAGATCAAAGACAACAGCACTTATAACGACACAAATAATATTAATCCAGATATCAATCCGGCAGATTCTCAAACTCACCCCTCTGATGGTGAGTCACCACCACCTCCGTTAAGCAATACTGAACGAGATCAGCTGGATACAAAATGGCAGCAGCGACTGGCAGGGGCTGCGCAACAGGCAGCGCAGGCTGGCAAGCTCAACGACACAACAGCACGTATGCTCAGGCAACTGTTACAGCCGACCATTCCGTGGCGGTCAATGCTTTCACGTTTTATGAGTGGCGCTACCAGAATCGACTACAACCTGACACGCCCCTCACAACGACGTGAAGGTGATGCCATCTTGCCCAGTTTGCATACACGACAGATTGACGTAACCGTTGCGATCGATACCAGCGGATCTATCGGGCAGGAAGAACTGGATGCATTTCTGAGCGAGCTGAACGCCATTAAAGGCTCGATGAACGCTCGCATTACCCTGCTTGCCTGCGACGCTGCGCTCGATAAGAATTGCCCGTGGGTTTTCGAGCCGTGGGATCCGCTGACAATTCCAACGAACATGAGCGGTGGTGGCAGCACAGACTTCAATCCGGTTTTTACCTGGCTGGCGGCAAGCATAATGCGGCCGGATTTACTGATCTATTTCACCGATGCCAAAGGCCGATTCCCGGAGACACCACCCACTTTACCGGTCCTCTGGCTGGTCAAAGGCAGCGCCGGTGTGCCCTGGGGTCAACGAATTCAACTAAACTGATTTGAAACCCGAACAAGTCGTATGATTATTTTTACAGAGGATGTGTCGTCCACACCGTTTTTCGAACAAAACTTGCTTAAACATACACCGCTGATCTTGCCGACGAAGTCATCAACAGGCCGGGTTGTGATCCATTGGCAGGGCCAATGCTGGATCACCCCACATTGCTGACTTGGAAGTATCGTAGAATGAGTGTTGCAGTTAGACTTCGCCGCAAGATCGGGGTAGTGGTGTGACCGAATTTACCCCTGAAATCGAACACATTTCGTTCACATTCAACACTTTAAAGTAATTTGAGGCCGTCACGCGGAGTTGTCGCTGTGTTTGCTTTCAGACTAACGGCTACGTCAGATCTGTCAACAGCAACGCCGGCCTCCCGGATTCGTCTAAACAGCTGTCAACTATGCCGGAGATATTTGCATAATGTTCATCAATAACCCGTTCGCCGACATTGCAACGGCCATTTCACCAACACTGATGAAATGCTACGTCATTCTAATGGTGTTGCTGGTCATTGGCGGTACTCTGCTCGACCTGCGTCATAAGCAAAGTGCAAAATATTTCTTTGAAAACTCGAAGAAGGCCCAGGGCAACGCCAGACGAAAAGTAGGCGGTGTTAAAAAGGCGGGTCTGGCGGTTAAAACCGTTGCCGGTGAAGTTCTGACCTCTTCAGAATTTTGCAACTCTAAACGTCGGCTTTCGCACCTGATGACAATGTACGGCTTTATTCTCTTTGCACTGGCGACAGCAGTACTTGTTTTCAAGTACACCGGTGGTACCAAAGCACCAGTGTTATGGCCGCTATTATGGCACCTCGGTGCGCTCAGCTTGTGTGTTGGTGGTTACTGGTTCTGGTTTGCTATCCGCGTTGATGTAGCAGCAGAAGGCGTTAAGTGGAACCAGTTCAATGGCCGTGGTGATCTCTTCATACTGGGCTTGTTGTTCACCGCAACTTTTGGCCTGTTATGGTCTTTCTTCTCAGCCGTTGGCGCAGGCGCTTTTGCATGGTTACTGTTTGCACTGTTTATTTTAAGTGCGACGGTACTGTTTGGTTCAGTTTACTGGTCCAAATTTGCACATATGTTTTTCAAACCCGCAGCAGCATTTCAAAAGAAAGTTGCACAGGCAGATGGCTCTAATGAAAACCTGCCAGATGATTACGATTTGTCGGACCCTGAAGTACAGGCCAAATTCCCCGACATTCCTGAATACATGGGTGCTAACCCGCCCAACATGGGTCTTGGTATCAAGCGTGAGCCACCCTGTCACTATTAAATTTGACGTCTGAACACCAGACACTCGGAGATTTAGCAATGCCTACTTTTGTATACATGACTCGCTGTGACGGATGCGGCCACTGTGTTGATATCTGTCCGTCTGACATCATGCACATAGACACTGTCACTCGTCGTGCCTATAACATCGAGCCAAATATGTGCTGGGAGTGTTACTCCTGTGTAAAAGCCTGCCCGCATCAGGCAATTGATGTTCGTGGTTACGCAGACTTCGCACCACTCGGTCACTCGGTACGGGTAAAACGCGACGAAGAAAAAGGCGTGATTGCATGGCGTATCAAGTTTCGCAACGGCAAAAAAGACATGGACCTGCTTGCACCCATAACCACCAAGCCGTGGGGCAGCGCCACACCCGACCTGCGAGAAGTTGAAAAACCGACTAAGGAACAGGTAGAAAGCGAACTGCTGTTTAACGAACCTAAGTACATTCGCTTTGATGAAGGTGGCTTGCACACCCTGAAGTCCAATGGTCTGGTGATGAAGCAGGGAGTCGACTACTAATGAAATACGAAACTGTCGTAGAAGAAGACATTGACATACTGGTCTGCGGTGCAGGCCTCGGCGGTACCGGTGCTGCATTTGAAGCGCGCTACTGGGGCCAGGACAAAAAAATTGTTATCGCCGAAAAAGCCAACATAGATCGCTCCGGCGCTGTTGCACAGGGTTTATATGCGATCAACTGCTACATGGGCACCCGCTTCGGTGAGAATAACCCTGAAGATCACGTACGTTATGCACGTATTGATTTAATGGGTATGGTTCGCGAAGACCTGCTGTTCGATATGGCGCGTCACGTCGATTCAACCGTGCACCAGTTTGAAGAATGGGGTTTGCCGTTAATGCGTGACCCTAAAACCGGTAACTACCAGCGTGAAGGTCGCTGGCAAATCATGATTCACGGTGAGTCCTACAAACCCATTGTCGCTGATGCCGCCAAAAAATCTGCAGACAAAGTTTTCAATCGAATTTGCGTAACCCACTTATTGATGGATGATGCCAAAGAAAACCGTGTTGCCGGAGCTGTTGGTTTTAACGTTCGTACCGGTAACTATCATGTCTTTAAATCAAAGGCTGTGATTGTCGGTGCCGGTGGTGCCTCCAATATTTTCAAGCCACGCTCTGTTGGCGAAGGTGCCGGTCGCGTCTGGTACGCACCATGGTCTTCCGGCTCTGCGTACGGATTGTTAATCAATGCCGGTGCGAAAATGACACAGATGGAAAACCGCATTGTGCTGGCGCGCTTTAAAGACGGTTACGGCCCGGTTGGCGCGTACTTCCTGCATCTTAAAACCTATACACAAAATGGCCTCGGTGAAGAGTATGAATCCAAGTGGTGGCCTTCGCTGCAGGAGATTGTCGGTAAAGAATATCTCGACCCTGAACTGTCGCACGCTACTCACCGTCCTATTCCTACCTGCCTGCGCAACCATGCATTCATTCAGGAAGTAAACGCCGGACGTGGCCCGATACACATGGTCACCATGGAAGCGTTTCAGGATCCGCACCTTGAAGAAATTGGCTGGCACAACTTCCTCGGTATGACAGTCGGCCAGGCAGTACTCTGGGCCGCGACCGACGTTGATCCAAAATATGAAAACCCTGAGTTAACTACATCAGAGCCCTATGTGATGGGTTCACATGCAACGGGTTGTGGTGCCTGGTGTTCAGGCCCTGAAGATCTTTCACCACCCGAGTACTACTGGGGTTACAACCGCATGACCACCGTTGAAGGTTTGTTTGGGGCCGGTGATGCAGTGGGTGGTACACCACACGCTTTCTCTTCAGGTTCATTCACGGAAGGTCGCCTGGCTGCCAAAGCTGCCTGCAGATACATTGATGACGGCAAAGCAGAAGGCATACGCGTGTCCGATGAACAGCTCGAGAAGCGAAAGGCTGAAATATTTAAGCCGCTGGAGACTTACAAAATCTATCGCAACGAGATTACCGCCGGCAGCGTTAACCCAAACTACATTAACCCGCGTCAGGCACTTGATCGCTTACAAAAGTTAATGGATGAGTACGCCGGTGGAGTGACTGTTAGTTACATGACCAACGAAAAGCTCTTAAACATCGGACTCAAAAAGCTCAAGCTACTTGAAGAAGATCTTGAGAAAGTTGCCGCTGAAAACATCCATGAATTATTGCGCGCCTGGGAAATTAAGCATCGTCACCTGACATCAGAGTCTGTTGTGCAGCATACGCTATTCCGCAAGGAAACCCGCTGGCCCGGGTACTACTACCGGGGTGATCATTTAAAGCTTGATGATGACAACTGGCATGTACTCACCGTTTCACGCCGCGATCCGGCGACCGGTGAATACACCATGGAAAAAGCACCTTGCTACCACCTGACAGAAGTAGATGGCGGTAAAGCGGACGTCGCATAATTTGCAGTTACGCTAATACACTTGCTAGAGCTGCCACAAGTTGGTGGCAGCTCACTACAGCTCCTCACTATGGGAGCATCTTCGAAGACACTGAATTAAATCCCGCATCCGATCAGCAACCACGGATATCATGCTGGCTTGACACAATCAACCAGTCTGGCCGGCGTTGAAGATAAATAAAACGAACCTTCCCAGATGAATATTATTGAGCATTCAGATGACGAGATTGCAGCGATCGCCCATCCGATGTGGGAGGAGCTCATCAAGTACTCCAACGACGGCGAATACGGCAAGTTTATTCGTAAATTCTCTTATGAAATGCTGTTTGGTTTAAACGAAGTTGAGATCGGCAAGCAGTTTGCCAAAAGCGAGCTTACCCGTAGTCTTGATCCGAATTACGAATTTATCGGGTTTATTCGTCGCGGTGAACATGTCACTTGCCTTTACCGTATGCGCAGCACCAAAAGAGAAGGTGAATGGCTTGGCCGCATGGTCCTTGGCTATAACAAGGAAGAAGAGATCAACATTTACGGCGCGTCTATTTTTTAGCGCATCTCGCTAAGTTAAAAACTATCGATATTCCTGCACAGCAGCAATACTTTTAACATAACATTATGTACCCGCAGTTTAGAGCAGCAATTGATTATGAGTGACATGGCAATGGAAGATCCGGTCAGCGATGGCAAACTCGTAGAGCTAAAATATAAGGTTATCGATGCAAAGTCTAAAAATGTCCTGACCGAGGTTGAGTATCCGATTGGCTACGTACACGGAGTTAATGAAGTTCTCGCGCCGCCTGTTATGGCTGAAATAGAAGGCAAATTGCCCGGTGATGTGGTTGAAGTCCCTATTGATTGCAATAAACTGTTCGGGCCACGCGACGAATCACTGGTAGTTACAGATCATATCGAGAACGTACCAGAAGAGTATCGCGAAGTCGGCACTTCCATTCTTATGGAGAATGATAAAGGTGGCACCAAATCGTTCCTGGTAACTCGAATCGATGAAAAATCCATCACCATCGACGGTAACAACCCGCTTTGTGGTCGTGAAGTTATTTTCAGACTCGATATTGTCAGTGTTCGAGATGCCACAGATGAAGAAATTGCCTACGGCGGTCCGGTTAACGCAGACCCGGATATAAAAGACATTGTCGGTGACGATGCCAATGTTAAACCCATCTCAGACAGCTGATACGTCGGAGATTCGAATTGCCTCAGCATCTTTATGCAGAAACACTATTGGCACCCGGCCTCGATGTAACGTTTCAATGGCGCTACCAGAATAACGGCCGCGATCTGCTTGCCATTCTTGACCCGGAATCCCCCGTGTACGGTGCGCTTGGTCAGGCGATAAACCGATTTGAAAATACCGTATTCGATCTGGCTCCAAACAAGCCCACTCTGATTGAATGGGCTAACTCACAGGAGACCCTGCAGGACGCCGCAGACCGACGCGAACTGCGATTGGGTGGCGCACATGTATTTCAGCAGTCAATAGAACTGTTGCAGGGCATGCAAATGATGACCGACCGCAAAGAAAACCCGGCCACTCTGTCAGCTATTCATCACAACATTGGTGATGTGATGGGTCTTATTGGTCAGCGCAGCGGCAGCTCCCACTTTCTGGAGCAGGCAGCGCTCTCGTACGAACAGGCTCTGGAAATACGTACCCAGGATGCTATGCCGCTTGAATGGGCGCATTCCACTTTTAATATGGGTCTGGTCATGCATGCTATTGGACTGCTGGAAAATGACAACGGTATGTTAAAACAGGCGCACCAGACCTATACACAAGCGGCCACCCGGCTACCACGAGAGACGGCAACTGATGACTGGTCAGAGGCTCTTTGCAGTATTGGCATCGTTTTATACCAACTCGGTACACAGCGACGTGGTGCAAGGACGCTGGAACAATCAGTCGTTGCGTTACGCAACGCACTGGCAGAGAGAACACAGGAAAAAAACCTGGCCACATGGGCAATTACTCAAAATAATGTTGCAGCTGCATTGCAGGGACTCGGTGAACACGAAGAAGACATCGGATCACTGGAAGCCTCTGTTCCGGTATACGACTCTGTTTTAAAAGCGCTCAATAAAGAAGAGCTGCCACTTATATGGGCAATGATATCTGCAAACAGATCATCAGCAATTCTCGCTCTGGCTACAGAGTCTGACTATCTCGACATGGCAGAAGCTGCAGTTAGTGAGTTTGAAAAACTCTGCACATTGTTTGATGAAACAGACTTTGTTAATTATCAAGAAAAGGCACGCGCACGGCTTGAACAGGCAAAGCAACTTGTTGCCTCCTTACAGGTCTAGATTTAAATCAAATCATGATCAGAACTTTCTCCAAACGCCTGCTTCCACCCTACTCTGGGCAGGTACAGATCGCAGAATCTGACAAATACCGCGCACTGACCATCGACGCACAAACGTGGGAGATTCAGTACGTCAAGAGAACCCATGTTCGAGTTGCCACGTTAAGTCACAAGGAAATAATCACCTACGCACAAAACCCGGATCAAATGGCCGCAGAAATTGTCGATGATCAGATAATTGATATGCTTAAATTCCTGGCTTCTGTGCAGCTACCGTTCTCACCGACCGATAAATACGAATACTGGTTGCTCGATGCAGCAGATCAGTCACCGCTGGCGCTTATTTTTTCCTGCACTGAAGCGGCACAAATGGACAAGTTTCCGGCACGACCCGAATGGACCGCCCTGCCCGCTGCAGTCATGCCTGTGACCAAAACAGACGACGAAGAAAAACAGCAATCACCACCAGTTAACTACCGATTGGAATTGCTGGTCGCAGAAAGAGCTGGCAACAGAGCAAACGCTGCCTGGTTCGAACGGCAAACTACTGACGAGCAAAATTTTCCACCACTGATGATCCGCGACGACTGGCAGGATGCTAAAGATCGGGAACTGTGTCAGCGCTACATCCAGCGACAGGCACCACGTTTGCTAATGCTCCACGGATTACCACAGGAAGACAGAGCTCGTCTTGAGACTTACTGCAAACCCCAGGCGATGGAGGTGGCACGATTCAGCGGGTTGTATCCGGAAATCATAGACACTGAATTGGTTCAGTCCCTGCGGGTTCAGGCCAGACTTCGATCAGCAACAGAGGGCCAGCCTGCAATACACAGCAGGCGAGATGGAATTTTGTATATTTGATGCAAGCCTGTGTGAACAATCAATGTTTACTGGTTAAATCATAGAAACAGGCATTTTTTTATCTGCTAAAGAATGACAAAATACGGTCAATCCCGGCAGCGATACCAGCAGAGCCCAAAGCAGGATATTTTTACCGATTGTCGTTTTAATATTTTAATTGAGAGCAAGATTATGAGTGAACCCAAAAAAGAACGCCCTGTTGTACCCGAAGGTGAGTCACGAAACGTAAAGACACGCCAGATGAAGCCAAACGAAAAAGGCTTTGTTGGCTATGAAACCGTATGGGAGTCATTTCAAAAAGAGACGACCTACCAGACTCCGAAGAAGCCGTAGGCAAAGCTTCCTTACTGCAAACTATTGGCTGCGAACTATTGGCTGCTAACGACAGCTGCTTCGGGCCAGAGTCCACGCAAATATACCAACGCCGGCTACTGGTATTTTTCCTGAAGTCGAGCTCTGATACTTGTACCGCTGAACCTCCCGTGTGCGGGAGGCTACTGACTATGCTCAGCATCAGGTCTTTTCCTCCTACCCATTGATCCAAACAAACAATTCAGCTGCTTTCGATCTGAAGGACAGAACAAATGAATGTTAACGATGACTTTAGCAAACGTGTTGTCATGCACGGTAATTCAATAGATTGGGAAGACTCGCCAATGCCGGGCGTGCAGCGACGACGGCTGGACCGAGTACAAGGTGAGAATGAGAGAGTAACCACCATTGTCAGGTACGCCCCCGAAAGCAGCTTCTCTTCACACACACATGGCGGTGGTGAAGAATTTATTGTCCTTGAAGGCATCTTTGAAGACGACTACGGAGACTGGCCTGCAGGCTCTTATATACGCAACCCTCCTGGCTCGAAACATACACCCGGGTCAAAACCCGGTTGTACTATCTTCGTCAAATTGTGGCAGTTTAATCCGCAGGACAGTACGTTTATCCATGCCAATATCAACAAACTTGGCACAGTGGACGAAAAAGATCGGCCCGGTGTAAAGACATCCCCCCTGTACCGCGATGCAAATGAAGATGTTCGCATTGAATACTGGGAGCCAGACGCAACGGTAACTTTTCCTACACCCAAAGGTGCCGAAGTTTTTGTACTGGACGGTAGTTTTTATGAAGGTAACGATGAGCTGCGCAAATCTTCCTGGCTTAGGGTTCCGGTTAATAGCACAGTAAAAGCCGAAGCAGGTACAGCCGGCGCCAGAGTCTGGATAAAATCCAATCATCTGGTGAGGGTCTAGCAAGTAAGCTTTACGCTTCCCTTAATTCGGTGTCTGGTCCAAAAGTCATTGGTCCAAAAATCAGGCAATTCCCCGATCACCTGCCAGCCACTTTATAAAATCAGAAAAATCAAAAGCGAGAGAGATAGTATTGATCAGTAACAGACAAACAAGGAAATAAACAAAAGTTCTACCCATCTGTCTATCCGGTTTAAAATTGTTTTTAAGCAACCAGAGTATGAGAACGCACAAAGGCGTCCAGAAAATGATGTGCGGCAACGACATCAGTTTCGACATACCGCGCTCAATCAACGTAATGGGTATGTTTGGAAGCATGCCACCAATTGCAAGAACCGCAATCCACTTGCCGTATTTCTTACGGACGAAAAGCAAAGTCAGTAAGTTGGCGGGCACCAGAATCAATCCAACCCAAACCTGCACCCAAAGGGGTAGTCGCCAAAAGCTATCCCACACATCCAGTATCATCACAATGTACATCTCTCACATAACGAATATCTTAGCGGCAATAGTCAGAGGCGCTGTTCCCGGGATACCGACAGTATCTACGTGTCATAGATGGTTTAGTTATCTATTCACCATCACTTTGGCTGGAGTCTTCGTACATAGTATTTAATCTTTTCACGTCTCGCGTCAGAGCGATAAATTTGTTAATAACTTCTGCCTCATTGCTTCCGCGAACCACGAATTTCGCTTTAGGCTCAGCCATACGCAATAGCGGTGCTGGAAAAGCGAAATATTTTTCATCAACTACCGGGGCGATTGTCTCGTGTACCCGAAAATGAATTGTGCGCGTCCTCCCTGTCTTAATATACAGGTCTGTGCTTCGAACCAGTGTTTCTGTTTTGGCGTTAATTTCGTACATGAATGGAATCCAGTTGCCGACTTTATCACATCCAATCTTACCAAAGTCAGTCTGTTTAGAAAGTGGTATATCAGCGTTTCACAATCGCCTGATAGAAGGTATCGACTGAGAAAATTAGAAAATTGCGTTTTTTAAATACAGTGCCGCTTAAAAAAAACTATTTCGACACAATAAAGAAGGCTAAAGCTTGTGAGGGAAATTTATTTTATGTTTACACTTCTCAATGGAACCCAGCCTTTATTGCCCTGACTATTCACTACTAAAATCCATTCGCATAGTTCAGCAAGAACGGTTAATGATTCATTTATTGTTGTATTAAGTTCGAGTGCATTGTATTCACATTTTGCTATTCCCGTCGTTTTACATTCATTTATCTCAATGTAATCGACCGGTGCCCAACCTTCATTGCCGTCATTAGTAGTTGTTCTGATCCAACCTTTGAATTCAGTGTCAAGGCGACCGAGAAGCAGACACTCACCTTTATTGAATGAAATTGAATTTGGGTACTCTGATTTATGCGGACTTTTAACTACGGCTCGCATTGAATTATTTACTATTTGTTTACAGACGCAAGTGCCAATCCTGCACTGACATATACTGAACCAATCACTCGATTTGAAGATTTATTCGTCTTAAGTTTATTCGCCAGATAAACGGCACAAACAACATAAATTGAGTAAACAAAAAACGAAATCAACATGGCGGTAAGACCGATAGCAATCGCTTGAGGCAAAAATGGGGACTGGCTATCAATATACAGCGGAAAAACCAATACCCCAACCAAAATTGCTTTTGGATTAGATAAAGAAACAAGAATAGAGTGACTGAATATTTTCAATGGAGATACATCAATTTCATTTACAAAAACCCGATCGGATATATTTTTGAAAGCTCCATACGCCAGGTAAAATAAATAACAAACACCAACCCATTTTAGAAGAATGAATAGTTCTGAGTGCTTTGTCAATAAGACTCCGACACCAGAAAAAATCATGGTGACATGAATCAACGTGGCTGCAGCAAACCCCAGAGGAGCAAGCATTGCTTTCCTGTAGCCGTATTTTATCGATTGGGCAACCGCGAATGCGGAATTTGGTCCGGGCATAGCAACAGCCGGGATAAAGGTAAAAACAAACAAAATAAGAAGTGTAGCGTCCATGGTATGTATCTCACGTTATCTGTTTTTTAGAAATATCGTTCCACTTTATTGTTCTTTTTCTATTATATTCCGCCTTTTTTCTAACAGTCAAACCGAGAAAAAAACTGCAATTTCCAGCAGAAGCAGCCATATTACTGCCTGCCGTTTAAAAAGGTAAACACAAAGCGAAGTTACCTAACCCACCAGGACACTTCAGCCGGATTTTGTGATTGCCTTATTCGGATCATAAAATGGCTTTTTTACCACCGTAGCATCCATCGTTGAGTCCCGTAACTGCACCTGTACCTGTGTTCCTTCACCAGAGTATTCGGCTGCAACCATTGCAAGTGCAATATTCTTTTCAAGACGCGGAGAATATATGGCCGATGTTACCTTGCCGATTGTTTCTGATTGACTGACTATCGGCCAGAATGTTGTGTTTGCGCTGGCAAGCGCCGCGCCGGAAATTTCAAGCCCCACCTGTTTACGTGATACACCGTTATCGTGAAATTTCTGCAACGCGTCCCTGCCGATAAACTCATTACTGTTATCCAGATT
>CAYLZS010000363.1:0-3934 GCA_964388065.1 uncultured Granulosicoccaceae bacterium
ACGAATAATAAAACAATTCAACAAAATAAAAATAAAACAACACACCCCTAAGATTACATCAATCTTAATATAGAACAAAATCACGATATCTATTCGGCATCTTCCTTTCTCGCACTGGTCTTCTTCTGGCTTCATCATCTATTTCCTCTGCTTGGCTTAAGTCCTCCGATTGTTCGTCACTGGCTGTAAAAGCAACTCTTCGAATGTCACGAGAATGTCGTGGGATTCCATTAACTTCAACGTTCCAAGAGCTGTTCACCTTCGTTACCACGCCCTGTTTCCAACGGTCAGTACATCGAGCTCCTGGTGGTTTCACAAAAACTTGTTGCCCTTCTGAGAATGTTCGTAGTTTTGACGCATCTTGTGTCTCTTTGAGGTCAGAATGCCCTCGCCACGTGTGATTGAAGAGCCGATTGTACGGGGATGATGCTTCTCTTCTCGAGTACTTCGGGGCAATATTGTAATAGTACACCATGTCCAGAATATTTCCCTTTGAGCGAGCAGCCATTCTTTTTATTGTGCGATGATTTCTTTCAACAATAGAATTTCCTGATGGTCTATAAGCGCAGCGATACCAAGGTTTTACACCCCAGCGCTTGAGGGTTGAGATGAAGTCTGGTGCTTTGAAGGAGGTAAAATTGTCCAATACTAATTCAGCAGGCGGTCCAAAATCTCTGAAAACCTGTTCCATCGTCTTAGCCAAATTTACCACAGATTCTGACTTTATCGGTTTCCAAATACTGTATCTGCTTGGCCCACAGTCAACAATCGTCAGGTATTTTTCCGCACCACAGTGAGTAACGTCACACGCAAGTCTCAGCCAATTTTCACCAACACCCAATTCGCCTTTCTCAGTGATAACAGGTTGAGGATCGATTGATCTGCAGCGGTTACAGTCATTTATAACGCGAGAAACTGCCGATCGAGAGAATTCTAATCCAGGAAACTTTTTCCGACAAAAGAAAAGTGTTTTGTCTTTGCCGAAATGGTGGATTGCATGCTCATTGGTAATAATATCCCTAGTGCTGTCCGCCAGACCAGCTAATGACACATTTCGTCTCAACCACCGATCAGGAACTCGCGTTAGCTCATCAGCCTTGTTTTGGGAAGATTTCACATAGACCACTTTAACATCAATGCTGTATTCATTGATCAGAGACTGGAGAATCTGCACCCGCCTTCTGATAAGCATGGAACTTAGACCAGTTGTTCGTACGGGTTTGTCCTTGTCAACGACAGACTTCAGCCACCCAACAACGCTTGAAGAGTCCGTGCTAACAGTGAACCTCTTAAATCCCCATTCAATTGCCAGGCCAACTCCCTTGATCGTGGATTCAAGTTCTGCAGCATTAATGTGGAGAGGGTCTTCCTTCTTTCTTATCCAACTAGCATCTTCAATGACCATCCCATCGACTGTTATAACAACACCAAGAGCAATGTTACTTGCATCACACCAGACATTCACAGAATCCTTTCCATCGACCGTCCAAACTCCTTTCACAGGATCTGATGTTCTCACCTTCGTCATGATTTCGTTCAGCATTTCCTGGCATTGTTGGCTGACCTTTTCGTCCCATTTTACATCACTTGAAAACCTTTTCAGCAAACTGCAGGCTGGTCTTAACCATCCTGCCACAGGATAATGTCCAATAAGTTTTCCGCACCATGAAAATATGTCTCTCCGAGTGCAAGGTTCTTTTATGCTATCAAGGAGATTATCTCGCCTCCATTGAAGGTGGCCATTTCTTGATTCTACTTGAAGACCCAACACCCTAGCATCACAGAGAGACACCGGTTCCTTTCCTTCCAAGCCATACTTTTTTAGATGGTCCAGCACATCCTGACTTGAGACAATATCTGTGTTGACAATAATGTCGTCTATGTATGAGTCCACACCACTTTCAATCCGAGCGTCAAGGGAAAAAACCTTCTTTAGAATGGACACCATGATCTTCGGGGCACTATTGAGACCGAAACCGAGCCGAGTCAAACAGTATTTCCTTCCCTTGTATTTCACCACTTGATATTTGTGAAGCTGAGGATCGATGCGAACCTGTAAGTAAGCCTTCTTGAGATCAATGATGCTTAGGTTTTTCCCGAACTGCCTCCACTTCCTCAACTTCTTGTGACACACCTGGCTTTCCGCAGTATGACTGGACACATAGCTGTTGAGTTCTCGAAAGTCCATCACTGGCCTTACCTTGTCCTTGTTCACCTGGAGAACTGCCATCAGGGGTATTATTCCTTTGTGACTACCGTTAAATTCTTCAAGCCAACCATTCTGAATCCATTCATCTATCTCCTTTTCATACTTTTCCACACATTCATCACTTACTCTGTATTGTGGTACAGTATTCTTCAGAGAAGGCTCGTCACTTTCGCTCCATTTCCATTTTGCTGTCCATGCGTTGTTCTTGAACTCGGCTGTGAAGTCGACATCATCTATTGATAAAGAAGAAAGAGCAGTACAACATTGTTCGAAAATAACATTCCCAGATTTATCAATAAAAACACCCCCTAGCTCAAAAATGGCATCCATGCCAAGCAAAAATTTATAATCAAAAACAAGATCACTGACTAAACAACATAATGTAATACATCTACCAGAAACATTAATATCAATACGACATTTAAAACTTGAAACAGACACACTACCATTCATAAGAGTGACAGGTTCATTACAACTTAGTAATTTGCAATTAAGGCTTCGTGCTAATTTTAAAGAAATTATTGACCGAGAGCAACCGCTATCCATAAGAGCACGAACCGACATGTTACTTACGTTAACAATAACTTCAGGCATGCGCAAAAATTGAGATTTGGGGAGAAAGCCAGCGCAAACATTATTTTTCCCCCCTAATCGTTTTTTGCTACAAATTTTTTTGGACAACCGGACGCCATATGTTCCTTTGATCCACAAACAAAACAGAAACGTTGTTGGCAGTACCTGGATACATGACCTTTCCGCTGACAATTAAAGCATACAATTTCTTTGTTCTGTTTATGATTAGTGTAACTGTCATTAAACTTATTGTTGCTGCTGTATGCGGCGTTACATATTTCACCAGATTTAACAATAGACTTCGCTCGCTGCATAACTTCCTGCAGTGACAGTGCTATAACATCATTACTAGAGCGAACTTTTTCTTTCACGTCATTTGGCAGACCAGCCAAAAAAGCACTTTTAATAAAGACAGTGGAAATAGTGGGGTCAATTAATTTTGCCAGTCTGTCAACGTCGGCAAAATATGACTCAACTGTTTCACCTGGCAAAAATCGACGTCTTATTAATTCTTCATATGCCATGCATGAATCAGAACAGAATTTATCGATAAGAATAGACTTTACTGTGTTATAATCCTTTCTATCTGATTCAGAAATAGATTTATATACATTGTATGCACTGCCTGTTAAAAAGAGAGGTATAAAATTTTCTAAATTGCTTACCTTTTGCAATTTTGCAACAAGCTCTATTTTATCTACCCACTCAATGAAATCTGAACTTCCATCATACTGTGAAATAATATCGCTAAATTTAACTGACATAATTTGCCCGGATAGCTTTTAGTAAATGCAAAAAATAATCTCAAATTAAATAATTCAACTTCGCAAAAGAAACGGGTCAACGACAAAAAATAATATTGAGTACAATTCGAAAACACAAAACAAAAACAACACGAACCAAAGAGTATAAATCGAACGGTGGTAAATTCGAATTACCGCGCATACATAAAAGTATGTTTAGATTAAACAAACACGAAATGAATTCACAATAAATAATAAAAGAAACAACACGAATAATAAAACAATTCAACAAAATAAAAATAAAACAACACACCCCTAAGATTACATCAATCTTAATATAGAACAAAATCACGATATCTATTCGGCATCTTCCTTTCTCGCACTGGTCTTCTTCTGGCTTCATCATCTA
>CAYLZS010000364.1:0-6963 GCA_964388065.1 uncultured Granulosicoccaceae bacterium
CTCTAATACCGCTTGGTTATGAGCCGACCAATATTGCGACTGACGGAAGTCAGCTGTTTGTGGTGAGTGTAGATCGCAACATTGTGGACATTGTAAGCCCGATTACAGAAATGGTAGTGGACAGTATTACCCCGCTCCTGCAAGCTGTCGGGGTTGCCGCGAACCTGACTCATATCGCGGTGGCTGATCGATCTGCAGGTCTTATTATCGCAGTGCGTTAGTTACAGTCTGCCCGCGCAGCGGGGATCACAGCGACAGATGGTTCACCGAGATCGAGTCACAGCGATTAACCGAGCCGTGCCTGGCGGAGGAATTGCTGATCTGCTGCTCTGGTAGTCCGCATGATGGATTCGCAACCCGTAGTGTCTGAAAAAACCAGCTTCGAGGCAGGGTAGATTGGTACGTAGTTTGCAGTTTCTGATGCGGCGACCGAGATTTGGGTGGGTCGCAGGATGAAGGTCTTGAGGGCGAGGAACTTTTAGTCGGCCTATGGGCTTAAAATAACTATAACAAAGTAAGCCGAACACAGATCCATGCAAGCTAAAAATGACCCTGCCGCCAGTGATCTGGCATACCCGCGCAATAGCGCAGATCAAAGGCTCGTGAAGCACATTGAAGAGTTGAATCGCAAGCAGCAGAATATTTATCCATTGATCAATCGATTGAGACAACGTATTGAGCTTCAGAGACGATTTGTTGCGAGAATGGGTGTACAGGACTGAACATTACTTCCTGTTACAGTAGCATCAGATCTGATCACTTCCTCTGATGCATTGTGTGACCTTGTTGTTGAGACCAGTGGGTATCAAGCGGCCCCACTAGAGCTTAGCTGTTGGAAGGTCAGCGATTAATTCCAATTCCTTTTGTACAACGTCCAACAGTTGCTGCGTCGAAACAGGCTTTGATAAAACTGGTCCCAGTAACGATGCGTCTGCACGCTGGCGTGCGTATCCAGTCAAGTAAACCACCCGCAATTCAGGTCGTAAATTAACTGATTCGCTTGCCAGGGAGTAGCCGTCCAATGCACCAGGCAGTACGATATCGGTTAGCAGTAAATCCAGTTCGATATTACTCTGTAAGATCTTCCTGGCATCGTGTCCACTGTGAGCAACTCGCAAATTGTGTCCGTGTCGCCGCAAGCTAAGCTCCAGCACTCGAGCGAGTTCTGGTTCATCTTCGACCAGCAGTATGTTTGCGGTTTTATGATTCGGACCTGAGTCGGTCTTCTCTGTCGCCGCCTGAGGGGCAGGTGGTTCTTTGGTTGCGTATTCGAGCGTCAGAGTGATTTGGGTGCCCGAACTCGGGTTTTCTGAGCTGTGAAGGTTTTTTATTAATAATTCCCCACCACTCTGTTGCACGAAGCCGTAAACCATTGATAGTCCGAGGCCACTGCCCGCTTTATCGCGCTTGGTCGAGAAGAAAGGATCTGTTGCACGCCGAATAACTTCGTCCGACATGCCTGGTCCATCATCTGACAACACAATTTCTACCAGTGCGTTTTCATCAGGATCATAATTGTTGTCTGTGCCTGACTGGTTATGTTTCTGTGGTAACACGTTGACTTCCACCAGCATCTGACTGCCGATTCCGGTATCACGAATCGCATCGCGACTATTGATTAAAATATTCAGTAATGCGTTTTCCAGCTGCCCTCCGTCACACTTCACTCCTATAGTGGGTGAAAAAGGCGCAATAGTTAAATTAATATCCTCCGCGATGCTGCTCTGCGCCAGTTCCAGCAGCGATCGCATTACGTCAGTCAGCCGGTGAACTTCTGCTGCGGTTGGTTGTGCAATGGCAAAAGTAATCAGACGGTTAGTGAGTGCCGCACCGCGTTCCACGCTGGAGATGGCAATGTCGTGAAGTTGATTTTGGTGCAGTCTGTCTTCTTCGGTTTTGGCAAGCTCAACAGAACTCTGAATAGCTGCAAGCAGGTTGTTGAAGTCGTGTGCTATTCCGCCGGTAAGCTGGCCCAGTGCTTCGAGACGGTCGCTGCGTCTAATACGCTCTCTGCTGGACTCCAGAGCTGTGACATCATCCAATACCAATACCGACCAGATTGCTGAGTCGGGTTCGTCGACTTTGGTGGCAGTGCAGCGAAGAAAGCACAGATCATTCGAAAGGCTGCATTTTACTGCATATAATTTGTTCGTGATCTCGTGCTTCTTTGTGTTTTTAAAGTCCGGAGAAGCGCTGGAGACCGCGTATTGCAGTGGAGAATTGCTGTCATTAACAGGTATAAGCGTCCCGGGATCTAAAAAGCAGTCAGGATTCGGCCAGCTGAACGGTACCTTTTCTGTATGAAATCCGAAAATCTTTCGTGCGGTGTTATTGATCATGAGGATTCGACCTCTTCGATCCAGTGCGACAATCGCGCTGCTGGCTATATTAACTACTGCTTCCAGCCTGCGCAGGTTGGCAGCGATGTTCAGTTGCTGGCGCTGTGAATTTTGTTGCTGCAGGTTAGTCTGGATAACAGCACGACGAAGTTCAATGTGCTCACCTATGGATCGGGCCAGTTGCGTCAGTTTGTTCGTGTCCGCTGTGTTGTTGAGTGTCCCTTCAACGCTACTTAACGCCCACAGAGCGCCAATGATTTCCTGATTAGAGTCTGTAACCGCTATCCCGGTCGCTGCTTTGTAGGTTGAATTTGGGAGAGCGGTAATCGCAGAGATTGGGTTTTCGGGTTGTGAGGCAGGCAACCATTGAATGGTTCCGTTATGGTCCAGCTTACAAAACTTTGCACCGCGTGGAAATTGCCCGTTTGGAAATTGGTTTATCAAAGGTGCGACAGCGCCTTTGTCTGCTCCGCTGTTTGTCTGAGATCTGTAGCCATTATCACCTGGTTCACGTAGTGCCAGTGCGATATCGCAATCAGCGAAAATTGCTGTACCCAGCTCCAGCAACCCCTGAACTGCATCATCATTAGTTGCGAGCTTTGTCAGAGAAAACTGTTTATCTAATTCTGAGTCAATAACAACGGCGGGGTTTTCAACTCCATTGAGTGGCCGAAATCTCTGCATGATTGCCATCAGCCGGTCAACTGCACTGAGGTCAGCCAGTCGATCTTGGTAAGCCAACTCAATTTCTGCGGCTATATCTCCTTCAGGTATGAGGCTTGTCGCCATACCCCAGCCCGGGAACAGCGTTTCTGGTAAATCTGTTTTTAGCAGAGTAGCAATTTCTCTGTGCCGAGTATCCTCGGCTATTCTTGCCATGGTTTGTTCAACATTCACTCTGCTGCCTTGTAGAAACTGGCAGAAATAGCCGGGAGTTGAAAGTAGCAGCCCGCTGACATTGGCTGACTGATTAAGAATAGCGGACTGTGTTCGTATATCGTCGAGTGTTTTGCTGTTAACAGGTACTGCGAATTGACTGATATAAAGTAAAGAGTAGTGCAATGTTTTACCCGGTGACCGTGCAAAGACGCTGAACTTCGCGGCCCAGAGTTTCTAATCTGACTGGCTTTTGCAGGCTCGCATCAGTCAGCGTATTTACACTATGCAGTGCGGTGAATTTACCGGCAGAGCGCGTGCCAGCACCAGTGACTGCTAAAATTGCCATGCGATCATCTCTCGCGTCATTGAAGCCGTCTTCTATCCTGACCCTGTTGATTAATGTAACGCCACCTTCGGCAAGTATCTCTCCGTCCTGGCGCAGAAAGATATCGACAATCAATAAATCGTATACCTTACTGTGCAACAAAACAGTGGCATCTGCTACTGTGCCGCAACAATCAACCCGATGACCCTGACCTACAAGATATTGTTGCCATAACTCCGCAAGGACAGTGTCGTCATCTACCAGCAGTATAGAATAACCCGGGGCTTCAGGCTGATTGCCACCTGTGCTCACGGAATCTACCTTGCTCTTGGAAGGGTTGTTGTTCAAAACATAGTCAGTTTAGTTGGCTAATTTATTGTTCTCTTATTGTCATAACTACACCGTTGATAGTTTTATCGGTGGATATGTAAGGACTGATGCTAATCGACATCTGATTAGTGCTTCCGCTCATGCCTGATTTTTTCTCGATGGTATCACCTGAGCTCAGTACCTGATTCAGGTCGGTTAGCAAATCAGGGTAGTCGAGACTGATTTTAAAATCCCCGATCGGGCGATCAACGTCTCCAGGCAACAGGTTGATGTATCTTGCCATTAGTGGTGTAAAGCGTCTGATTGAAAGTGTACTGTCAAGAAAAATTATTCCATAGCCGGTTGAATTTAGCAGATTGTCCAGATCTGTATTCAATTCCATCAGTTCAGCTATTTTTTCCTGGTACTCTGTATTAACAGTATAGAGTTCTTCGTTAACTGACTGGAGTTCTTCATTGGTAGATTGGAGTTCTTCATTGGCTGCCATTAGTTCTTCGTTTGTTGCCTGTAACTCCTCACTGGTAGTGTCGAGCTCAGCGTAGGCATTGCGAAGTTCCTGACGTGAATCATTCAGCTGTAAGTCGAGTTCGCGCAACCGCTCACGCGTGTGCGTATCAGCCTGGTAAGTCTCCTGACTGGAGATGTTCGGGATGTCTGTGTGCTCAACTGGTGTGTCCCTGAATTGCGAAAACAGTATGAGATAATAGGTTTCGTTTGAGCGAGAAATGTCAGTGACACGCCTTGCAGTGATATTGATTAATTTATCCGGAGTGTCAGGGTGATGCATAGGCACATCGTTCAGACGATGGCTACCGGTTTCTGAATCAGCTGCTTTGGCAAGGCAGGTAGAAACGGGCACACCGAGTGAAGGTACAATCAGTGAGTCAATGTGTGTGGTGACATGCCCTGAACCATGTCTGTCCAGATAATGTTTGCAATCACCAAAAATATGCACTGCCTGATGTTCAGGATTGAGTAGTATTCCGTCAGGACCGTACTCATCCAATAATCGATCACGAACGTTATGGTAAATGTTTTTCTGTTCAAAAGCGCCGCGTTGAGTCAGTCCGTGGGACGTTCTGGCAGTTTTGATAGATGTTTTACGCAGATGGTCGGCATTGATATGGCGAATTGGTATACGTGATGATCGGGTTTTACGCCAAATCTTTGAGCTGTTGCTAAGCTCACTAAAATTATCTGCCTGCCCTCCCAGTGACTCGGAGCTGCCAAGCCACAAATAGCCAGCGTCACGCAGGGAAAAATTAAAAAGTGCGAGAGTTCGCTCTTGCGCCTCGGCTTGAAAGTAGATCAACATGTTGCGGCAAACGACAAGATCCATATTTGAAAACGGTGGGTCTTCAAGTACGTTGTGTGTTGCAAAAACAATCATATTGCGCAGTCGAGCGTTTACTACGTAGTTTCCCGCTTCATCTACTTTAAAATATTTACTCAGCCGTTTTTCGCTAACGTCGTTAGAAATAAACGGTGGGTAGACTCCGGCAGAGGCGTAATCGATAGAGCCGCTGTCGGCGTCACTTGCAAATATTTTTATTGGAATTGAAATTTTTAAACTATCAAGCAGCTCACTGAATGCTATAGCAAGTGAGTAGGCCTCTTCGCCACTTGATATACCCACCATCCAGACTCTCACTGGTGTATCAGCTGATTTATTGCTGGTTATGGTCGGTAATACTGATTTAGCCAGCTCAGCATGGGCGTCCGGATCGCGAAAAAATTGCGTAACGCCAATCAGAAGATCAGATTTAAGTAATGCAAATTCTTCAGACTTTCGATCAAGTAACTCGGCATAAGCGGGTAGTGTTTCTATATTATTGATACCCATGCGGTGTTCGATTCGGCGCGCTATCGTGGACGGTTTGTAGAGCGAAAAGTCGATCGCTGTGGCGACACGCAGTCTGACAAAAATCTTTTCGAGCAAGTCATTGTTGGAGGCTAAATGCTCTCTGAAAACCCGATTTTTACTGGCAGTCAGTGGATGGCGGATGTATGAGACCAGTTGTCTGGCCAGCTCATTGACATCACCTATAGCATCTACGTATCCGGTGCGGATTGCAGACACAGGCATGCCGTCAAACTCTGCTTCATTGGGTTGTTGGGTCATCACCAAACCACCTGCTTCTCGCAGGGCTTTTACACCCTGACTTCCGTCACTGCCTGTGCCGGAGAGGATAATACCGACCGAGCGGTTCTGTGCATCAACTGCCAGGGATCTGAAAAACTCATCAATGGGCAGGTTAGGGTGTCCGGTTCGGTGTATTTCGTTGAGAAACAATTTACCCTCGGCCACAATAAGGTTGCGATTCGGCCGCATCAGGTAGATATGATCGGGTAACAGGTGTTCGCCATCTTCGGCGAGGGTGACAGACATTTTTGAATGCTTGGCCAGCAGTTCGTCCATCAGTGTGTTGAAGTTCGGTGACAGGTGCTGCACTACAACAAAAGCGGCTCCGGTGTTTTCCGGGATGCGGTCAAACAGGTTTTGCAGAGCAGTCAGCCCCCCGGCGGATGCTCCGATACCGACTACATGGCTGGGAGAAGGCAGGTCGTTTTCGGTTTTGGCAGCAGAAGCATTGTCAACTGGTCGGTTACCAGCCTGGTCGATTCTGGTTTTAGCTGTTGATGTTTCTGTTTTCTGGTCTGGTAACAGACCGGTATCGTCATTCATCACTGCCTCCTCAAAAAACCACCGGTATTGAAAAACCGTTAAGCGAGATGTATTTGCAGAATAAATGGAAGCTGCAGGTACCAAAGGTCAGATTAATTATCTCATCTCGTACTTCTACATGACTGCAATTGCCGGATTGCGGGGATTACGACTACTACGTGAGGGTGGGGCCGCGACTGTGATTTTCGCTGGCATAAACCCTCTTAGGTACAGCGTTGTACTTTAGACCGGATCCAGTGAAGATATTATATATTTTCGCGATAAACGCTGCCTGGAAAATTACCAGGCAACCATATGTGCTTAAGCGATTGCGAGGCTGGCATTAGAATTCTCAGAGTGCGAGCGGACAACCTTTAGAAATTCTACCGGCCGAGTTGCTGCACTCATTAAAAACCCCTGCCATT
>CAYLZS010000365.1:0-19846 GCA_964388065.1 uncultured Granulosicoccaceae bacterium
AGCCTTAAAACTCCAAAAAAAGACGCTCAAACATCTGTTAAGGATGCTTTAACTTAAAAACTAACTGCATATTCATAAAAACGATCTGAATTCTTAACAATAAGGGCTGTTCTTGCCCGTGAAACACTTATTGAATCCTTATCAGACCTAAAATAGCAAGAAGACTGAACAAAGTAAGCGGTATAAGCGTGCTAACTGCCGGTGACAAGCCGTTCGCAAGGCCAAGGAGGGTGAATAAGCGGTTAACGAGAAAGTAGCCTATACCGAGCAGTATGCCGATAAAAATCTTCTGTCCGACACTTCCGCTTCTTTGCGATGCAAATACGAATGGCAATGAGAGCATTAACATTACCAAAGTAGACAACGGATTGGTTATCTTTGTCCAAAGCGCCAGTTCAATCAAACCACTATCGAGTTGATTACGACGCAAATAACTAATCTGATTGAACAGATTGCCCGCAGACATAGATTCCGGTTCAACAGACAGTCCCTGTAACAATTCTGCATTAACCAGGCTGTCTATCTGTTTTTGATCAGATCTTTCGGTAATAAGAGAATCAGGAAGAAACTCGGACTCTACTACATCATCCAGTTGCCATTTTGACCCTTCATGCCGTTTAGCACGCTTTGCGTGCACAATACTCTTCAACTCACGCCCGTTGAATTCATAGATACTGACATCCACCAACGTCAAATCGGGCAATACAGACTTAATGTTAATAAATTTTGAATCAGATTTAGCCCAGTAACCGGTACTTGCTCTTATTGATACCCGCTTGGAAAGCGCTGCAGTGCGCAGCTCCTGCGCCTGTCGTTCACTGGGAGGCATGACAAACTCACCCAGCAAAGCAACTAAACCCATCAGCAATAAACCGATCAAAGCAACGGACCCTGCAATTTGCCCGATTGAAATACCGGCAGAGCGCATAACTGTGAGCTCACTATGAGATGCCATTGCACCCAAACCAAGTAAGCTACCCAACAACACTGACGACGGAAACAATTCGTAAGCAATGCCGGGCATACCCAGCAATATATAGATGAGTGCCGTTTTAACTGTGTAATCACCCTTACCGACATCATCGAGCTCGCCTATAAAACTAAACAACGAAGATATCGATACCAGTACCAGCAGTACCAGCAAGGTATTTAAAAACACTGTCCTGCCGATGTATCGCGCCAGCAGACTCATGCGGTAGCTACCGATGAATTACCACCGCTTAGCCAGCTGGTGCCGTAGCGCCTGATAGTGAGAATTATTATCAGCGCCAGCACCAGCAGATGCACCCACAGCAGCCCCGCCAATGGTGGAATGGTGCCGGCTGCCACCCACTTGCGGCTTAATACGAGCAAATTAGCGTAGGGTACATATATAAGTATGGCGATAGCTATTTTGGAGTAACGTCCCTGACGCGGAGACGTATATGACAACGGAATCGCGAGCAACGCGAGTAACAGCGCTGCAAATGGTATGGAAAATCGCCACTGAAGTTCAGCTTTAGACTGCAAATCATCACTGTTGAGTAACTCAACAAGTGTTTTGGCAGAATTTTCGAGCGCTTTGCTGGATTGTTCACTGCGTGGAATCCTGACACCATGACGGGCAAATTTAGTTTGCTGATAGCTGTCAGCACCCGGCTTTGCGATTGTGCTGACACCATTAACAAAGACGATAAACTCTTCCTCTGTCTCTTCATCACGCTGATAGACCGCATACTCTGCCGTTTCTACTTCAAAGGCACCGTCCTCGAGATCTCGATGGACAAACACCCTGTTAAACTTTTCATTGCCATCGGAAAGCGATTCAGTGAATACCACTGCCCCACCATTGAGTATTTCAACAAAACGTCCTGCATCCAGTACGCTTCCGACAGACTGAGTAGCAATCTTTTCTGTCAGTTGTCGTTCATAGCGAGCAGCCCAGGGTGAAGCCCAGAATGTCAGCAACGTTATTAACAGCATGCCAATAACGCCTGTCATCATTGCAGGTCGATACAGCACACCCAAACCCGTGCCGCAGGCAGCAATGGCAGACATTTCACTGTCGCGGTACAAGCGTCCAAACGCCAGCAATATTCCCAGATAGAGGCCAAGTGGTATCAGTGTGACCAGCAAATTGACAACTTTGATACCGACAAGAAGAAAGAGTGCATCAGCCGGCAACGATCCGTCGGTTACCTTCGAAAGGATACGCGCCAGCACATTCACTACCATAATCACGAGCAGCACTACGGTGACCGCCGCCCATGACGATGTAATCTCCTTAAAGATGTAGCGATCAAGCATTCTCATTACAAAAGAATCGTTATCCGGGCCATGAAAAAATGTGAGACGTGCAAACTCAGGTGGTAGCAACCACAATAGTGCGTGATGATACCAAACCCAGTAATATTGTTGTTCTTGTCATTATCTGTCTCTGCGATTAACCGCACCCGAACGTGCCGGACAACTAAAGGATTCAACAGGTGGAAATCAAACTCTCCAACGCCAACCCGCTGAAAATCAAAACCGGCTGTCTGATTCTGCCGGTTGGCCCCAAAAACAAGTTGTCGGCGACCACCGCTGGTGCAGATGAAAGCAGCGACAAGGCACTGAGCAAAATTCTCAGGCAAAAGGATCTCGCAGAGAGTAACGGGGCCACGCTGATGTTACATGGAATAGCCTCACTCGGAGCATTGAGAGTTTTGCTGGTCAGAACCGGAGACTCCGGCAAACTGACTGCTCAGCAGTTTGACAGAGTAACAGCAGCAGTCGCGGCAGCAATTTCGAAACCGGGTATTAAAGAGTGTGTGAGTTGCCTGAATGATGTCGAAGTCGAAGACAAGGATCCAACATGGCAGGCAAGGTCATTTGCCCAGGCACTGGTAGCAAACACCTACAAGTTCGATCTGCACAAAAGCAAAAAAACAACCAATCGTTCGAAGTTCGATGGTAAAGCCACTTTGTTTATTACTGACCGAAAACACAACAAGGCGATCGAAACCGGAATCAATCAGGGTACTGCAATAGCCAACGGCATGAGCCTCGCACGAGATCTTGGCAATACTGCAGCCAACATCTGCACACCAACGTACCTTGGCAAACAGGCTAAAACACTCGAAAAATCTTTCTCATCTATTACAACAAAGCTGCTGTCTGAAGCGCAGATGAAAAAACTCGGCATGGGTGCGTTACTTAGCGTGTCTGTTGGCAGTGCCGAGCCCGCACAACTGATCTGTATGGAATATAAGGGTGCCGCTGCGAGCAAAAAACCGGTAGTGCTGGTGGGAAAGGGAGTAACGTTCGATACCGGAGGCATTTCTATCAAGCCGTCCGCCGGTATGGATGAAATGAAGTTCGATATGTGCGGTGCTGCCAGTGTATTCGGTGTGATGCAGGCCGTGGCAGAAATGAAACTTGCTATTAATGTTATCGGGGTAGTTGCTGCCGCCGAAAATATGCCCGGCAGCAAAGCGACAAAACCGGGTGATATTGTCACATCAATGTCCGGTAAAACCATCGAAGTACTTAACACCGATGCTGAAGGTCGACTGGTGCTGTGCGACGCACTAACTTATATAAATAAGTATAAGCCCGATGTGGTCATCGATATCGCCACTCTCACCGGTGCAGTAATCATGGCACTCGGCCACCACACTACCGGATTAATGAGCAACGACGATGATCTGGCAAATGATTTAACGACCGCAGGCATCGACAGCCACGACCGATGCTGGCGTCTGCCACTGGGAGATGATTACACAAAACAACTGTCAAGTAATTTTGCCGATCTGGCAAATATTGGCGGGCGCGCCGCCGGTACTATTACCGCTGGCTGCTTTCTGGAAAGCTTTTGCAAAGACTATCGCTGGGCACACCTCGACATTGCCGGTGTCGCCTGGAGACAGGGCGGTGCCAAGGGCTCAACCGGAAGACCCGTGCCACTGCTTGTTCAATACCTGCTGAACAGACTCGAATGACCAACGTCCAGTTCTACCTGATTGAAACCGAAGATCCGGCGGATCAGTTCAACTATGCGCTACAACTCGCGCTGCAGCAGCTGGCGCTCGGCAAGCATCTGCATATTCATACATCCTCAGCTCAGGATACGCGACAAATGCAGGAGTTATTTGTCGATAAGTTGAGTCACGGTGATGAGCGGCTTTCTATTGATCATCAGGGTGAACCGGCAAACACCCGCGACGTGCTGGTGAATTTGTCAGCCGAAGTGCCGTACTTTTTTAGCAGCTTTGCATCGACTCTCGAAGTGATCTGTACCGGCAGCGACGGCAAAGACACAGGTCGCGAACGCTACCGGTTCTACAAGTCACGAGGCTACCCGCTCAGACATTGCGATGTACCGTCACAGATGGCGCTATAAAATCACTTTCAGGGATTTCCAAACCGGTATTACCAGTGGGTATCGCACATACCTTCTCATAGGACTGATCTGCGGTTAACCTGCCTGATTAACCCTGCTAGACTCCTTAATAACCCTCTTGTTAAACACAGCTGCATTCAATGGAAACCACTTACAATCCTACCGCCATCGAGCAATCCTGGTACGAGTACTGGGAGCGCGGTAATCACTTTGCACCGTCCGGCTCGGGTGCTCCGTATTGCATTATGATTCCGCCACCAAATGTGACGGGCACTTTGCACATGGGACATGCGTTTCAGGACACCGTCATGGATACGCTGATCCGCTACCATCGTATGAAAGGCGACAACACCCTGTGGCAACCCGGCACCGACCACGCGGGAATCGCTACTCAAATGGTGGTTGAACGACAACTCGCCGCTCAGCAAAAAAGCCGCCACGATCTAGGGCGTGAAAAATTTATAGAAAAAGTCTGGCAGTGGAAAGAGGAATCCGGCGGACAAATTACCAGACAACTGAGACGCATGGGCACCTCGCCAGACTGGTCACGTGAACGCTTCACCATGGACGAAGGACTGTCAGAAGCAGTCAGTGAAGTATTTGTCTCTCTTTATGATGAAGGATTAATTTATCGCGGCAAGCGACTGGTTAACTGGGATCCGGTGTTGCATACCGCACTGTCCGATCTCGAAGTACTCAGTGAAGAGGAAAACGGATACCTCTGGCATCTTCGTTATCCATTAAGTGATGGTCCGATTGACGGACATTCTCATCTGGTTGTTGCCACCACGCGACCAGAAACCATGCTCGGTGATTCTGCAGTTGCCATTCATCCGGAGGATGAACGCTATAACAGCTTAATTGGAAAAACTGTCACACTGCCACTCACTGGGCGTGAAATACCCGTTATTGCAGATGACTATGTTGATCCCGAATTTGGCTCAGGGTGCGTAAAAATTACCCCAGCTCATGATTTTAATGACTATGCAATGGGTCAGCGCCACAACCTTGAAATCATCAATATCTTTAACGATAACGCAGAGATAAACGATGAAGCACCGGAGGCCTATCGGGGTAAGGACCGCTATGTTGCCAGAAAGCAGATCATTAAAGATCTTGAATCACTCGATCTCTTAGAACGCATCGACGACCATAAACTAATGGTACCAAGAGGCGACAGATCCAATGCCGTCGTCGAACCGTATCTGACAGATCAATGGTATGTCGATTTAACCACAGAAACTCAGGCTGATGGTCGCCCCGGGGGTCGCGCACTTATAACCACTCCTTCTATAGATGCGGTTAAAAACGGTTCCATCAAATTCGTACCGGAGAACTGGTCAAAAACCTATTACCAGTGGCTTGATAACATCGAAGACTGGTGTATCAGTCGACAAATCTGGTGGGGCCATCGCATTCCTGCCTGGTACGACAGCGAAGGCAATGTCTATGTTGCACAAACTGAAGCACAGGCACGTGACAAATACAAATTAGCTGATGAAGTAGCACTCAGCCAGGATGAAGACGTACTCGATACCTGGTTTTCATCTGGTCTCTGGCCATTCTCGACACTTGGCTGGCCGCAGCAAACAGACGCATTAAAAACCTGGTACCCGACCAGCGTACTGGTCACCGGCTTTGACATCATATTTTTCTGGGTTGCCAGAATGATCATGTTCGGCACCAAATTTATGGATGGCGAAGTGCCCTTTAAAGAGGTGTATATCCACGGATTGGTGCGTGATGCGAACGGCCAGAAAATGTCAAAATCAAAAGGCAATGTACTCGACCCGCTGGATATCATCGATGGCATAACGCTCGATGAACTGCTGGAAAAACGCACTGCCAATATGATGCAGGAACACCTGGCAGACAAAATCGCTAAACAAACCCGCAAAGAGTTTGCCGACGGTATTCCGGGTTTTGGCACTGATGCACTGCGCTTTACCTTTGCAATACTCGCGTCAACCGGTCGCGACATTCGCTTTGATTTAAAGCGCGTTGAAGGCTATCGCAACTTTTGCAACAAGCTCTGGAACGCTACTCGATATGTGTTAATGAACACAGAGGACTTTGATTCATCCAGGGCCAGTGACAATAACATTGAACTCTCGCTGGCAGATACCTGGATAATCTCGCTGTTGCAACAACTGGAACAGCAGGTTGCAGAACACCTGGACAACTATCGTCTTGATCTTGCCGCTAAAGAGATCTACGAATTTGCATGGAATGAATACTGTGACTGGTACCTTGAACTGGCCAAGCCGATACTCGGCAATGATGCAAAGTCACAAATAACCGAGGCACAAAAGCTCGGCACGCAGAGAACTCTGCTGAAGGTTTTAGAAGCGCTGCTTAGATTGAGCCACCCGATTATGCCGTATATAACAGAAGAGCTATGGCAAAAAGTCGCGCCCAAAGCTGGCATCACCGGCGATACAATCATGCAGCAGGCCTACCCCGTTTGCGATCCGGATCGCATAAATAAGGAGGCTGTTGCAGAAGTCGAATGGATAAAATCCTTCATCTTAGGCATTCGTAAAATTCGTGCAGAATACGATATCGCACCAGGCAAGGCACTGCCCGTGTTATGTGAAAACGCATCATCCGATAACAAAGCAAAAGTCCAGCGCCATCACGACTTGTTACAGGCACTGGCAAAAACAGAGGCAATTGACATTCTCGCTCAGGGAGACACAGCGCCCGAGTCTGCGACCGCATTGGTCGGCGAAATGCGAATCCTGATTCCGCTGGCAGGTTTGATTGATCCTGTGGCAGAAAACGAAAGGCTCAGTCGCGAGAGCGCGCGACTTGAAAAAGAAAAGGGCCGCCTGCAAGGCAAGCTTGGCAACGAGAGTTTCGTTGCTAAAGCGCCTGCCGCTGTTGTAGAAAAAGAAAAGCAAAAGCTCGAAGAAGTATTGGTTGCACTTGATCAACTCAAATCACAGAAAGATCGCCTTAAGTTGCTGTGATCTTTTAATCTGTACGGAGCTCGTACACACAACTCACTAACCGGGTGCTTTGTAGTTTCAATAACTACAACCCGGTTGACAAGCTATATTGTGGCAACTGAACGATTGTCTGTTTCTTCCGCACGCTCACCGAACACATCAACTCCAACAGCTGCTGCAACGTCCAGTGGCTTGTCTGTACGCTTAGGTGGTAACTTCTCATTCGCATTGATATCGAAAATCTGATTATCTAATCCTTCGATTTCGGTTTTCAGACAAGCCGCTGCACAGTGCTTTAAGATATATCGTGCAGAAATATCTGAACGACGCGGCAGTTCTATAAACGCGGCATGCGACAACAGCTCAATGTCAGACAGTCCATCGATAAGCTTTGGCACTAATGCTACAAGCTTTTCGGCCAGCGCAAAAGCTTGTTCGGCATTATCTGACTCAAACAACAACGCAAACTTTCCATCGTCAAGATAAGCCAGCGATTCATCGCGGGTGTATTGCCTGGCAAGCTCCGTTCTAACCAGCTCTAACAACGGCTCACTCTGCCCCAGACTCAATCGATCACCAGTAATCGCTGCTACCATTTTTATATCGATCACCAGCAAACTGGTGGTGTGATCATCCACAGAAGTCAGCGCATTTTCTATGTTCCGCTCCATACGCTGGGCGTTTATTAAAACTGTTGCTGGTGATATCGATTCACCCGGTGCAATCTTTCCAGGTGCATTCTCAATATTAGAAACACGCAACTTCTCTTTAGACACCAATAGCTTCGCTTCTGGCGACAGACCTTCCGCTATCCTCGGTGTTGCTGCTGAGACACTGGCACCTGCCAATGCCGCAGGTTCAGTTGCTTTGTTTTCATCTACCGATTCGAATGTCAGCATGCAGACATCACCGTCTAAACCCACCTCAGCACTGCTGATATCGCGGCTGCGATAAACTACAGATATACTTGCACCAGCTAGATTACGGAACAGCGCTTTGACTGGCTGGTCTGATGATCTTTTCACCGGTGCACCGTGTATTGCTTTTTCAAAACTTCTCGACGGCAGGGCTTTCTCATCACCAGCTGCAAGCAATCGTGCAGCCTCTGCATTGGCTGCAATGATGATTCGCTTATCATTCAGCAGTACAGTGGGTGCTACTGACATTTGCATCAATCGAGTAACACCGGATACTGCACCATGCGCACCTTCGTTGTTGATCTGTGCAATTCGGGCAGATTCAACGTTGGGTAATAGTCTGTGTGCAATTGCATCAAGTCGTGCGAACAGAGTCTCTGTTGATTCAGATTTATCAAGGCAGCTAATTGCGCCGACAGCAAGGCTTCGTTGAACAACACTGTCGAGAATTTTTCGGGTCATTAACACACAAACCGGACGTATCGCGCTGTTCAGTGAATTAATATAGCGGCAAAGATCTTCACCACTCTCTTCCTGCAGAAAAAATTCAGTCAGCAACAGATCAAAATGTTTTTTCGCCACAGCGCCGCGTGCTTCAGCCGCACTGTTTACAAGGGTTACTCGGTAACCGTTGTTCTCGAGTGTATCCCGAAGAGCAAGACAAACTGACGGCGTATCATCTACCAGAAGCAGACGCTTTGATCTATGCCCCTTATTTGGTAACTGGTGAGTCCCGGCCTGCAGCTGAGACGATACAGGTGAAACAACGGCGGCAGCTTCCCTAACTACCATCTCCTCAACGATTTCTTCAATTCGATTGTGATCACGCCACAATAAGGTACGGGTTTTAGCGCGGCGTCGTGCCAGTGTCTGAACATCCTGGTCCAGCTCTTCACTCAACACTATTAGAGGCAGATCACTATTATCGACACTGCCCAGCGCACCCAGCAGATCGGCGATTATTTTAATCTGTTCCTTTGGCCACCCAAGTACCACGCAGTCATAGCCACCACTATTGCCAACACCGGGAGCAAAGCTCGAGAACCGGTTGGCCAAAGCCGCACAGGCCTCGACTGAGTCTGAGAATACATCGGCATCGTAGTCATGAAGATCCGCAAACGTCTTTAATACCTGTGCCATCGACGGCGAAGTATCAACAATCAGTAGTTTTGTTTTTTGCACAACGTTGGACATCTCAATAACCTTCCAGTTATGTCTTTGCGGCTTTACAAAGACGCTACGTACCCGCAAACGGCCACCGACAGCATCTTCTGCTTCGCTTCTTTTGACGGATCTTGCGAGTGAGTATAGTAGTTACTGAGAAACTGGCAGGAATCTGGCGGACTTCTGGTGGGTGTCGGGTACTGAGGGAGAAATGCTATTAAAATTAGAAACTTAGCGGGTTTGCTCCTCAAGTATTGCGATGTAATTCATTGCCTGCGCGCGATCACTGCCGCACATTTTCTCCTCTGGCATCAATTCAATACAAAACTGCGGTCGTTCTTTCAGTCCAAACAGTTCGCACGCGTTGTTTTGATTAAGGTGAACACAGCGAACACCCGCAGGTTTGCCATCAGGCATACCTGGCAGCGGTGATGTGATAGACGGCGCGATACAACAGGCACCACACTGTTGGCGACATTCGATAACTTATACCAATCCAAAAAATGGTCTGACCTGAACCAGGTCACCGGCAGCGATACCATCACACTCGACCGGTAAAACAATAAGACAGTTGGCAAGACACATGGAACTTAACCGCCCGGCGCCCTGCTTACCGGTTGTACGCACTGTCTGACGCCCGTCTGCTGCAACTTCTATGATGCCACGCTGATACTCGATTCTACCGGGCACCTTGCGAATTGATTCTGCCGACTTGACACTGAAAAGCTGTGGGTCACTATCCGTGCAGCCCATCATCGCTTTTATTGTCGGCTGCACAAACTCATAGAAAGTTACCATGACTGCAACCGGGTTGCCGGGCAATCCAAAAAACCTGCAATCGTTTACAACACCACAGGCAAGTGGCCGGCCAGGCCGCATAGCGAGCTTCCAGAAAGTCAGGTCACCAAGTTTTGCAATAGACTTACTGACAAAATCCGCCTGCCCTGCCGATACGCCGCCGGAAGTTATCACAAGGTCTGCTTTTTCAGACGCCTCAAGTATTGCAGCATGCGTCGCCTCTTCAGTATCTGCAACCACTCCGAGATCGATCAGCTCAACACTCAGGCGACTCAATAAAGCAAACAGTGTATGACGATTACTGTCAAAAATTTCTCCGGGGCCAAGTGTCTGACCTGCATGGGTTTCCAAAGGTCGCAACTCGTCACCGGTGCTGAAAAATGCCACCTTTAAGCGGCGCTTTACTTCAAGAGTATCAATGCCCAGAGAGGCAATTAATCCAAGCTCTGCCGGGTTTATCAATGTGCCGGCGGATAGCACCACATCGCCGGTGTTAATATCTTCGCCTGCATGCCGAACGTTACGCCCGGGGCTGGTGGATCCATCTATCAGGATAGAGTCAGCACCACTTTGGTCGACTACCTGTACGTGCTCCTGTATGACAACCGTATCAGCGCCCTGCGGCAGCATGCCACCAGTCATAATGCGCAGAGCCTGACCACTTTTTAGTTCGACGGTGACCGGCTTACCTGCCCAAACTGTGCCGAGTACTTTCAGTGTTTTCTCAGCGTCACCGTCAGGCAGATCTGCACTGTTGATAGCGTAACCGTCCATGGCACTGTTGGTATAGGCAGGTACCTGAACAGGTGACACAAGATCTGAGGAGAGCACATGTCCGAGAGATTCTCGCAATGACACTGTTTTTGTCTCTTTTACAGAACTTACTTCCTGCCGCATGCGCTGTAGTGCGATCTCTACCGGCATAAGCTCCGGTTCCAATACATCATCGCAGGAAGGTTGTTTTTCAATCACTGTACATACTCCTACCGCTCAAGCTCCGCACGTTTTAATTCTTCTTCAGTGTTTATATTGATAAAGCTCGCTGAATGCTCGCTGCAATCCACAGTGAGTAAATTGTGTTGAGCAAACCATCGGTCAATTTTTCTTTCACCAGCTTCAAGATACATTCGAAGACTCTGCAATAAATCGGTTCGAACCAGACTGAACACAGGATGCGTACGCTCACCATCAAAAGCGACACCTATTTCTGCGCCCTTCTCTGTGACTGACTGGAACATGTGTGGTAACAGTGCCGGTGATTGCTTCGGTGAATCACACGGGCAGGTAAATACCCATTCAGTGTTCGCTGCCGACATGCCTGCTTCAAATCCCGCAAGCGGGCCCTGAAAGCCATCTATGCTGTCTTTTACTACACTGGCTGCAAATTTTTCATAGTCTGATGTATTGCGATTGGCATTGATAATCACTTCACTGACATTTGGTTTCAAAATATCCACCACCCAGCCAATCATCTCCTGCTGCTGCAGTACCACCAGGCCTTTATCGACTCCATTCATACGACGCCCCATACCACCTGCGAGGATTACGCCGGTAACTGCTGTACGGACATCACTCATGGTTAATCCAATTCACGGTTAATTCAATTGAAGTTGGGCATGATAGTTTTTAAGAAACTCTTCGAAACTAACGTCATCTGATGACTCAATTTGCTTTTGCTTTGCAATAGACTCAGCAACGGAGCGCTCCAGCTCCTGCTGCTTTTCAGCAGGCAGAGCAACACTTTGCTCCATGTGCGCGGTAGATTGACGAATACCAAAGGTGGCAAAATCTTCTTCATTGTCAAACAATTCCTGAAGCATACGGCCAGAGGGTGTTTTTGACGGATCATGAATTTTGTGCAGCTGCTGAGTCAGAGAATTACAATACACCTTTGGCTGATCTTCGACATCCAGTAAGTCACATAATTCTCCGACCATATCCAGAATTTCAGAGCCCCATTGCCGCAGCGAGACGGATTCGGACCCGCGTTGCAGATGCAAGTCAGGATCACGCCCGCGATGCGCTACCGCAATCAGATTTTCTTTATTCTGTAATTGCTCGGCAGCATCCATTGGCGGACTGTCGCACAACATACAGAACAGCATAAACGATTCGAGAAATCGCAATTGTTCATCGTTGATTCCCAATGGATCATAGGCATTCACATCAAGCGATCGCAGTTCCACATATCTGACACCTCGACGCTGCATTGCAAGTGAGGGCATTTCCATCGGTTCGGCGATTTGCTTCGGACGAATAGAACTGTAGTGTTCGTTTTCTATTTGCAACCAATTGGTGTTGAGTTGCTGATACTCGCCATCTGCATTATATAAACCCATTTTCTCATAGCGTTCAGACGGGTCTGTGATTGCTGTTTGCAAAAAGGCAACGTACTCATCGACGCTGTTATAGTTTGCATTAACCGTTGTCGATTCATCGCGATTGTTCTGATAACCAATGTCTCCCATCCGCAAAGACGTGGCGTAGGATTCATACCAGGTATTGTTCGCGTGCTTTTTCATCACCTCAGGTGGCGGTGTCATACCAAAAAAAGTACCACACACAGCGGGGGATGCACCAAACAGATACGGAATCAACCAGCCAAACCGCAATATATTTCGCGCCAGTGCAAAATACTGACTACTAATGAAATCCTGATTCACAGCCTGGCCGTCAACCTCAGCCAGCAGTTGCCAAAAACTATCAGGATAAGAATAATTGTAATGCACACCGGCTATCGCCTGCATCTTGCGGCCGTAACGCAAGCCGAGCCCACGCCGGTAGACGTGCTTCATGTGGCCAATGTTGGAGGTGCCGTAGCTTCCGATCGGCACATCGCAATCGAGCTTTAATCCACACGGCATGCTGGTGCCCCACAGTAATTCACCGTCAGGCAGTTTTGAGTAAACAAAATTCTGCACATCTGAAAGGTGCTTTAAGGTATCGCTCAGGTCCTTAAACGGTGGCGTCACAAGCTCAAGTAATGCCTCCGAGAAGTCTGTGGTAATGGACGGATGGGTTAGCGCACTACCTACTCCCGGCGGGTGCGGCAATACCGACAAAGTGCCGTCAGCTGCCACGCGCAGGCATTCTTTCTCAACCCCCACCATGCGACCACGCAGAGGCGCTTCACTACCTTTCCTGTAAACCGATTCCAATCGGTGCCGAGCAAGTTCGTACAAAGGGTGTCTCCGGGGGAAATTGCAGCAGGTGCAGGCCTTACAATGTACCGTTTCTGCCAACTATCTTACGCTGGGGCATTATACTGTGTTCGTGACACTGGTTTATCAAACTAAAATCAGAAAATCGACCATCGTACTGCAACCAGCGCCAGTACTTCCGCCGGTTCAGCACACACACTCCACCCGAGGGCTTAATACATGGCGAACGCAAAGACCCCGGTACTTTTAAACTGCAGCAGTGCCGGAAATGCAAGCAATCCTGACCTCGTCATTCTGCATGGATTATTCGGCGACCTGAACAACTGGAAAGCCATAGCCAACAGACTCACCGATCACTACCACGTACATTGTATGGATCTTCGCAACCACGGGGACTCACCCCACACCAGTGGAATGACCTATACCGAAATGGCAGCGGATGTCGCCGCCACCTGTCAGTCGCACAAAATTACCAGAGCACATGTCATCGGTCATTCGATGGGGGGTAAAACTGCGATGCAACTGGCGTTAGATACCACAGAGCTGGTCGATCGATTAGCGGTAGTGGATATTGGCCCACGACAATACGAACATCATCACAACAGCATCCTTGAAGGGCTACAACATCTCTCAGTGACCACACTTACATCACGCAAACAGGCCGATACTATTCTTCAACCCTATGCACCTGACGCCGGTGTTCGATCCTTTTTGCTTAAAAATCTTACGCGCCAGGAAGACGGTCACTACAAACTGCGAATAAATATTGATGAAATTACCGCCTGTTACGACGACATCGCCAACAGTATTCAGTCACATCGGCAATTTGATCATCCAGTGCTTTTTGTTAAAGGTGCTGAGTCTGACTATTTATCCGAAGCAGACAGAGCACCAATCGCCAAACTATTCAGCAATCCCTCTCTTAAAACGATAGATGGCGCGGGACACTGGCCACACAGTGAAAAACCGGATGTTATCTACAAAATACTGGTAGATTTTTTTGCCGCCGATTGAAGCAGCACGAGCGCTTGCTGATGTAGTTCTTGAGTTGCGGCCGCCACAACCTGTCCGCCATTTGCAGCAGTATCACCCTGCCAGTCAGTTACTACTCCGCCGGCATTTTCAATAATCGGGATCAGAGCCTGAATATCGTAGGTACTTAAACCCGCCTCGACGACAAGATCAATATGACCCGCTGCCAGCATGCAATAGGCATAGCAGTCACCCCCATAGCGCATCAATCTAACCTTACTGGCGAGCTCCTGCTGCGCTTCAAATTCAACCGTACTAAACATATCCGGTGCCGTCGACATCATTGTTGCCTGTGCCAGTAGTTGACAATCTCTGGTATGCAACTGTGATTCCTTTGCGCGGTTTATACAGATTGTTTTGCCATTGCCAGCCGATGCGAAGTATCGCTCTTCGGTAAAAGGCTGGTCCATAACACCTACCACCGGCTTGCTGCCATCGTACAGTGCGATGAGTGTACCCCAGGTTGGCAAACCTGAAATAAAAGCACGCGTGCCATCAATCGGATCCAGCACCCAGGTGAGCCCGCTGCTCTCAGCGGAAAATCCATACTCTTCACCTAGAATTCCATGCGACGGGTATCGTTTTTCAATCAGCTCCCGCATGGCTTGCTCGGCAGCGCGATCAGCACTGGTGACCGGATCAAAGCCATCATGGCCCAGCTTGTTCTCAACTGATAACGGTTGTCGAAAGTGAGGCAGGGTAATCGCCGCTGCTGCATCAGCCAGTTCACAGGCGAAATCTACCAATGTCTGCAGTTTCTGATTGCTTAGTGCTTCAGCATGCGTATCATTTGTGGGTACTGACGTCATGTTGGGGCAGTCAACTAAAATCGTAACAACATTGATTATGCCCGTTCGTCAGAGGTGCGGCCAGGTTAATAATCTCCTACACTTACAAGTATCAGGCAGTTGCTCCCTGGTTGCTCCCTGGTTGCTACCTGGCAGTCGTACGATTACCTTTACTCTTTCAAAATCACAGCCGCCATTATTATGAATACTATTTTTTCCGGTAGAACAGTCAGCCTGATGGGTCTAATCCTTGGCATTGCGGCCATGGCATTCGCAATCGGCTATCTGCAATTGGTGGAGTATCTGGCACCCTGCTCGCTCTGCATCCTCGACCGCGCGGTCGTCATTGGACTGTGCATTGTTTTCACGCTGGCGCTGTTGCACAACCCGGTTCGCCTGGGCAGAAAAATCTATGCAACGCTTGCAACACTGCTATCACTGACTGGCATAGGTATCTGCGCACGCCATATCTGGCTGCAGAATCAGCCCAAGGGAGAAGCACCGGAATGCGGCGCCGGCTTCTATCATATGCTTCAAAATATGCCTTTCAAAACTTTTCTGGATACAATCTTCAACAGCACCGGCGACTGCGCTGACATCCAGTGGGAATTTCTTGGACTCTCCATACCGGCATTGACGCTTATTCTGTTTGTGGTATTTTTGTTGTTATCTCTGGTAATGTTTTTTACCAGCGGCCGCAAGCTACAACACGACCGCGCCTGATGCATCCAGAGAATATTGTACTTGTGGACCCAAAGTAAGACCGAGGTAACATGGCTGATTCTCTACGCGATCAACTCATTGCGGCGGGCTTTGAAGCTCCCAAACAAACTGCAAAGAAACCGGCCGACAAAGGCCAAAGAAAAGCGCATGGGAAAAAGCGCCGATCTGATGCAAATAGTAAAAACTCACCGCACAAAAAGTCTGCAAAAAATACCACGCAAAAAGATTCTGCCGATAAACAAAGAAACAAACAAAATACAGCAGATGCCGAGGCATTAGAGAGAAAAAAACTCAAAGCGCAAATCAAAGACCTGATCGACAACAATAAAATTGAAAACTGGAAAGGCGAAATCGCTTACCGGTATACCGTTGACAAACGCATCCGTGAATTATATGTCAACGAATCTGCGCAAAAAAAACTCACCGCACGTGAGGCCTCCATTACCCGCCTGAACGGTGATACCTTTCTGGTGCCTATTGCGATTGCCACCGAAATAATAAAAATCAACCCGCAATGGAGTGTCTTCAATGCAACGGATGCCGAAGAAAAAAATACAGAAGACGATGGCTATTCCGAGTTTCAGGTTCCAGACGACCTCCAGTGGTAGCAGACGTTAACTTCCCCGCCAGTACACAACTTACTGTTAGCTAAATACAGGCATGTCGAAAACCTTTCTTTGGCATGACTACGAAACCTTCGGACGTGACTCAACACGTGAACGACCGGTGCAGTTTGCCTCTATTCGCACAGATGAAAATCTCGAAGAGATAGAAAACGGCACTATGATCTACTGCCGCCAGTCACCGGATTATTTGCCTGATCCGGGATCATGCAGCGTACATGGAGTACTACCTCAAACAGCTAACAAAAATGGCATGAGTGAATGGGAATTCGCAAATACAATTCATGGATTGATGTCTGCCCCGGGCACATGCACTGTTGGTTTTAACAGCATCCGCTTTGATGATGAGTTTACCCGCCAGTTGTTGTTCAGAAATCTCTTTGACCCGTACAGTCGCGAGTGGCGCAACGAAAACTCGCGTTGGGACTTAATAGATGTTGTAAGACTTACTCGCGCTCTGCGTCCCGACGGCATAGAGTGGCCGCATGATGAAGACGGTAAACCAACCAACAAACTGGAACTGATTACCGCGGCAAACGGCATCGAACATGGTGATGCACATGACGCACTGGCTGATGTCAGAGCAACTATCGCAGTGGCTAAACTGTTGAGGAGCAAGCAACCAAAACTGTTTGACTATACCTACACTACGCGCAATAAAAGGTGGGTGCTCAGCGCTCTGGATTTAATCAGGCGTGAGCCAATCCTGCATGTCTCCGGGATGTATCCCGCAACCCAGGGACACATTTCAATGGTTATGCCTCTCGGGCCGCACCCGACAAACCAGAACGGTGTAATCGTCTATGACTTGCGCCATGATCCGGAAGATCTTATAAATTTATCAGCAGAGAAATTGCGAGAAAGGGTATTCACAGCAAGTAAAGACTTACCCGAAGGCCAAAAAAGAATTGCAATAAAAACTATTCATACAAACAGATGTCCGATACTCGCACCAACCAACACACTTGACGAAAAAACCGCTAAAAAATGGCAACTCGACAGAAACGTTTGTCTGGAACATCGTGAAAAATTACTTGCAGCACACGATGTTGTCGAAAAGCTCGCAGGGATTTTCACACGCTATGATAAACCACACAAAAACGACCCTGACCTGACACTCTACTCCGGTCGATTTGCCAGTGATCGAGACAGGAAAATCATGGAGTCAGTACAAAGAAATATTCAAAGTGGAGAACCGCCAGCGGCTGACTATGATCAATTCGAAGACGAAAGACACAACGAACTAAGCTTCAGACTAAGTGCGCGCAACTGGCCTGACAAGCTGGACGCTGCCAGTAATGAAAGATGGAAGACATTCTGTCACCAGCGAGTGCACGAAGGCAGAGACGGATTCAGAACAATAGTGCAGTATCGTCAATTGCTTACAGAGCTGGCTGAAAACTCAACCACGAGAAAGGCAATTGAGCAGGTAGAAAAGCTTAGCGCTTATGGTGACGAAATTGCTGCATTTTCATCACAGTAAATAATTTCCTTACAGTCGCAAATTGTAAGTGATGTGGTATATTGAAATTGCCTCAAAAATAGCAGTATTCGGGAACTCGCTCTAATAGCGACGCACTTACGATTTGCCGATTCAGCTGTGCAATTTTTGTGTTCCAGTACACCGAGTACCAGAACCAACTGCACAAAACTGGGCTGGCACTATTGCGCAGAGCTTCAGGCGAAGTCCGTATTGTTATATATTGTATTTCGGATGTGCAGCCTGACATAACCCCATGCAACACAGTTCAAAAATAGTATTATTTCAGTCGCCACCAGAGCCGTGCAGTTATCTGGACGACCACACAGCGCGCAACGTATACGCCGATCCATTCCGGCCGCCTACAATGCCCTTGTACAGCGCACTAATACAAAAAGGCTTCAGACGCAGCGGTGACTACCTGTACCGACCTCACTGTGAACACTGCGAAAAGTGCATATCTACCAGAATCATTGCAAACGAATTTAAACCGAACCGCTCGCAAAAAAGATCGCTCAAAAACAACAGTGATCTGACAACAGCCACTGAATCAGCACGCTACACCGACGAATATTTCGACATGTATGTCCGCTACCTTGACAGTCGGCACAAAGACGCTGGTATGGACAACCCGGAACGAAGTGACTTCGAACGCTTCCTGATCAGCGACTGGTGCGACACCGAATTCTTCACCTTAAGACTTAACGGAAAACTTCTGGCTGTCGCAGTAACCGATATAGTAAGTACCGGGCTGAGCGCTGTGTATACCTATTTCGATCCTGAATTCGAAAAACGTAGTCTGGGTACCGCATCAATTATGATGCAAATACAACTGGCTAACGAACTTGGCCTTGATTATATTTATCTCGGTTACTGGATTGAAGAAAGCAACAAGATGGATTACAAATCGTTCTTCAAACCACAACAGCGGTATGTCAACGACAACTGGGTAAAAGTAGGAAAGTAAAATAAACCAGACTTAAACGTGGCTACTTACATGGTCGGTACACAACCAGACCAATACTGACCAAAAACAACACCGATAAATATACTCAGTGTTAGGTAATTACTATCCGATCTGCTGGGTCAGATCGAGAATATGGGCACTCTCGTCTTCAGGGCTTGTGGTTCTGATCTTCTGAATCCGATCGACATACTTCCTGTAGAAGTCCTGGTTGGCTATATCATCGCTGCCTAACTTAGAGAACAATCGTTCGGCATCACTCCACATCCCCTGTCGGTAGAATTGCATCGCTTTGCCATGCAATTGCAAGCGCTTATGTAATTCCGGAGACGCCTCTTCAACCAGACAAACCGGTTCGAACAGCCGAACAAAGCGCTGCCTGCCTTTAACATGCACGGTATCAAGTTCACGATAAAGAAACTCCGGCACCTTCTCAACGGTAGATTCTGAAACCACTAAAGACAAATCGTAGTAACCCGTACAACGTTGCAGTCTGTTTGCCGTATTCACCGGATCGCCAACTGCGGTGTAGGTCATGTGATAGCGTGAACCCATGTGACCGACATTGGCAAAACCCGTCGCTATTCCAATACCGATCGTGATCGGTGGAAGCCCGAGATTTTGCATTTGTTGCGATAATACCGCGACCTCTTCCTGAATCCTGCGTGAAGCGTAGAGGGAGTCCGTTGCATGAGTGGTGCTTGCTTCCGGCGCACCCCAGAATGCCATCACACTGTCACCCATATACTTATCAACGGTACCGCCATACTGATGGATGACAGAACTTACTACACCGAAATAAGCGTTCAACCAGTCACGAAGACGATCAGGATCAAGCGTTTCTGCAATACTGGTAAAGCGCTTGATATCACAGAACAATATAGT
>CAYLZS010000366.1:0-7029 GCA_964388065.1 uncultured Granulosicoccaceae bacterium
AAATAGTTCTGTGGGTGAATCAACGGTTGCTGCAGACAGCGCTGCCATATATCTATAGTAGCTAGTGGGGCGTGCGGAAAGTTCGATAACACTTTATCTTCGCCAGAGCCGCCATGGCCGCGTTGGCCATATTGTTTAAGATAGGGCTCGACATATGACCCCATCGTTGATAGAAAGACGGGCCTGCGTTTTTCCGCCTTGCCCTCTGACGACTCTGGCTGTGAAAAGTTTGTTACCGAACTTTCCACACGCTCCACTAGCTTCACAAAAGACGAGCAAATTCTAAAGGTTCGCTATAGCGAAGTTAAAAATACTCTAGCGTAAACTGTGAAACAATTTTTTGCGAAATGATGAGTGCGCTAACGGTTTTCCAGCCATCAATTTGCCTGTAACGAAAGATACTTACGGTATGATAGTGCAGGTAGTAACACAATCGGGGTCACCCATTAGACATTTCCCGTCAGGTTCCCGTACGTATAACGTCCAATGGAGATAAGCGCTTTGTCCGAGCCGAGAGTTTTGTTGGTCGACCTCAATAACTTTGCCAGGTATCCGTCCGTAGCGATTGGCTACTTATCTTCAATTTTAAAAAAAGGAGGTTATGGAGTAGAGGTTTATGCACCGCTTTCGACGGGTCTGACTGGTGTTGCTCGGGAGCCCCGTCCGCCCTGGTGGGGGCGGGCAGATCTTGAATTTCGTTTCCGTACAGGGATCGCACGAAATTCCATTGTGCGTAGAATAAGAAAGTCTTACGCCACTCGGGCTGCTTCTAAACTGGCTCGGTCGAAAAATGAAGTTGCGGCTGAGGTGGCGCGCCTGCTCGACTCCGGTGTCGATGTAGTTTTGGTGTCGACCTATTTAATGTATCACCCGCATTGCGTAGAGATAGGGCGACTCTGTGAAGAGCGAGGCATTCCGCTTGTTGTTGGTGGCCCCTATTTTCATGCGCAGGAAGTAGCGACCGAATGGCTGACGTTGCCGGGCTTGTCGGCCTTGATCGGAGCTGAGGTTGAGCCACATCTTTGCGAGATTGTGAGCCGAGTGCTGGCAGGTGAGTCTGCAGGTTCTCTTCCGGGGGTATGGTCCGATAAACCGGTGCCTCAAGCTGCTCCGGGTTCTCTTCCGGGGGTGTACCTTCAGTCTGATGAACCGCGGCTTCAATCTGAACCGCTCAAAGATTTGGATTCAATTCCCTTTCCCGACTACGCTGAATTCCCGTGGTCACTTTATCCAAATGTCATCGTGCCGATCATAACCGGCAGAGGGTGTGGATGGGGAGTGTGTTCGTTTTGTTCCGACATTACGAGTACTGTGGGCCGAACCTATCGGTCACGGTCTGCGGAAAATGTTCTGTCTGAGCTTGCGCACCAGTATAAAAAGCACGGTGCGGTACTCTTTGTATTTGTTGACCTAAAACTCAATTCGAATGTACCACTGTGGCGAGAGCTGATAGGCGAGATTCAAAAGGTAGCGCCCGGATCAAAATGGATTGCTTCAGTCCACGTTGGTGCGAGGGGAGATGACGGGCTGTCGCTTGACGATCTTAAGCGCGCGCGTGCAGCGGGGATGGTGCGTGTTACGACGGGACTCGAGGTAGGAAGCCAGGCTGTTCTCGATAAGATGGCAAAGGGTACCGACCTTGAAATCACGAGTCAGTTTCTTCGCGATGCGAAGGAAGCTGACCTCAGTGTCCAAACAACGATGATGACAGGTTATCCGGGGGAATCGGCTGACGATGTGAACCTGACGACAAAGTTTCTGGAGGATCATGAAACAGAGATTGAGCGAGTCAAAATGAATCGTTTTCAAATTATGAGCGGAACTCTTTTTGCACGACAACTTGAAAAGTCGCCTGGTAAGTTTCCGCAAGTAACTGATGTCCAGCCGGATCATCGAAATGCACAGATTTCTCACCACTACACTGAGACCGAAAAGCGAGACTACAGGAACGCTATCTCGCGCCTTCTCAAAATGGTGCACACGATCAATCGGAAGCCGTTGAATTCGGCTGCGAGTGACTTCGATGGGGTGATGTAGTGAGAGATAGATAATTGTCTTTATGAGGTCAGCGTATATCGATAGTGGTACTAAAAGTTTAGTTGTAAAGAAAATATTTAGATCGCGGGTTGTTGCTGGTTGGAACTCGATATCAGAAGTAAAGTTGAGTCGGCTTCCTTCACTTGTCGATGAAATTGGTATGATCCTGGTAACTCCGGCTGATGTTGTCTTTGTAAGAGAAACGCAGGCAGGCTATTGGGATCTTTTTAAAAGCCTTGGTTTAGAATCGGAACTGCCGGTAGATTGGTATTCTAAAGTTGAAGAAGGAACTGTGTTCACGGTGGCTGTCTCGGAGATGGGCCGGGTAACAAAAATATAGGGACATATATGGACGCCCCGTTTTTTACAAACAAATGGATTCCACATACGCTTTTATGAAAGTTCTAACACTAACAATTTTCAACATCATCCTCTCTGCAAAAAAGTAGCGTATTCTTATGTGCTCTGTCGGTGTAGTGGAGTACCGCAGTATCTATCCTGTATTTCTTTCACAGATCGTAACTAACGTGATAAGCAAATCTGTGGCAGACTCACTGTCGGGCAACAAAGCCCGCTATCTCAATAATATTTGTAAAAGGAAACAACAATGACAAAAAGGCTCGCTTTCATCATATTCGCTCTGGCAAGTACTCCACTTGCAGCTCAGCAACAGTATAGCGCGGCCGGATGTGGTCTCGGTTCCAAGTTGTTCGAGGGACAGTCGGGTGTAGGACCTCACGTACTGGCTGCCACAACCAACAACTTTTATGGCACACAAACCTTTGCGATGAGTTCAGGCACACTCGGATGCGATACCAGTGGCACCATCGTCTCGCACCTGGCGCTGCACTTGATTGATGGCGATGCGGATCGAGTAGCAGCCTCCATTGCAACGGGTGAAGGGGAATCTATTATTGCACTGGCCGATGCATTCGGAGTTCAGCAGGCAGATCGACAGATGTTTAGTGACACACTACAAGATAACTTCGCCAGAATCTATCCCAACACAGAAGTATCCAGTGGTGAGGTCTTTGAGGCGATCATCAACGTCATGCGCGATGAGCCAGCACTGTCCCAGTACGTTTCATAGATAATCAGGTCCAAACCTGGTAAATGCCGACCGGCTTTAGTGGCTGGTCGGCTTTGCAGCAATCTGTTCCCCTTTCGGGTCCTACTCACTTCCGTAACCTCTCGTTTGAATTTAAATTCAACAGGGTGATTGGCGGTTTCCAGGTCAGTATCAATGTTATCGCTTCGGCGCTCTGAGAAAATTCCCTGCACATCCGTGCTGACTTCGTGAACTATCACAATCACTATTGCGGACTGCTATCCAGTCAACGCAATACAGTTTCTTATTTGCTTAAGGCACCTGTGTAATGGATTCAGGAATACAGCGTCCGATACATATAGCTTTACGCGTCTGTTTTGTTTTAGTTCTGCTTATACCGGGACTATCGGAGTCGAAAACTCACTCACCTGAGTCACTTGCGTCTACCGCACTTGAAAATGAACTATATCTGGATCTTGCGTGGCTGGCGCTGGGTCATTATCGCCAACCGAAATTAAGCTCTAAATGGGTCAGTGATGTTGACGACGCTTCATTTTTTTTAGCACCAACCGGTGCCACTGATCCTGCGGCTGAGCTCAGCGAGTCAATCACAGCATTGTTTACTGACTCAACACGCGCTGCAAAGTTACGCTGCCAGTTTCCAGCTCGTTGGCACTGGCTGCAAACTACGCTTAATCACTTTATCGACACGAGTGCAGGTAGCTGCACGGATTTTGAGCGTTGGCGCGACGAGATCGGCGCTACGGCCGCAACTCTGGTTTTCCCGGCTGCCTATCTGGACAGTCCGTCGTCAATGTTTGGCCACACGTTACTTAGGTTGGATAAATCGCCAGATCTCGACCAGAGTGGTTTACTATCCCACAGCGTCTCCTATGCCGCCCAGCAAAATCAAGATGACAGTCAACTCTCGTTTATTTACCGCGGTCTGGTTGGTGGATACCCGGGTGACACAGCCGTCCTGCCCTACTACCTCAAAATTAGAGAGTACAGTGAAATCGAGAGTCGCGATATCTGGGAGTATCGGTTGCGACTCAACGATGAACAAATCCTGCAGATAGTACGGCACTTGTGGGAAATAAAGGACGTGCGAATTGACTATTATTTTTTCTCGGAGAATTGTTCATTCAGACTGCTGGCTCTACTCGGCGTGGTGTTGCCAGAGTACGAACTGTCGCGGCAATTCCCGTTGTACACGATACCGGTAGCGACGGTTCGCAATTTATATCAGCAGAACCTCATTGAAGATGCTCACTTTCGCCCTTCAGTGATCACCCGATTCAATCATATGCGCAAGCAACTCAGCAGTGATCAGCAAAAACTTGCTCACGAACTGGCGCTGGATGCGTCCGTCATTGATACCGAGCTTGCACCACTTTCCGATAAATCACGCGCGCGCGTGCTTGATGTTGCCTACGCCTATTCACGCTTGTTGCCAGAATCTGGCGGCAACGGACGCAGCAACTCGCTGCAGCTATTGGCAGCGCGCAGTTCTATCGACGCCAACGCATCCTTTACAACAGTTCCAACACCAACCCCACGAGACGACCAGGGACATGAATCGGAACGCTTTTCTTTTGGGCTTGGTGTCGATAAGCAGCGCGACTTTGCCAGTCTGGAGATTCGACCGGCCTACCATGATTTAACCGATCCAGCTGCAGGCTATCCGATTGGGTCCAAACTAGAGTTTAGTTCCGGCACGCTGCGTTATTTTACGGATGGAGAGCTACAAGTCGAAGACTATCGCTTGATAAGTATTGCATCTATCAAAGCGCGCAACTTCTTTTTCAAACCAACCTCATGGGCCGTTCAGCTGGGGGCTGATCGCGATACCCTGGACCGCAGCCAACGCCTGACTCCCAATCTATTTGGGCAACTTGGTTATGCCTGGCAATTTGGAGAAAACTGGCTCGGCTACGGGTTAATTGGAGCCGAGGTGAGTATTGGCAGCAGACTGACTGGTAATCTGGATATTGCAGCTCGACCTCAGGCTGGCTTGTTGTGGCGCGGCGCGAGACAGCAGGCACATTTATCGGTGCGCTACCGCGACTCGGTACTAAATGGCTTCCGCGAACAGCAGCAGGTCTCACTCGACTGGGTGGCCAACATCAATTCGCAATTTTCCCTCGCCGCTAAAGCAAGACTCGACTTGCTGGTATCAGACGATCAGGAATACTCGCTGTCACTACAGTACTTTTATTGACCCCAGTTTGTGTGACCCCAACTTGTGTAACGATCGGTCACACGAATGAAGCTATAAATATCTGATTGCACATCTCGATACTGATGCAGCGGTTAAGTTTAAGCCAAATTGTATGCGCTAGAGGATGCCTGTGTTAGAACTCAAACCCTGTTGTGAAAACTGCGAAAAATTGCTGCCACCAGATTCCACCGAAGCACGCATCTGCTCGTATGAATGTACCTTTTGTGCAGACTGTGTAGAAAATGTATTGATGAACGTGTGCCCCAACTGTGGCGGCGGGTTTGTACCTCGTCCTGTACGGCCCGCTACCGAACGACGCCCTAAAACGGGTCTGGCACATCACCCTGCAACCACCGAGAGAACGGTGAAAAAAGTTGATCCGCAATCACATGTTGCATTCGCCGAAAAGATCGCCGCGATACCGCCTGAGAAACGCTAATTCCTGCTAGCGACACTGTGCGGCTTTTCCAATACAATAATGGCACCGCTGGCGCTGTTGCCGTTTGCCTAAACCCTTGTATTGAGCTCAAACCATGAAATCGGGTTCTTCCAAAGCCGAAATAGCTAAACGTGTTGACTGGTTAAGAGAAACACTCAATCACCACAGTCATCTTTATCACACGCTCGACTCACCGGAGTTGCCCGATGCAGAGTACGATAAGCTCTTTAATGAACTGATATCGCTTGAGGAAAAACATCCGAAACTACAAACGCCAGACAGTCCAACGCTGCGTGTTGGCGGGCAGGCATTAGACAAATTCGAAAAGGTCAAGCACCGTCAGGCTATGCTGTCTCTCGGCAATGCCTTTGAAGAAAAAGATCTGCTCGACTTCGATAAGCGTATTAAAGACCGGCTGAAAGACAAAGATACTGCAGTAACTTACGTGGCCGAGCCCAAGCTCGACGGTTTAGCCGTCAGTCTGACTTACCAGGACGGATTGTTTGTACAGGGTGCTACGCGTGGTAACGGACAGGTTGGTGAAGACATCACCCCTAACCTTCGCACAATAAAATCACTGCCGCTGAAGCTTGAAAAAGCACCCGATGGACTGATAGAAGTTCGCGGTGAAGTGTTTATTGACAAACCTTCGTTCAAGGCCCTTAACAAAGAGCAGGAGGCACGTGATGATAAAGTATTTGTTAACCCGCGTAATGCCGCCGCCGGCAGTCTGCGATTGCTCGACTCCAGTATTACGGCCAGCAGGCCTTTAAGAATATACATCTATGCCACAGGCCCGGTAGAGGTAGATATCGAGCTGCCACAAACACACTGGAAGATGCTGCAATGGCTGAAGTCGATGGGTTTTCCGGTAAACCCTGAGAGTAAAACACAAAAAGATATCAGGGCCTGCCACAAGTATTACACCGCAATGGAAAAAAAACGCGATTCTCTTGATTATGAAATTGATGGCATTGTATTCAAGGTTGACAACCTTCAGCAGCAGCAGGAACTGGGTTTTGTCTCACGTGCACCGCGCTGGGCAATAGCACACAAGTCCCCTGCAGAGGAGGCTACCACTGAATTGTTATCGGTAGATTTTCAGGTCGGGAGAACAGGTGCGTTAACACCGGTGGCAAGATTAGAACCTGTGGTTGTTGGTGGTGCAATGGTGAGCAACGCAACCCTGCATAATATGGATGAAGTTGCCCGCAAGGGAATTCGTATAGGAGATACCGTAATCGTCCGTCGGGCGGGTGATGTTATTCCAGAGGTGGTCTCTGC
>CAYLZS010000367.1:0-21255 GCA_964388065.1 uncultured Granulosicoccaceae bacterium
ATAAAGCCATGCAGATACCTGGCAGGTAACTGCATGGCTTTTTCTTTAAAGCCGGCAGCCCGGATCAACGAATTCCGGATCAACGAATTTTCTGATCAACAAGTTCCTGGCTAATCACAACAACCCGGCTTTGGGAACGTCTTACCCCACACCTGGAAAACCCCGACCATCTTTGCCGGGTAATCGGGTGTTGGCAATCGCAGGGAATTACGCGTCGTATGGCTTCCATAGACACCAATTGCCTCTACCTCCCTGCAACTAATATCCTTCAGTTGTATCAATCAAAAGAACTGTCACCTGTTGAATTTCTCGACCTAATAATTGAACGGGCAGAGATGATTGGCGACAACGTCAATCCGTTTGCAGATAAGTATCTTGAACAGGCACGGGTGCATGCAAAAGAATCCGAAGATCGCTATCAGAAAAACAACGCTTTCGCACTGGATGGAATTCCTCTCGCGGTAAAAGACACCAGTGCAATTGCCGGAACGTGCGCGACGGTTGGGTCTTTGGTGAATGCCGACAGAATTGACCAGCACACTGATCCGATAATAGAGCGATTGCAAAGGGCGGGTGCCAATATCTTTGCACGAACGACCTGTCCGGAATTCTGCTGGCTGTTTACCTGCCACTCACGCATGTGGGGCATCACCCGCAATCCGTGGCGACTGGATATTACACCGGGCGGTTCATCCGGCGGCTCAGCGGCCGCGCTGGCAGCCGGTGCAACTACTCTGGCCACCGGCAGCGATAGTACCGGATCAATTCGTCAGCCGGCAGCCCAGTGTGGTGTGGTAGCGTTCAAAGCTCCTTATGGGCGTAATCCGCTGATGCGTTCATCATTTGATCCATACGTCCACGAAGGGCCAATGACACGCAGTGTCGCAGATGCAGCTGTAATGCAGAATATTATTTCAGGCCATCATGCGCTCGATCATAACTCCCTGAAAGAAAAACTAACTATCCCCGAACTCTCGGGTGATGTTAGTAAACTGCGAATAGCGTATTCAATGGATCTGGGCCACTACCAGGTCATTGACAATGTAAAGCGTGAAACCCAAAACGCTCTGCAAGCTCTTCGCGATGCGGGGGCTGCAGTTACCGAAGTTAATATCGACTGGGCGTCTGAACCAATCCGGCTGGCGCACCTTAATCAGGAGTTTGTGTTAGCCGGTATTCTGCAGGACGCTGTCAAAAATCACGGCGACATGCTCAGTGATTACGTACCTGAGTTACTGGAGACTGCAATGTCGGCAACAGCTGACGACTATAGAAACTCTATTAGCATTGCACATCAGGCATGGCACCAGCACCTCGGACCGCTGTTCAGGCAATACGATGCGTTAATAACACCCGGCGTCTCCTGCCCCGAAGTCCCGGCCGAAGGCTGGCAACAGACTAAGCTACAGGTAAACGGTTATGAAATAACAGACACTGATACCGCAATGACTGCATTGTTCAACATGTTCAATAAATGCCCCGTTTTAAGTGTTCCTGTTGGCTTTACCGATGCCGGACTGCCCGTAGGTATTCAAATTGTTACCCGCCCCTATGACGATGTAACAGCGTTTCAGATTGGGCAGTCAATTGAGACATGGCAACCTTTGTTTGACTGCGACAAAAATCGCCCTGTTTTTTAGGAACCTATCCCGCTTTCATACTGACAAAACTGCAGGTACTGCAGACATACAGCGGAATCTGTAATCGAAATGACTCCCAGATTGGGCGCTTCCTCAGCGGGTTTAAAAGTACTCCAATTCCAGTCCGGACGTGGAGCCTGTGCCTGATACAGAACAGAGCGCATAGTCGCAAACGGTATTCCGTTTACAGTCCCGGATACCAGACGGTGAACATGGCCAATAAACAAGTAACTGACACATTTGAAATCTGACAAAAATTCCAGAAACGCAGAGCCATTTTCCATACGTATTGCATCCTGCATTGGTAACCCCAGCTCCATAGGCGGGTGGTGCATAAATATAGTGACTTTTTTCTCTTTGGCGTTCTCCAGAACTTCACGCAACCATGTATATCGTTCACTGCAAAATTCACCTTCGTCTGCCCCGGTTTTCTGAGTGTCCAGGCAAATAATCAGACAATCTCCGACAGAGACAGAATATTGTATAAAGTGCTCCATGCAATTATCGGGTAACGGTAAAACGCAACGGAGACAGGATCTGTCGTCGTGATTTCCAACCATCGTTAAAAAAGGTATTTCAAGTTTATTTAATTTGCTGCGGAGTGCCTTGTAATCATCCATCGTTCCGTGATTAACCAGATCACCAGAAATAATGCAATAGCTGGAGTCACTATAGTTACTATTTATGTAATCGATGGCAGATTGCAATCGCACCCGAGGATCGTGTCCAAGCACCCTGCCCTCATTTATAAAATGCAGGTCGGATATCCATATAACATTCAGCACTGATCTTACCCGTGTATTCTACGAATACAATTTTTATACAGGATGACTTTATAACGCCATTAGCACCAATACAAAGATCAGCTTCGAGTGTGACGATAAACAAGGGTTGGTTCTTCATCAGGTGGTTCAGCAGTTTTGTCCACTACAGCCTTCAGTCGTTCAGCCAGTGCAATCGAACGAGAATTATCCGGGTGTATGTAGCTTGTTGCTGTATCCCACCTGAGCTCAGAAAATACATAATTCAGTGTCGCACTGGCAGCTTCAAAGGCAATGCCTTCTCCCTCAACCGGTTCTGTCCATAGTGCCCAGCCGATTTCGCGTTCAGGCCAGTGAATTGGATGCCATGGACCTGTCATGCCTATCGGCACACCGGTTTCGCGTTCTTCAATGATAAAAGTACCGTAGCCGCGCAATACCCACATACCGGCAACGTGTGCGAATGCTCTCCACGCCAGTGCCCTGTCAATTTCCGGCGGACGTACAAATTCCGATCGCTTTGTCTGCATGAAAGACCAGAATCCATCAAAATCAGACATTTGTGGAGCGCGGAGAGTCAAACGATCTGTCTCCAACACCGGCGCTGTAAGATGAACGCTATTCATTGAGACACCAGTACCTTTAAACTAATACGCGGGTAGACTAAAAGTTCTTTTGATTAGTATGTACTTTCCCCACTTACGCTTCAACGATTGCAGCATGCACAACCCGCCAATGCCTATCTGCCGCGTATACGCGGATCAAGTGCGTCCCGCAGACCGTCACCCATATAGTTAACACTTAGCACAGTCAATGATATCGCCAGTCCCGGCCAGATAACGCGGGCCGGAGTGAGTTGCATAAAATTGGCACCGTCATAGAGCAGTCTGCCCCAGGTTGGAAAATCAGACGGAAATCCCAGACCCAAAAAGCTCAGCGCAGACTCGGTAATAATGGCATTTGCGATACCCAGCGTTGCCGATACCATAATAGGACTAAGCACATTGGGCAAAATGTGTCGCAGAATAATTCTGCGTGATGGTGTGCCAATACTTTTGGCTGCAACAACAAATTCCTGTTCCTTAATCGTCAATACATCACCGCGAACTATTCTGGCTGTTTGCATCCAGCTGGTGATACCAATGACAAACACAATCAGAATAAAGATACCGGTTTCCGGTCCAAAAGCAGATCGCAGCGTATCGCGAAACAACATAATTATTACCAGCAGTAACGGTAACAGCGGAAGCGCTAAAAAAAGATCGGTCAGTCTCATTAGCGGTCCGTCGAGCTTTTTAAAATAACCTGCCAGCACACCAATAGCAGCACCCAGCAACAATGACAACGCCATAGCCACCACGCCAACAAGCAGTGATACCCGTCCTCCTGCCATAACCTGAGCAAACGTATCACGGCCCAAATTATCAGTCCCCATCGGGTGTTCCCACGACGGTGGCAGATTTTTGTTCAGTATGTCGAGATACTGTGGGTCCAGTGTGTGCACAAACGGTCCGACAACAACAATTAAAACTATCGCCAGAAATACCAGTGACCCAACCAGTGCTCCTTTGTGTGTACGGAACTGCGACCAGACGTCACCCCATAAGGAGCGATGTTGTGGCATCTCTTCCAGTGCTACGTCACTCATTGCGAATCTCGCTTAGAAATTTATTATTCATAACGAATACGCGGATCGAGAATGCCGTAGATAATATCGGCAATAAGATTAAACAGCACAATCAGTACTGCGAAGATAAAAGTCAGGGTTTGTACCAGTGGTATATCTGCACCCTGTATACCAATAATCAACAGCTGGCCAAGTCCGTTCACTCTGAATATTTGCTCTGTGATAATCGCGCCACCAAAGATTTGCGGTATGCCGAGTGCTATAACCGTCACTACCGGTATCATTGAGTTGCGTAATACATGTATCAGCAATACAGCGCGTTCTTTTAGTCCCTTAGCACGTGCCGTACGGACGTAGTCCTGCGACAAATTATCCAGTACCGAAGCTCTTACAAAACGCGAAAGTTGTGATGCATTAAAAAGCGCCAGCACCATCACCGGCATGATCATCTGCTTTACCTGAAACCAGAAGCTTGCGAGATCATTTACCTCATGGGTTGTGTCATAGATTGAGGGCAGCCAGCCGAGGGTTGAGCTGAATACCACTATCATCACAAGACCGGTAAAAAATGTTGGTACTGAAAAACCGACCATCGAGACAAACGTACCGATCTGATCGAATATGGAATACTGCTTATATGCAGAGATTACACCGATAGGTATAGCGATTAGAATACCGAATACATAGGACAGGCCGAGCACCCATAGTGTCTGTGGCATGCGCTCAACGATTAAATCTACCACCGGACTGCGAGTGGCCCATGACTGCACTCGCAAGCGGTTTTCACTGTCGCCTATGGAAATACCAAACCACTGTTCAATCAAATTAAGCGGTTCGTTAATAAAAAACTGTTGCAACCACTTCAGATAGCGAATCGGGAACGGCTCACCGAGCCCCAGTGAAATTCGGATCTTCTCCCGCACTTCAGGCGGAATGGTCAGTGGCAGATTGCCGGTAGGATCGTTTGGTGCCAGATCAAGTATTGCAAATATTAAAAAACTGATGACCAGCAGCGTGGGAATCGCAAACAGCAGCCGACGTAGCGTGTAGTTGAACATGGACCGGAATCAAACAGTACCGGCCGCAGAATGCGGCCGGCAGGCTTTACGTCATTTACTTCGCACGCTTCCAGTCAGCGGCATTCCACAACTCGGAATCCCACTCGTTCATACGCACGCCTTCAAGTGTGTTGGCATGGGCAGATACACCACCGCGGTGAATCAGTGGAATCATCGCAACATCCTGCATGAGCATGTCGTTTAACTGCTTTGCAAGCTCTGCTCTGTCTTCCAGTTTGGCCGTGGTACCCATTTTCTCAACCAGTGCATCGTATTCCGGGTTGTTGTAGCGTGGCATGTTGCTGCCCAGCCATTGATCAGCAGGGCTTGGAATATCGCTGCTGTGCCAGTTAGCCATATACTTTTCAGGGTCGGTGCCATCAAAGTTGTTGGTATACATTTCTATGTCGGCAAAGAACTTTTGAAAAGTATCCGGGCTTGACTGATCGCCACCGAAAAAGACACTGCCATCAATGTTGCGCAGTTCTGTCTCAACACCAATTTCCTGCCACCACTGCTTGATTAACGCCTGTGTCGCCTGACGAACCGAGTTGGTAGAAGTTTGATACAAAATAGACAAGCGGATACCGTCTTTCTCACGTACGCCGTCTCCACCCGGTACCCAGCCAGCATCATCGAGCAGCTTCTTTGCAGCATCTATATTTTGCTCTTTACAACTGTCGTTGGCAGTAGATGCATAGATCGCAGGTGCTGGTAAGACATTACAGGTAACCTGACCGGCGTCTCCATAGCCAACATCTACCAGTGTCTGGCGATCAATGGCCAGTGACAGCGCCTGTCTTACTGCAAGGTCAGATAAGAATGGATGAGCCCCGCCCTCCAGTGTTGCACGCTTGTCGCCAAGAGCGGGATCAGGGTTTGTCAGGTTAACCATCAATCGCTCGACCGAGGTTCCAAACGAAGATACGACTGTACCTTTTCCACCGCTGGTCATTTTCTCCAGAATCTCTGGTTCAACCTGGAGGTTCCACGCATAGTCAAATTCACCCGTTTCCAGCACCGAACGAGCAGCTGAAGTCGCATCGCCGCCGCCTTTTAAAATAACCGTTGAAAAAGCAGGTTTGGAGGCATCGCGGTATTTGTCGTTGGCGGAGTAAACCACCACATCATTGGCTTTGAACTCAGTTGGTACAAACGGTCCGGTACCGACAGGTGCAAAATTCTGCTCGGTGCACTCAGGGGCTTTTGCTCCCATGCAGTTTTCAAACTGGGCTTTTTGCAAAATTGGAGATTGTGATCCGACGAACGGGCCATACGGAAACGGCTTGGCTACCGAAAATACCACTTTAACAGTAGATTCATCGACTTCTTCCACACTTTCAACGTCGGTGAAGTTCGAAACCTGTGCGCAGCCACCTTCCGGGTGCATGCAATACTCGGCGGTAAAAGCAACGTCTGCCGAGGTAACTTTGCTGCCATCTGACCAAACCAACCCGTCAGACAACTTCCAGGTGATGCTTTTTAGATCTTCCGATACACCACCATTATCTACCGTGGGAATTTCATCAACCAGGTTGGCAACCATATTGCCTTTTTCATCGTATTTAGCCAGTGGCTCTATAACCAGAGAAGCGGCTTCAATATCTTTTGTACCAGAAGATAAAAATGGATTGAGTATTGACACCGCCTGCCAGTAAATAATATTTAACTGACCGTCGGCACCACGTTCTGCCAATGCATTGCCAGTGTAGCAACTGGCTGCAAGCATTGAACATAGCAGGGTTTTTCTCATGTCGTTTTCCTCGGTTGAGATGAGTTATTGAGGCATCGAATACGCTTTTACGCCTGTTCGCGCCCTAAATATTGTGTGGTGTTCCACCGTCACTGTACCATATGACAAGCGACATAACGCCCGCCTTCCAGTTCACGCCAGGCAGGAGTCTCCCGTTTGCATCGATCTTCTGCAATCGGACAGCGGGTGGAGAAGTTGCAGCCACTCGGCGGGTTGGCAGGGCTCGGCACATCGCCCTCAAGAATAATTCGTTCACGCATCGCTTCACGCGCCGGATCTGGTTCCGGCACAGCCGACAGCAAAGCCTGAGTGTATGGATGTTGCGGGGTTGCATATAACTCATCCCGCGGAGCAAGCTCTACCAGTTTGCCTAAATACATCACTGCAATGCGATTGGCGATATGTCTTACCATGGACATATCGTGGCTGATAAAAAGATACGTTAAGTTGTGCCGGGTCTGCAGATCTTCCAGCAAATTAACCACCTGCGCCTGAATGGAAACATCGAGTGCTGCAATCGGTTCATCGCAAATAATAAATTTAGGTTCAAGTGCCAGCGCTCTTGCAATTCCAATGCGCTGCCGCTGCCCTCCGGAAAACTCATGCGGGTAGCGATTTTCAAAGTTCGGATTCATTCCCACCGAATCAAGCAGCTCACGTACACGCTTGCGTTTTTGCTTACGCTTTAGACTGGTATGTTCGTCGAGCGGCTCGGCGATGATAGAACCAACCGTCATACGCGGGTTAAGACAAGCCTGTGGGTCCTGAAATATCATTTGCATGTGAGGACGCGTTTGACGCAGCTCATCGCCGGAAAGGTTTGTTATATCTTTGCCATCAAGCTCAATACGACCCGCTGTTGGCTGGTAGAGCTTAAGAATGGTACGCCCGGTAGTCGATTTGCCACAGCCACTTTCACCAACAAGCCCCAATGTTTCGCCTGTGCTTATGGTGAATGAAACATCGTCTACCGCTTTAACTTCACCCACTTGTTTACGCAGCAAACCCTCGAAGATCGGAAAGTACATCGACAGTCCGTCTACTCGCAGTATCGCTTCAGCTGACATTAGAACGACTCACGCATTTTTATATCACCAGCCGGTACCATCGGTTCGGGCTGCACCAGCCAACACGCCACCTGATGCTTGTTAGCAGCATCGATCAATGTCGGGTTTTCTTTGCGACACTGATCAAATGCGTGTTCACAGCGCGGTGCAAAAGAACAACTTGAAGGTCGTTGAGAAAGACTGGGGGGTTGTCCGGCTATAGAATGCAGACGCTCAGCGCGGTCTGAATTGACACTCGGCATTGCAGCAAGAAGCGCTTGCGTATACGGATGTTGCGGATTGCGAAAAAGCTCATCGACCGGCGCGTGCTCAACAATTTGTCCTGCGTACATCACAATGACCCGATCGGCGATACCAGCGACAACGCCTAAATCATGGGTGATCCAGATGATGCCCATACCCTGATCTCGTCTGAGGTCTCGCACCAGTTCCAGGATCTGAGCCTGTATAGTGACATCGAGTGCGGTGGTAGGCTCATCGGCAATCAGTACTCTGGGTTCGCAGGCCAGCGCCATTGCTATCATTACCCGCTGACGCATACCCCCGGAAAACTGATGTGGATAATCTTTTAATCGTTGTGCCGGCTGTGCGATACCGACTTTGGCCAGTAAATCTGCAGCACGCTGACGCGCCACTTTTTTACTGAGATCCAGATGCTGACGCAAAGCCTCGGTGAGCTGGTACCCAACGGTAAACACCGGGTTGAGCGAGGTCATCGGGTCCTGAAAAATAAAACCGATATCTCCACCGCGAAGTTCACGCAATTGCTCGTCAGACATTTGCAGTACATCGCTCCCGTCAAACAGAACTTTACCCGATACGATTTCAGCTGGCGGGCTGGGCAAAAGTTTCAGCAGCGACATCATGGTGACTGACTTACCGGAGCCACTTTCACCAACCACACCAAGCAGTTCACCAGTGGCGAGCGAGAAATTTACGTGGTTTACCGCGTGTACTTCACCATCACGGGTACGAAATATCGTGTTGAGGTCTGTGACGTCAAGTACTGTCTCAGAGGCGGGGGGTGGCGCGGGGACTCTGCTCATTCAGTTCGTTCAAAGCTTCGTCCCTCCACTACAGCACTATCTGGTGTTGAGCGCAATACGAACAGGCATGAAAATCTTCCGATTATCGACACTTGTACACAATACTGCCACTAAACCCCCTAATTCGATACTAACACTGTTCATGGCAGCAATTTTACAATAAGCATTGTCGTGATCGAAGTGCCGCACATCAGCTGATTTGTAGCTGCCGTAAAATCAAAGGTTCAGAGAGCTTTTGATCTAGTGGCTTTTGCGTAGATTATTCCTGCTAAACGAAGCAGTCTGTCCGGCGTTTAATACCGAGCCGTCCAGGCATTCTGTCACTACACCCACCTCTTTGGCAAGAAGAAGTAACTCTGCTACAGATCTGGTCCGGGTTTTTTCTAGTATTCTGGCACGATGATGCTCTACAGTGCGATGGCTAATGTCCAGAGAGCGGGCAATCTCCTTGCTGGAAGGAATTCCATCCACGGTGTTTAATTTATTTAGCAATTCGAAAACATCATGCTCGCGTTCAGTAAGCTGGGAGAAGCGGGATTGAATTTCTTCAATCGTATGCAACTCAAGTCGTTTTTTTTGCCCCTGAACAAAAGCCTCATGAATTTTCTGCAGTAAAACTTCGGGTAGAAACGGTTTCTCCAGAAAGTCGATCGCACCTGCCTTTAACGCCTGAACTGACTGCCTTATTCCGCCATGGCCGGTAATAAATATTATAGGAATTTCTATTTTTCTTTTAATGAGTTCCTGCTGCAGTTCAAGCCCTGTCATCTCAGGCATACGTAAGTCCAGAACCAGACACCCTGGTGCTCCGAAATAGGATTGCAGGAACTCGGTGGCGGAGGGAAATGCGCGCACTTCCAGCCCATGTTTCTGGAGCGCCCGCGGCAAAACTTTGAGTATTGCCGGGTCATCATCAATCAAAAATACAGTCGCTTCACTATTTTCCACAATCATCTCTCACTATAAAACTCTAAAGACAGAAAATATTCGCCTATTACATCTCTAGATGTTTAATCCCCGCTCCCATTCTCATTGGATTGGAATAGAAACACACATACTACAACCAGTGTCGGTACTATTGTGCACCCACAGCTTGCCTTCGTGGGATTCAACAATAGATCGACTAATAGACAGCCCGATTCCCAGGCCATCCTCCTTACTTGATTCAAATGGTTTAAAAGGTTCAATATCTGAATGGAAGCCGGGCCCCGTATCGGTCACACAGATAATAATGTCATCGTCGTCCAGACTTGTTTTTACATAAATCGAGTGATGAACTTCGTTATTATTGTACGGGGTCATTGACGATATCGCATCAACACTATTGCGCAAAAGGTTCACCAGCACCTGCGCTATTTGAACACGATCAACGTACAGTTCCGGAATTGTGCCAGCACTATGATTAATATCTATATTGAGCGACCGTGCATCGCTTTTTGTTAATTGTATAGCCTGGTTTACCAGCTCATTAATATCTACGTGACTTCGTCTTGAGGTATCACGAGTAATAAACTGACGCAGCGTGCGAATTATTTCGCCAGCCCGCTGCGTTTGATCCTGTATATCCACGATACAATCAATCAGATCAGAATTGCTGTTGCTATTCTCTTTCGCTGTTACCAGTGCGGTATCTGCACATTGGGAAATAGCCAGTAAAGGCTGATTCAGTTCATGTGCCAGACCAGTGGCCATCTCACCCATCGTAGAAAGTCGCGCAATATGTACTAATTCACCCTGTAGCTTCAATGACTGTTGTTCAATTTTTTTCCTCTGCGACATTTCTCGCCGCAGCGCCTCATTTGCGATTGAAAGTGCAGTCTTGTCTTGCGCATTAAGCTCGATTGACTTTTTCAATTGAACGTTACTTGCCTCAAGCCTTTCCAGCGCATCCATTAGCGGTGTAACATCACATTGAAGTGCGATATATAAACTCAGTTTACCCGCAGCATCTGTAATTGGCGATATTGTTAACTCATTCCAAAATTCTGTGCCATCCTTTTTATAATTTTTAACAATTGTTGTAATGGATATTTTATTTTTAATTGCATCTTGTATATCCTCGATCTGCTGTTGGTCTGTGTTTTCTCCATGTAAGAATCGACAATCTTTTCCAATAATCTCCTGTTCTGAATATCCCGTTAACGATTTAAAACCCTCGTTACAATAAGTTATCGGACAATCCGGCAGATTTGGATCAACAATAACCATCCCACTTGGCAGCGTATTCTCCACTGCACGTCCAATAACAGAGACCGGAGAACTTATTCTGTCTTCAAATAGTGACATAACAAGTTTAGCTAACTGTTCCAGCGTTAAACGCTGGACGTCCGTGAGTGCCTTGGGTTGATCACTAAAAACAGCCAAGGTACCCAGCGCATAGCCATCCGGTGTGCACAATGGTTGTGCTGCGTAAAATCTTAGTTGTAGATCGTCGGTAACCAGTGAGCTATTTTTGAAGCGCGAATCCTTCAATGCATCAGCTACCTCAAACGCTTCTTTCGGGTGTGCAGTTGCGTATGCGCAAAATGTTTTATCTCGTGGAATTTCGCTTACGCCCAATCCCTTTTCCGCCAAAAACCACAGCCGATCAGAATCAACCAGGGAGATTGCGCTACCCGGAGTACCACAAGCCGCTGACGCCGCAGCAGTAATGCAATCGAATACTGCATCCGACGGAGTATCAAGAACTCCATATCGACGCAGGGCATCAAGACGACGAAGTTCCAAGTCCATATTTTCCATAGATCTCACTTCTAAATTCGAGGTCAAGGTTAAGGTCAACGCCAAAACTATTATGCACCACTTAGAAACTTAACAGAACTTTATATGAATACACGTAATAACATTTAGGTAATCTACCTAATATAATTCGGAATTTCTGAGATTATATATTTGGAAAAACTGGTTACGCGTAGCGACCGATCATTTCTTTTTTATATAAAACGATATAGCGGCTTTCGTATACCAGGAAAATTGTTGATAGTTCCACTAATAGTTTGTTGTATTAAATACGAACAAACGCCTCAATGGCTACGGGAACGCCGGATAACAGCAGAAACCACCTTGTCACTAACATGAACATCTATAATCGATAAACAGGAGTTATTCGGGCTTGCTGTAACAGAGCCACTCTTTTCTTCGAACTGATCTATCAATGATGTCAGGTCATCAAGTACAGATACCGTGCTGCCATTAGCACCAAAACCCCGGGCAATGGCTGCAAAGTCCGGTCTGCCAAATACAGCACCTTGCTCAGGTAAGCCTTCCGCTCTTAGTTTATGTACCTCCGAACCATAAGCACCATCATTCATTACAACGACTAATATTTTCATATTGTGGCGAGTGATTGTTTCAAGTTCCTGTATGTGCATCAGTAAGCTGCCATCGCCATCAAACAATACCACCGGTTCTTCTGGTCTTGCAGCAGCAACTCCCATAGCGAACGACAAGCCATTGCCAATTGCGCCAAATTCTCGAATAGTTAAAAATCGATCTGCGGGACGTTTATTCATCTGTGCAAAAAAACAGGAACAGTGTCCAGACGAATTAACGGTATACCAATCCGAAGGAATGAGATCGTCCAGAACCTTAACTACATCCCGGGGATCCAGAAGACCTGGTTCAATCGTAAAGTCTTCGCTGTCTATTGGTGTGTCCCTGATCGCTGTCGCCATTATTTCAGAACGCCAGTAATTCTCATCACTCTCGCTACGTTGTGGCAACATTTGACACAACGCTTCGACACCCAGTTTTGCATCGCAGCAAAGATGGTTTCTCGCTGCCTCCCTGCCCTGACTAATGCTTAGTGGTTCTAAATCTATATGAAGAACTTTATCAGCACTAAAAAGTTTACCAGCATCCGAGTTATGACTTGCGAGACTGCTGCCGACAGCAATAATTAAGTCGGCTTCCTGAAGGTAGCGCCGTGCAGTGGCAGACGAAAACCCGCCAGCCACACCAATGCTAAAGGCATCCTGATAAAACAGACCACGAGCCGGTAGTGTGGTCGCCAACAGTGCACCTAATTTGTCAGCGAGGCTAACGCAGGCCGGACCTGCGTTAGCCGCCACTGCCCCTAAACCCGCCATAACTATAATTCTGTTCGCCTTGTCTATACGTACTGCAGCTTTGCCAAGACTTTTATCATCTGGTTCCTGAGGCGGATGTCCAGGTCTGAGCTCACGTGACGGTGGCAAATCCTCCAGTGACTCATTCCATAATTCATTCTGCAGATCCATCGGTGCTGCCACCACCACCGGACAGAGATTGGTGGTGGCCAGTAAAAATGCATCTCTTATTTGTGATCTCATGGATCGCTGGTGCTGTAACCTTACATACTCAGCACCACACGCATCAACAAACGGTTTTTGGTCAATCGCCTGGTTATACCAGGGTGTTTTTACCGGTGCTTCACCCACGAAGATTACCAGTGGTATGTGCGCACGGACTGCTGCAGGCAGTGCTGTCATGATCTGTGTTAAACCAGGCCCACAAGTTACCGTTGCAACTCCAGCCTTACCACTGGTGCGCGCATAAGCCATTGCAGCAGCCACGGCGCAATGTTCATGTCTGACATAAACAAAATCGCATCCGGAAGTTGCCATTGCCGAAGCCCAGTTCATATTGGCGTCACCGAGCAATGCGAAACAGGTGCTGACTTCCTCAGATGTAAAAACGCTGGCCAGAACCTCGTATACTTTTAGTTCCTTCATTCGCTCTATTTACCAGAATGGACTTTGATTTAACAGGCTATTACCCTCCAGGGTAAAATACCACACTGTTTCAGATACCGTTATCTGCGCCAAGATCCAAAACCTGCTACCGGAACTCAGTATGAACGTAACGATAATTGGCTTTGGTGAAGCCGGACCTGTGTTTGGCAGACAATTATGCAGCAAAGGTTTAAAAGTCACAGCATGGGACAAACTACAAGGCAATCCATCAACTGCAAAACAGCAAATAAAAAAAACACAAGCGCTGGGCATAACTCCGGGAAACTCGCTATCGGAAGCTGTGAGCTCAGCAGATCTTGTTATTTCCACCGTGACGGCTTCACAGGCGCTTATTGCAGCTGAGCAAGCTGTCGATGAATTGCAAAGCGGTTGTCAGTGGCTTGATCTAAATTCTGTATCGCCAAATACCAAGCAGGCTATAAACGAAGTTTTAGACAGCAAAGGTGTCTTGTTTACCGAGGGAGTAGCAATGGACACTGTGCCCTCCAAAGGAATTCAGGTTCCACTACTACTGTGCGGCAACGAGTCTTTATCGCTTAGTAAATTATTAAATAGTTTCGGTTTTAACACTCGATCCATTTCGCAAACACTTGGCGCTGCATCGACAACAAAACTGTTGCGTTCGATTCTGATCAAAGGCATGGAGTCGCTGTTCGCAGAATCGATGGAGGCCGCAGGCGTGGTGGGCATGGAGGATGAAGTCATTGCCTCTCTGCAAGCGACGTATCCAGGACTTGACTGGCATAAAGTTGCGGGCTACCAGTTGTCTCGTGCCACTTTACATGCCACACGTCGAGCCGCAGAATTGCGGGAGGCAAAATCGCTTGTGCAGCAACTGGGTGTTGAACCTGTCATGACCACCGCTATCGCAGAACGACAACAGAATTTATCAGATCGCGATATTGCTTCAAACTATACACCAGGTAGCGAGCCATCAATCGCCGACTATATCGATGCGATTAGTAAGTCTAAACAAGCTTAGGCAAGTCCGGTACGATAACCACTATAAAGTGACTTTAGTTGCTTTTTACCGTAATCAAATATCACGCGGAATACCGATATGGCGATAAACAGCAATATGCGTATCAACAGTGAGCGCCTCTGAGAGTCGATCATGGATATGGCCAGGATCGGCCCTGGTGTGGCAGGTGGCAATAATCGCCAGACACTAACAGACGCTGACGCCAGTGGCCGCGCCCTGTTTCAGAAATGGTGTGAAGCGGAAGGTTGCACCATGGGTCTCGATAAAATGGGTACCATGTTCGCCCGCCGGGAAGGTACTGTTCCCGATGCTTTGCCTGTGTATGTTGGCAGCCATCTCGACACTCAGCCCACGGGTGGTAAGTACGATGGCGTGCTGGGTGTGCTGGCAGGGCTGGAGATTATTCGCCAGCTCAATGAAATGAATGTTAAAACCAGACACCCGATCGTGGTGGTTAACTTCACCAACGAAGAAGGGTCCAGGTTCGCACCGGCCATGGTCGCATCAGGTGTTTTTGCCGGTATTCACACACTGGATTGGGCATACAGTCGTGAAGACGCCGAAGGCCTGAAACTTGGTGATGAGTTAAAACGCATTGGCTATCTGGGAGATGAAGAAGTTGGCGCTCGCAAAATGCATGCATTTTTCGAGTTGCATATTGCCACCGATACTGAGCGACTAAAGCAAGCTAATGCTCAAAACTTATAACACTCCGGGCCACACTACCAGTTAACATTTCGGCATAAGCTTCATTGACCTGTTCCAGCGGTATTCGCTTTGAAATCAGCGCATCAAGATTTAAACGCCCCTGCAGGTAGAAATCAACAAACCGCGGCATATCTACCCGAAACGCATTAGAGCCCATGTTGGATCCGATTAATCGTCTGTCGTTTATAAGGCTGGCTGCATCTATTTCGATTTTCTGTCCCTCCGGCACCATGCCAATAATACAGGCAGTGCCTGAAGGCCTGATCATGTCGAAGGCCTGTTCGCAGGTTTGCTTTAATCCCAGTGCCTCAAACGCATAGTCAACTCCACCACTGGTCAGCTCCATTATTGCTTCTACCGCATTGCTATTGGCCGCATTAATTCCGTCGGTAGCACCGAATTGTCTGGCAAGTTCCAGCTTGTTATCCAGAATATCAATGGCAATGATTCGCGCGGCACCGGCGATAGCAGCTCCATTGATAGCAGACAGACCCACTCCGCCGCACCCAAGCACCGCGACTGTTGCACCTGGCTCGACACTGGCCGTATGGATAACAGATCCTACGCCGGTAGTAACCGCACAGCCGATTAAAGCGGCTCGATCAAGCGGCATATCTTTACGAATTTTCACTAAGGCGCGCTCATGCAATAACATTTGCTCCGCAAATGAACCGAGATTATACCCCTGCTGTACAGTTTCACCTTCTTTCGTTATGCGACCGGGTCTCCCCATGTCATCCAGATTATCGCAACCATAAGGTTTACCGGTGAGACAGTAAGAGCAGCTACCGCAAAACATCGACATACAGCTGATGACATGATCACCGGGCTTAAGGTAGGAAACTTCACTTCCAACTTTTTCCACCACACCGGCTGACTCATGCCCCATGACAGAAGGCAGCTCTGTAGCATAGCTGCCATTCATAAAGTGATAGTCACTATGGCAAATACCCGCAGCAGATGTTTGCACCAGCACTTCATGAGGACCGGGATTGTCAATCTGGACATCCTCAATGACCAGTGGTTTATTTATCTCTCTGAGTACCGCTGCTTTCATAATGACACCATTGGCTGTTTTTTCTTTGCGACTACAGCAACATCTTTCAGCTCAAAAATACACGTTCAACAAACCACCAGCAACCGATTGCCGCTATAAGAATTGATGCAGGTACAACAATCAAACGCCGATACCATGACCTATTACGACACCAGACTGCAATGGCGAAGAACGCAATCGCAACAACAAATAGTTGTCCGACTTCAACCCCGATATTAAATCCAAGCAATGCAGGAATAAACTGAATGGATGGCAGCCCGAATTCCGCCAGTACACTCGCAAAGCCCAGCCCATGTAACAGGCCGAAGAAAAAAATCAGTACCATACGCCAGCGGTGCAGCGTGTCAGTAAAAATATTCTCCACCGCAACAAATACTATTGAAAGAGCTATTAACGGTTCAACCACCGTTGAAGGTACACTTACCCAACCCAGTGCTCCGAGTAATAATGTAATGGTGTGCGCCAGTGTAAAAACACTTATTTGCAACACCAGCGGCTTCAACGCAGTTGCCAGAAAAAACAAACCCAGAACAAACAGGATATGATCCAGTCCTTTGGGAATGATATGTGTGAATCCCACTGGTATGTAGTAGACAAAACTCTGCCAGGCAGTTCTTTCGGCATTCCCGGAGCGGTAAATAGGGTCGGTGGTTCCACCGCCTTCAAGGTAGCCGGTATAAGGTGATTCAACCCCTTGCTGGCGCACAATCAGGGTGCCGTAGTCTGCAGGCCAGCTAACCGTCACACTTGGAGTATCGGCTGCAAGAGCCGCACGAACGTTTAATTCTGACTTGCGCGGCAAATCTATGTTGCCAATCGGGGATACGTCAATACCCGACAGCTCCAGCGCGAGCTCTTCAGGCGCATTGATTTTCAGCTTCTTTGTCATTTCCGGCCAGAACAGACGAAAAGCGTCCTGCAGTTCATCAGGTTCCAGTGATCGATACAGATCGTAGTCGTTTGCATTTTCTGTATCGTCTGTATCAGTTAGCGACTGTAGATCGATACCCGCAACGAACGACTCTGCATTCAGCCGTATTTTGAATGTAACTTCATCGCTACTGATCTCCAGGTCGCCAACTGACGGGGAGATTTCATGGGCGTAAATAATCTGGCTACTGGACAGAGTGGCCCACACTGTTAACATGACAATTGTGATGCGACACCACCATGATTGTCGCAGACTGCTAATTAGCCGGAACTTCATGAATAGCTCAATTGTATGGCTCAAATCCAAACACCTGCTGCCGTATTTTTTAACATTATCAGTAATCGCACCGGCCGCAATTGCCCATGAGTTCTGGATTGAGCCAGAGCAATATGTTGTCGATACTAAATCAATGATCAGAGCATCTCTGCGAATAGGAGATGACTTTGAAGGGTCAACCGTCGCCTACCACAAGGGTAGCACCAATCGTTTTGACTTAGTAATTCAGGGACGCTCTGAAGAAATTAAACCCCGCCTGGGCGACGATCCGGCACTGGTTCTGGAGGCTAAAAACAGTGGCCTGCATGTAGTAATTCATCAGAGTTCAATTTCAACCCTTACCTACACAAAGTGGGAAAAATTTCAGAGTTTTGCCGACAATAAAGACTTTAAAAACATTCAAAAGCGACACCAGGAACGCGGCCTGGCAGACAAGCATTTTGTTGAAGCTTATTCCCGGTATTCAAAGTCACTGATTGCCGTTGGAGATGGCGCAGGCGATGATCAGCAAAGTGACCTGGAGATAGAATTGGTAGCAATGCAGAACCCCTACACGAGTGATCTGAGCGACGGTATCGAAGTGGCTGGCTACTACCAGGGACGACCACAGGCGAATACACAGATAGAGTTGTTTGAAAAATCACCGAGTGGTGAAGTTACTGTTAGTCTGCACCGTACAGATGATCGAGGAGTAGTTACGCTTCCGGTAAAACAAGAACATCACTACCTGGCAGACATGGTCGTGCTTAGAGAACCAGCCAAATCCCTGACCAAAGAAAGAAGAGCGGTATGGGAAACTGTTTGGGCTTCTTTAACTTTTTCAACTAAATCCTTTGCCACCCAATAAAGGACTACAGGATTATGAAACATAATCTAACTAAATCCTGAATGGCAGTACGGAGTAATAAATTGCACGACCCTCGATACGACATACTTTTTGAGACGGTACCCATCGGTCCGCTGACTGCCAAAAATAGATTTTACCAGGTGCCTCACTGTAATGGCGGCGGTTATCGTGATCCTTCCGCAGCTGCAGAGATGCGGGGTATCAAGGCGCAGGGCGGCTGGGGAGTTATCTTCACAGAACAGTGCGAGATTCATCATACGTCCGAGATTACACCCTTCATTGAGTTGCGCTTGTGGGAAGACAAAGACATTCCACAGCTGCAAAATATGGCAACAAAAATGAAGTCTCACGGTGCGTTAGCCGGAATCCAGCTGGCCTACTCTGGTATTAACGGCCCCAATCTTTATACACGCGAAGTACCATTGGCACCGACTGCGCTGCCGATTAGAACGTTCACCAATGACCCTGTACAGGCGCGCGCACTGGACAAGCAAGACATCAGGGATTTAAGACGCTGGTTTGTTAACGCCGCCAAAAGATCGAAACTGGCAGGATTTGATCTCATTTGTTTGTACGGTGCCCACGGATTTGGCATCTTCCAACATTTTTTAAGCCGTGCCACCAACCAAAGAACAGACGAATACGGTGGCAGCCTTGAAAACCGCTCGCGATTCGCGCGGGAAGTGGTTGCAGATATGCGTGATGCGGTCGGTGACACAATGGCACTAACACTTCGAGTAAGCCTCGATGAAACTATCGGAGATCTTGGCTTTTGCAATGCAGAAGTTAGAGATTTCATCGAAATGCACAAAGATCTCCCGGACCTTTGGGATCTTGCCCACGGCGAATGGGAAAACTGTTCCGGGCCTTCGCGTTTCAAAGAAGAAGCCGCTCAACAAGAATTGGTAAAAGGTATTCGTGAACTGACAGATAAACCGGTTGTTGGTGTTGGTCGATTTACCAGTCCTGATGTGATGGTCAGGCAAATCAATTCCGGCCTGCTGGATTTCATTGGTTGTGCGCGTCCTTCAATTGCCGATCCTTTCCTGCCACAAAAAATTGAGCAGGGACGTATCGAAGACATACGCGAGTGCATTGGCTGCAACATTTGCATAACCGGTGATATGACCATGTCGCTCAGTCGCTGTACCCAGAACCCTACTTTTATGGAAGAGTGGCGCAAAGGCTGGCATCCGGAGAACATGAACTCCAAAGGCGAGAGCGACAATGTTCTTATCGTAGGTTCTGGCCCTGCGGGGCTGGAAGCAGCATGGGCACTTTGTCGCAGAGGTTACAAAGTAGCAGTTGCAGAGGCGACTACCGAGATTGGTGGCCGAGTAACCAAAGAAAGTAAATTACCTGGTCTGTCAGCATGGGGCCGCGTGGCAGACTATCGGCAATACCAACTGTCCCAACGTTCTGAGGTAGAGATTTACCTCGACAGCGAGTTGAATACTGAAAGCCTTCTGGAATTCGGATTCGAGAATATCTGTATCGCAACCGGTTCACAGTGGCGACGCGATGGGGTGGCTCGTCAACATGTTGTGCCAATGAAGATTGCAGCAGATGCTTCCGTGTACACACCCGATGACCTAATGAACGGTATTGTGCCGAGTGGCAAAGTCATTGTTTTTGATGATGACCACTACTACATGGGCGGTGTTCTCGCAGAGCTTCTTGTAAGCCACGGTGCAGAGGTCAAATTGCTAACCCCATCGGCATATGTTTCTGACTGGACAATCAACACACTTGAGCAAGGCGCTATTCATGTAAAGCTGGTTGAGTCCGGTGTAGACATCACTTTAAATCGCGGCATTACAGAGATTCATGCAGACCATGTATCAAGCAATTGCATCTACACCGATCGCATCGAAAAATATCAGTGTGATGCCATCGTTTTAGTGACCTCGCGCATAGAAAACAACGGACTCTATCTTGACACGCTGGCTCGCAAAAACGAGTGGGCTGATAATGGTATTAAATCGGTGCAAATTATTGGTGATGCCAATGCACCCGGTCCGATCGCCTGGGCAACTTACGCCGGACACCGCTATGCACGGGAGCTCGATAAAAAAGACCCTGGAGATAAACTGACCTTCAGGCGCGAAATTACGGCGCTGGCGGATCCGGATTAGGGTATTCAAATGCGCTCACGCAGCAATTCCTTTAAACTTTAGCGTCGCAGCAGTGTTACCAGCAGCCAGTTGCCGTGGGTATACTCCTGTTTAAAACAATAAACGGCACACAGCAACAGCATCAGGATCGACCCAGAGCTATAGAGCAAGAGCGACAGACCCAGAGTGACAGACCCAACAGCCGTTTCGATTCGCAATGTCAAAAAGCATTTTGGTAATTTTGTCGCACTGAGCGATATCACGCTCGATATCACAGACAATGAGTTCTTCACGTTACTCGGGCCGTCCGGTTGTGGAAAAACCACCCTGTTGAGAATGATTGCGGGCTTTGAAACCACCACCACCGGCGAAATATGGCTTTACAATGATGAAATAGAAACTCTCCCTCCCAATCGACGCCCGGTAAATACCGTGTTTCAGAGTTACGCTCTTTTTCCTCATATGAGCGTGGCACAGAACATTGGCTTCGGTTTAAAAATGCTTGGCTGGCCGGAACGCGACCTTCGTGCACGGGTTGATGAGATGGTAGATACAGTCAAACTTCAGGAATTTGTACATAGAAAACCTGCACAACTTTCTGGCGGTCAACAACAGCGTGTGGCACTGGCACGAGCCATAGCACCAAAACCCAAGG